>RDXH01000004.1 GCA_004292745.1 Oscillatoriales cyanobacterium | reverse complement strand
GGCGGTAAGAAACTGAGACTAAACCATCAGGATTGTGGCTGCACAATTCCAGCAACTTGTCGGGAGTATGGGGAATTGCATCGAGGAGTTTTTGTCGCGCTTCTCGGACTTCTAGCGGATTTTTGGTAACAATCGCCAGAATTTCTTGTCTGGTTTCTTGACTGTTAGCCGGAATTTCATAAACTCGAATTTCTTGAACTGATTTCAAAAATAGCAAAAGTTCTTCACCAGACAGTCTCAATTCATCAAGTAATTCCTTGACATTTGATTCTGTAAAAGCTTGTTTACGAATCTCGCTATTTTTGGCGCTTTCTGTTGTTCTCAAAGGTAGCCGAAACAGAGTACCTTGAAAGTTGGTATCTCCAAATGGCAATCCTCCCGCTGCGTAGACTTGCATAAAATCGGGATATTTTTCATACCATTTAGCATCTGCCAAATTCCACTCACGCCCAGGTTCCTGTCTTGAAGTTCCCGGAATCGCCGCGCCGTGAGGGTCAAAAAAGATGATGCGATCGCGCGACACAAAACTGGGAAAATCTGTAACATGATAAATTGCATTAAAACCGACGCCAAACCTACCCGTTTTCTGCAAGTCTCGCGCTTTTTCGCTTTGTCCCAAGCTGCGAATGCTGTCAAAATCTTTGTCTGTAAATACGCGATCGTTGTAGACTAACATCGCCGGCCCCATTAGCAGTACCATGCGATCGTCCGGCAATTTTTCGACTTGATGGTTGCGCCAATCAAGAGTTATCTCTACCCGCGTGGCTTTCGCATCGTCAGCATTTTGAATTAATTCCTTGAGAATCCCCACACCTTCGGGATAATCGCGGATAATTCCCCTCAATCTGGCGATTAAAGGTTCCGATTGATAGAAAGATTTTCCCTCAAGTTTGCTGTTACTGTAAGCCATAGGTGTTCTGACGGCAGGAATTTTTAGGCGATCGCGATTCCGATTATACCAATTTAATGGGTCGTTGCACATATCTCGATCCCCCTGACAATCCTCCTTCCCCCCAAGGGGGGCTGGGGGGGTTCTTCCTTCGCGTTCTTCGCGCCTTCGCGGTTCATTTAATCTTATATAGTTTAAGGAGCAGCCATGCACTACCAAAAATTTTGGCAACACTTACAAAAATTGACTCTTAATTCTCTAGCACCCCGATTGTTAGCCAGCTTGTCACTGAGTCTGAATCTAGCCGTCGCCACCGCAGTTTTGATGCAAATCGGACAACAACAAGCCACGGCTTCCACTGTTCCCCTTTGGCAATTCGATCCAGCCACAAATGAGTTAATCATTAGCCTCCCTGAAGGCGTAACTCCCAAATATTCTGTATTAAACCCCAATCAAATTGCTGTGGATTTACCCAATACTGAAATCTCAGTAGATGCAACTCAGTTATATCCAAAAGGATTAATAAGTTCTGTGGGGATGAGTCAAATTCAACCGGGAAGGGTGAGAATTGTGATGGAGTTAGCACCAGGATTTGCTGTCTGGCCCGATCGCACTCAATTCCAAAAAATCGGTGCCGCCAATCGCTGGGTGTTAGTTCCCGCCATCGCCCCAAGCGCGATCGCCAACACCAGAGAAACCACAACCCCCTCAGCTACAGCCATAGCACAGCCCCAGGCGACAACAACTCCCAACTCGAAGCCTACTCCAGAACCTGTTGCACCAAGTGCGATCGCCACTCAAACTTACGATCGCCCTCCTGCCCAACAAACAACCCAAAACGACCAAATCCGACCCATAACAGTGCCTTTAGTAAGGGTGGCAGTGGAGGAACGGCGGGGGATACGTTTAGCTCCCATACCACGTCCTGCTGCACCCTCCCAGGGGATAATCAACTTTGGCGAACCGCTACCGAATACGGATCGGATTAAATGAACCAGGAAGACGCTCAAGAGACTAAGGAATAGAAAGAAGAAGATGCTGTTCTTGCTTCCCCCTGTTGCCGTGTTCCCGGTTAAATCATCTGACAGTGCCACGGGATTTGATATGATATCAATTCCGGTTGCACTCTCAGGTGATTGTTGACTGTTGACCTAACATTAAAAAACATTATGTTTCCCACACACCGTCCCCGCCGCCTCCGCAACCATCCCCAACTCCGCCGGATGGTGCGCGAAAACATCTTGACAACCAATGATTTAATTTACCCCCTATTTGCCGTACCGGGGGAAGGTTTTGCTAAAGAAGTCACATCAATGCCAGGAGTTTACCAGCTCTCAATCGACAAAATTGTCGAAGAAGCAAAAGAAGTTTACGACCTCGGCATTCCGGCAATTATTTTATTCGGAATTCCCGCCGATAAAGACACAGACGCCACCGGTGCTTGGCACGATTGCGGTATCGTCCAAAAAGCGACAACAGCAGTCAAAGAAGCAGTACCAGATTTAATCGTCATGGTCGATACTTGTCTGTGTGAATATACCAGTCACGGTCACTGTGGCTATTTGGAAGTCGGCGATTTAACCGGTCGTGTTTTGAATGACCAAACCCTAGAATTGCTCAAGAAAACAGCGGTTGCTCAAGCTAAAGCTGGTGCAGATATTATTGCACCTTCTGGGATGATGGACGGTTTTGTCGGAGCAATTCGGGAAGGATTGGACGATGCTGGATTTGAAGATATTCCTATCATGTCCTACGCGGCAAAATATGCTTCCGCTTATTATGGCCCGTTCAGAGATGCGGCGGATTCTGCACCCCAATTTGGCGATCGACGTACCTATCAAATGGACCCCGGAAATGGTCGTGAAGCTCTCAAAGAAATTGCTCTCGATATTGCCGAAGGTGCAGATATGCTGATGGTTAAACCTGCTTTAGCCTATATGGATATCATCTGGCGCGTTAAGGAAGCAACTAATCTGCCAGTTGCAGCTTACAACGTTTCTGGAGAATATGCGATGGTTAAAGCCGCTGCTCTTAATGGTTGGATAGATGAAGAAAGAGTAGTGATGGAAACTTTGACAGGATTCAAACGTGCTGGTACTGATTTGATTTTAACTTATCACGCCAAAGATGCCGCCCGCTGGTTAAAAGGCTGAGGAAATCTCCGCGGTTAATACCCCGTCGTAGTTGAAGGTCATTCTCTTGTAGGGGCAATCCCCCCGTGGTTGCCCCAATCTCTGAAATGACGGAAAATGGTCGGTGGAGGGGGTAGGCACGCACCATCCACTACCCCCGCCTACGCCCCTCACTCACAACCCTTGAGAATCGCCTTAATAGCCTTGGCGGTGGCTGTTAAGGCTACTTCTATACATCCAGAGCGAGGACTTTTTGTGTAAAGTAGCGGCTCTGATAGCGATCGCATTTTCTCAGGAAAAAGTATTAATGATTACCGAAATTAGTGAGATAATATGGGTGAATTAATTTATGTTTGTATGTTTAGAATTAAATACAATTTGCAGGCAAATTTAGAATGACACAAACGACTAGAGATTCCAGTCACATTCAATTTTGCATAGGTCACGATCGAGTAGACCTCGAACAACTTCAACATCTATTTAAAGTAGCTGCATTTTGGGCTAGGGAACGCAAGATAGAAGATTGGAAAATCGCGATCGCCAACAGCGAACCAGTTGTCACCGTCTGGGATGGCGAAAGGGCGATCGGTTTTGCCAGAGCCACATCAGACGGCATCTATCGAGCTACCATTTGGGATGTTGCCATTCACCCAGATTACCAAGGTGCAGGACTGGGACGCAAATTAGTCCAAACAGTTTTAAGTCACCCTCGAATGAGCCGAGTAGAGCGAATTTACCTGATGACAACTTACAAACAAAGCTTCTATGAACGCATCGGTTTTCAGCATAACGCCAGCACGACAATGGTACTAGAAAATCAGCCCTTAGAAGAGAATGTCGAATTAGAAATTATCAATCAAGAACTGCTATACAAATACTAGACAAGTCTAGACACTTGCTTCTTACTTCATCGGGAGCATGGGAGCGGCTATCCCTGGGCAAGCTTTCACGGTTTAGCCAACCGCCATACGCCAGTTGCTCCACTTGCTTACTCATTATTGTTGCTTAATTTTTGTTGAGCTTTAACTTTGTTTTGATGGACAAAAGCATTGCTCGACCTCAACACTGTATTTCTTGATTGCTCAATTCAGACACGTCTTGTACTGGTCTGTCAATAGCATCCTTGAGCTTTTCCTTGATGTCTTTGGAGTAATTTCGCCGACCGTATAACCGACAAGAAAAACAGTGGATTATCGCCATCAAATCTTCAACTAATTCATGTTGAGGGGACAAAGACTCTTGGTTGGCAACTACAATCTCACACCCAACTGATATAGCAAGCTCCTGGATAAATTCAAATGCGAAACGGCACATCCTGTCTTTGTGTGCAATCACTATTGTTGATATTTCGCCTCTAAGCATTGACAGCATAATTGCTAGAAACTTTTTCCTCTTGAAGTTTAGCCCACCACCGATTTCTGATACCCAGTCATCGACGCTCAGCCCTCGACCTAAACAAAAAGCTTCCATTGCCATTACCTGATTTTTGAGTTCTGGCTTTTGCGCGCTAGATGAGACTCGGCAGTAGACGATTGTCTTTCGCTTGGCTTCTATGGGTTTCAATCCGTTGGCGATTAAAAGGTCGTCCTCTGTGTAAAAACGATGACCCGACAGGGTGCGCTTGGCTGGCAGCTTTCCTGAGACATCCCAGCGCTGGAGCGTCTTTACTGATAATCCAAGTTTTTTTGCGAATTCGTGTGGTTTAAACAAAATGGTACATCGTAGATTTGTCTACAAGTGTACCACTTTGTCTATTTATTCGCTAGCTAGGTACTAGCTCTGATATTGCTCAGAGGATGCTTATTGTCTTTCATAAGTTTTATCCAAAACCGTAGAGAGTCGGGAAACATTTCTGCAACATCAGGTTCCAGTTCAGCCCGCCAAAACTCTTGCGTGCATTGCCTGTCTTTCTCACTCGCAAGCTCTTGAGATCCTATTCCTATGGCACTTCGTCTTCCATATCTGACTAATCACTGCTGAGCTAAAGGAATAGAACATTGAGTCCGAGTGAAATTGGACTCTTCAGTCTCCGAAGGAACCGCCAGCACCTCTAAACGCCCGTTCATTAAACTTAGCAGCGTCTGATCCATCAATAACCTCATTCCCGAAGACACTTTAACTGGATCGGTACTCTTATTATCTGTCTCTAAATCGTGCTTTAATAAATCCCAAGACTCGCTCCAAGCACTGATGGAACGCTGGTCGTCTACCCAAATGTTAACGTAGCCAGATTCCGGTGAAGGGTGTGCCGAAACAAAAATACTCCCCTCTTCCATTTCCGCAATAGCAGTATCTATCAAATTGACTAACACTTGCCTAAATCTGGGAAAATCAACCAATACATAAATTTCCGGATCGGGCGGCGATATTTCTAGACGAATGCTGCGGTTAGCTGCTTGTAAGTAAGTTAAATCATCCACTTCATCAAAGATTTTAGCTAACTGAATCGGCTCAATATCCATCGTCTCAGTGCCATGTTCAGTTTTAGCAACAAAGATAATTTGATCGATCAATTTCACTAACTTGAGTGCTGCAATGTGAGCTTGTTCGACAAACTCCCGTTCTTCAGCAGGATCGTCGCACAAATCCGACAGAATTAATTGCAGTGTGCCAATCATACTGCTCAGTGGCGATCGCAATTCGTGAGAAGTCCTAGCCAAAAAACCAGCCTTAAATTGACTCATTTCCGATGCCATCTGATAAGCCAATTGAGTTTGCTTCAGTTGGTCAGAAATGGCATCAAACTTCTCTAAATAAATCTCTTGAGGAGTTGACTGCTGGTGGGTTGCAGGTTCTAGCGGTTCCGAGCTTTTTGGCCGCGGACGCCAGATCAAATTGCTTCCCAAACCCAGTCCCAGCCCCATTCCTATATATATCAATTCGCTCCAGCCCATCAGCGCCATATCACTTTGCCTTCGAGTTTAGCTATTTCGCGCCTCGCCCTCGCGCGAAATCCGATCGAGGATTTGCCGGTGGGATAAAGGCTGGTAAAAACTTTCACACGATCCTAGCGTCTTTCTGCATAGCAGGAACAGGTAGGAGGGTATTTGATTTTTTACCAAGATTTAATTTAAGTGCCTGTTTTTCGGTCACTATTCTAACTGTACCGCGCCCTGTCGCAAGATTTTCCAACCACTGCCAGTCCATTTAGCAACCGTGGAAGGAAGACTCGAAGCTGTGGCTATGGTTGGTAATTCCAAAGGCTGTAAAGTCAGGACTTCGGGAAACTGGGCTTCAATTTCTGCCATGGACTCCAGAGGGGGTTGGCCTGATAAATTGGCACTGGTGGTAGCCAAAGGGCCTGTCTGCTGTAGAATTTTGCGTGCCAGGGTACAATTAGGGACTCGCAATCCAATTGTAGTCGGGTCGATCGCATTCATCGCCACGGGTACTTTTGCTGAGGCTGGGAGCACCAAAGTTAAGGCCCCCGGCCAAACAGATTGCGCCACTTGTTCCCACACTTGGAAATCTGCTGGACTTCCCTGCACGTAGCCCCACAAATCCTCTGCTGAGGCTGCCATCAAAATCAGCGGTTTGTCTTGGCTGCGCCGTTTAGCGGCAAAAATCAACTCGGAGCGATCGGGCAAGGTGGCCAAAGCGGGTACAGTATCAGTGGGAAAACTGACTATAGCAGTGCCAGAAATTGCTCTTTCAACGAGGGTATTCATCGAAACTTGAGTCATCGGATTTGAGATTTTTTAGTTGTCAGTTGTCAGTTGTCAGTTGTCAGTTGTCAGTTGTCAGTTGTCAGTTGTCAGTTGTCAGTTGTCAGTTGTCAGTTGTCAGTTGTCAGTTGTCAACAATCATATCAGTCCTCAGCCGATCGACTACTCGATTTAACTCCATCGCATGAGAGGCCTTAAATAAAAGGCGATCGCCTGTTTCTACAAACTCCATTAAATGCCTTGCTAGCACATCGTGAGCATTTTCCGCCGAAATATCTTCTATTTCCACCAAAGGCAAACCAGCAGCACCACTCGCCATCGCCGCAGCTTCTTCAAAATCAGCAAACACAAACAAAGCATCGACATTTAAGTTTCGGGCTGCTGTTCCCACTTGTCTGTGAAATTCTAGGGATTTATCGCCCAATTCTTTCATGGTTCCCAACACCGCAATCCGCCGTTTTCCTGGAGTATCCGCCAACAGTCTCAAGGCTGCCAACATGGACTCTAAACCCGCATTATAAGTCTCATCCAAAATCACAATATCCTTCGGTAATTCGTACTTACGCGCTCTCCCATCAGGTAATTGTACAGACAAACCTTGCTGGAAAACTTGCCAATCAATATCTAATACCTTGGCTACGGCCAAAGCTGCTAGATAATTTACAGCATTGTGCCTTCCTGGTAGAGGTAGTGGCAATTCTATATCTTCAATCCCCATTGAATTATTGTCGATGAATGCGCCACGCAAATCTCCACCTTCTAAGCCGTAAGTCAAAGTTTTTCCTGACCAAACTTGGGCTGCTGCTGTGATTAATTTCTCACTATCATGATTGAGAATAGCAATACTGGCTGCTGGCATTTCTGCTAACAATTCGCATTTAGCCGTCGCGATCGCCTCCGATGACCCCAATCGCCCAATATGCGCCGTTCCCACATTCGTAATTACTGCTATCGTGGGGCGGGCAATTTGCGCTAACAGCGCAATTTCACCAAGTCCCCGCATTCCCATCTCAATCACGGCATAATTGTGTTCTGGCGACAGCTCTAACAGAGTCTTTGGTACTCCAATTTCATTGTTATAGTTCAATTGAGTTTTGAGTACATTCCCTTGGGTTGACAAAACTGCTGCAATCAATTCTTTAGTAGTAGTTTTACCTACAGAACCAGTGACTGCAATTATCGGTATACTGAATTGGTCGCGCCACCAACGGGCGATCGCCTGATAAGCTGTTAAAGTATTGTCAACTCGCAATAGGGGAAAGTTAGCAACTTTTCCTTGCCAATCGCGATCGACAACCGCCACAATAGCCCCCAAATCCCTGGCTTTTTCCACAAATTGATGCCCGTCAAAATTTTCTCCCCGCAGTGCCACAAATACCTCGCCCCCCTGAATAGTCCGCGTGTCTGTGGTAATACCAGTGCTTAACGTTGTCAACACAGCCTCAGAGTCAACAGGCAAAGCTACGGTTAAAATTTCAGCAAGTTGGGAAATAGTGACGCGACAAACCATATTACTAGCACTCACACTTTAAATAGTCAATTTCAGCACTCGTCGCCGATCGCCAGACCTCAAAATTAACTATTTGGGGGCTGTCGATCGGGATTTGCTTTAACAATCGTAATACTAAATCGCCCTCCGACTCACAAATCTCTAACTGGGGGTCTACATTTGCGAGTAATTTTTTACCTAAAATAATAGTGATTGAGGCCTTGCGAGGTGCCAAGAATTTGTGTCATGCTATTGTTAGTAAATAGTTTAATTAGACAAAAAAGAGCGATCGGCCCAAGATGCTGACCGCTGCCGCCCCAAAGCTTTGGGAATCGAGCAAATCCATTAATTCAATTCAGGTGCTTCTTCAGCTAATTTATCGAGCCAATGGCGCTGCAACATCTTGCCCAATTTCGGAGGGTAAAAAGAGTGAATAATACCTGGAAAGACAGTTACAGCCGATCTAGCTACGAAGCTGAACAGCTACTTTATCAGCACTGGCTGAATCTGGTACAAGTAGAACCACCGGCGGAAATTATCCATCGTTTTCGCACTTTATTTATCAATTGTGAGAAATATCCCGATCGGTCGATCGTCGAGGCTTTGGAAAAAATCGCCACCTCAAAAGATGCAGAACCAGAATTCAAGTACATCCTCAACCGCTGCTGTCACATCGCCATCAACCGCTGGCAAACCTACCCCAACAAGCAAGCGGCCATCCCGGAATTGATTGCTGTATTTGAAGGGGTTCCCAAGGTCATATTTGGATACGATCGATCGCGGGCGATCGGTCAAATCGCCAAATTAGTCAATCAATTTACCACCAGCGAACAATACCTCGCCCTCAAACGCTTATCCAAAGTTATCCTTCACGGTTCAGAAGAGGGTAACAACAGCAAAACCCCCACTAACCTAGCCCTGGGAAGCTTGATTCCTCACTACCCATACCTTTACAGCCACTGCCTCCTGAGCGACGACAGCAACTACGAGCAACAAAGAATCATTAAAAAAATCCAAGCCCGAAAGCAGCAGCAATTTGAAATCAACCTCTCCCAATACGTCGCTCACCAAGTGAGAAAAATGCAAATAGCTCGCCGGGGAACCTCGGTTTCCTTTGGCAGACCTATACAAACTATAAAAAACCCCACGCTTTTGAACGACACCGAACTGTTGTTCGCCTTGAAGCAATTTGTCGGCAAAGTAGAAGGAGGCAATACTTACAGACACCTAGCGAATAATTTTCTTGCCCACACTAGCCAAAATCAGTCCTACGGTTCTTTTAAAGATGATTTATACGAATACTTGATTTCTGGTGTCACCAACCACCGCTACGGTCAAGGTCAATTTAAGGAAAAATTGTATAAGCAATTACAAAGCACCTTTCCTCACAGCGACTCTCAGAAGTTAAACGAATGTTTAATGATGAGAACTTGCAGCCAGTTATTGAATTTTTTAGTAGTAGAGAGTCAGAAACGACCCAACCACTTTGTCTTCATTGACCTCATCTCCAATCTCGGCCCCACCGAGACTACAGGTTTGCTGCTGAAAATTGTACTAATTTGCGGCAAAGTCAAACCATACCTAGAAAAGCGTTTGGCAATTTTGTTCGGTCACTACGAGTTTTCTGCCAGAACAGGTGTGATGTGGTTAGTGAAAGCCCTAGAAAACGTGAATCTAGCTTTGAGTACCAACTTTGGCAAGGTAGACCTATCTTTCCTGCCGTAAATAGACTCGGCGCAACTAACTGTTGAAACCTACTCATCAGAGACTATTCTGTGTTAAAATACCAAATGTGAATTAGATTCGGTTGTAGGCTTTGTTCATTGCTACAGAATTGTCTAAAAACTTGCCCTTCTGTATCGGCAGGGAACTCTCCGAAACTGAAATCTTTGCACTGTCTAAATTTTGGAGTTATTTCCCATGTCGATATACGTCGGTAACTTATCCTACCAAGTTACCCCAGAAGACATCACCTCCGTCTTCGCCGAATACGGAACCGTTAAGCGAGTACATCTACCTACCGACAGAGAAACAGGTCGCCCCCGCGGCTTCGGTTTTGTAGAAATGTCAAGCGATGCAGAAGAAGATGCAGCCATTGCTGCTCTCGATGGAGCAGAGTGGATGGGTCGCGACCTCAAAGTTAATAAAGCCAAACCCCGCGAAGATGAAGGTAATCGCTCCGGCGGCAACCGCGGCGGAGGTGGTCCAGGAAAATTTGCTCGCGGTGGAGGAGGAGGGGGAGGACGTTATTAATTTCCTCGGACGCAGATTTGATATTGGAGATTTGCGATGAAGGGCACCTAGCTCCGAACCGCCTTCTGTTCAAATTTCCTGCTTTACCAAAAATTTGGGTTTAAAGCCCCTTCCTTTTAGGGCGGCTTTGATTTCCGGTAAATACACGCTAAAGCCAAGGGTCAAGCCCTTGGCTTTTAGCTATCAGTTTTTTTTGTTGAGAGCTGAGAGTCTTGCTCTCAACTCAGACTCTATAGAGCGATTGGCCAGAACCCCGTCCTTGCAAGGCCCGGATGAAGGCTAGTAGCAGCTTTTAAGCTGCCCGTCATCCGTTGAGTTCTGGTTCGGGTCATTCGTCAGGTTCGATCGTACTACTCAATCCGTGATTGTTGAGCGTTTCGCTGTAAAACTCAGCGTGTTCTAGGGCACACACAATTACCAGTCCCAGCCCGTTGGTGTGAGCTTCCATCATAATATTCACAGCCTGTGGCTGAGTCAGACTCGGAACCGTCTGCATCAGAGTCTGTACCACGTACTCCATGGGGTTGAAATCATCATTGTGCAGCAGAACGCGGTAGCGGGGTGCAAGCTTACGGACTGTTGAAGGCTTGACAATAATTTCGACAGACACTACTTTGTATCCTCCTGGTGGGTAAAATGTTAAAATTTGTGAATAATCTTGAGCCGGATTCTTCCGCTGTGCAATGGTATCCGACTTTTAGTTATTTTAATTGAATTGACATCCTGTGAGGTCATCAAATTCCGACAAAGCAGCAAAAAAGTCGATCGCCAGACGCAGATGCAGTTTGGAAAAACTCCTGTCTCCCCAGCCTGTGACCGTGACCGGACGATCGCCGTACAATTAGAACACAAAAGATAAAAATAAAAAACTACTCCCTGGTAACTCTCCAAAACCCACTGAAGCTTATATGAAACGCAAACCTAAACCCTACAACGACAGATTCACAGCCGACGCACCGCGAGGAGATGAAGACTCCGACTATTCCAGTCCCTTTGGCGGACAATCCCGACGCGCGACTCCCTCTGGGAAACCTTCCTTCGTCAACTACACATCCTTGGGGATTTTAGCAGCAGTGTTCATTCTCGGAATTGGGATTGGCATTGCCTTTAGCTCTACCGCTACCATTAGCCCAGAAAACGTAGCATCCCGCGAATTTATCGATCGCAGTGCCCCCAATCCCGAACTTTGCGTACAGTTTGGAGCCAGCGCGATGGTGACAGATATGCGCGCCTATGTCACCCTCAACCCTTTCAACGTCTACATTTCACAGCCGACTATGCGCCCTGGCTGCGTGCTCAGGACCAATAACTGGGCAATTCTAGAACAAAGAAAGCTCGTCAGCCAAGACCAAGTACGCGAGTGCAAAAATCGGATGAATACATTTGGCTTCACCGGTACTTTGGAAAGTCAACCGGATATCAATTGTATCTATCAAAACGATAGTGCCAAAAACCTGTTTATCAACCAGCCCGGTTCGGTGGCTCCAACGACAGATAATCAGAATTTCTAAGGTGAAGTTATCTCCCGTTATCCCCAAGGGTTAGCGGGAGAGCGACCTCTATAGTTTTTCGTCAGGACTTGAGTCCTTGAGTACGGATATCTCACCGATTTCACGCCTGCAACCGGGCTGCCCACAGGCGAGAATAGACTGTAAATTATATATGTATCGCATAGTAATGGTCTTATGTACAAGCAACTAATTTCAAGAATCAAACCGCTTTTGAAATCACTATTTGCGATCGGGCTGGTACTGACACTAGCCCTTGGTAACGCTGATGGAGCCCTGGCGGCCCGCAGCGGGGGACGCATCGGTGGCGGCTCTTTTCGGGCTCCTGCGCGCAGTTATTCGTCTCCTAGCCGCACCTACGCACCGTCTGGAGGGGGGTACTACCCTGGTGGTGGCTTTGGTGGTGGCTTTGGTTTCCCGTTCTTGCTGCCATTTTTTGGGTTTGGGGGCGGTTTTGGTGGTTTGTTCTCGATTTTGATTTTTATTTCGATCGCGAATTTCCTCGTCCAAAGCTTCCGCCGCGCCGGGGGCACAGGGGAGGAAGAACTAGGCTACAGCACACCGACAAACGTCTCTGTGGCTCGTTTGCAAGTTGGTTTGCTAGCAGATGCTCGCGGTTTGCAATCGGAACTAGACTCCTTAGCAAAAACAGCGGATACCGATACAGCAACGGGTCGCGCTCAGGTGCTACAAGAATCTACTTTGGCGTTGCTGCGCCATCCAGAATACTGGGTTTATGCCGGTGCTGAATCTCAGCAAACTCGCTTGGAAGCAGCAGAAGCTAAATTTAATCAATTTTCTCTGGCAGAACGCAGTAAATTTACAGAAGAAACTCTCTCAAATTTTAACAACCAGCTTCGGGAATCTGGAAGCAACAATGTACTGCCAAGTGTGAAGGAAAATGGCGTACTGGTGGCTGGGGATTTGAGTCAAGCTCCCGGTGAATATATTGTGGTGACGTTGATTGTCGGTACCCTAGGCAAACTGCAATTACCAGTAGTCAAAAATACTGAAGATTTGCGCATGGCTTTGCGTCAAATTGGGGGAGTGTCTAGCGAGCAGTTGTTGGCGATTGAGGTGCTGTGGACTCCTCAAGCTAATGGCGATACTTTGACTGCTGATGATATGTTGGCTGGTTATCCCGATTTGCGATCGATTTAGTCAGAGACAATGGGCGTGGTGAATTGTGCCCCGCGCCCATGACAGGGGTTCTATTTAAAAAAATTGTTTAACCAATGCTATTATAAAAAAAGCGATCGGGAGCTAGATTCATGACCGACAGCAATAGAAAAAAAGCTCTTTTCATTTTGAGCCAGTTAAATAACGATGACATCAACTGGATAGTCCAAAAAGCTAAGAAGGAAATTCTTGACCCCGACAGGATACTGATCCACGAAGGGAGACAAATTGATGCCCTCTACATTGTATTGAAGGGAACTTTGAGCGTTTTGCTAGAGGCGAAGGCTACTAAAGAACTGGCAAAAATAGGTAGCGGTGAACTGGTGGGAGAAGTTTCTTTTATTGATGATCGACCTCCTTTAGCAACGGTGAAGGCGATCGAAAAAACTGAGTTGTTAGCAATTCCACGGCGACAATTAATTATCAAACTGCAACATGATATGGGCTTTGCTTCCAGATTTTATTGTGGAATTTCTCTGTGTCTTGCTGACAGAATGCGCGGTACGATTAGACATATAGAGTATGGTCGTAATATTGAATTAGAAAACTCTGAATTAGAAAGTGAGGATATTAATCCGAGTGTGATGGAGAATTTTGGTCTAGCCCAGGCTAAGTTTAATTGGTTGATGGAAAATGTGAGGGGTTGAGGGGCTTTAATTTCATTGTAAAACTTGTCCCCATTTCAGAAATTCATGTGATTGAATTAATTTAGGGACAAGGCTACCCAAACTGTAAAATATGGGTAGCTTTGTTTTTAAATTAACTTAAAGTTTTGAACCTACCAATTAAGGCAAATCCGTGCTCCCCATTAAATAAAGGTCGCACTCGCGGGCGACACCCCGCCCCTCGTTAATTGCCCAAACTACCAAACTTTGACCCCGGCGACAGTCACCAGCGGCGAATACTCCCGGAATACTGGTTGTATATTTTTCGTGTTCGGCTTTGATATTGCTGCGGGCGTCGCGTTCCAATCCCATCGCATCCAGCAAGGGCTGTTCTGGACCTAGGAAGCCCATCGCTAGCAAGACAAGCTGGGCTGGTAGGACTTTTTCGGTGCCGGGGATGTGCTTGGGAATAAACTGTCCTTTGTCATTCTTTGTCCACTCCACTTCAACGGTGTGCACGGCTTTGACGTTGCCGTTTTCGTCGCCCTCGAATTTGGTGGCGGTGGTGAGATAGCCGCGGGGATCATCGCCGAATTTGGCGGCTGCTTCTTCTTGGCCGTAGTCGAGACGGTAGACTTTTGGCCATTCGGGCCAGGGATTGTTGGCGGCGCGTTCGGAGGGCGGTTTGGGGAGGATTTCTAGCTGTACGAGGCTGTTGCAGCCATGGCGGATGGAGGTGCCCACGCAGTCGGTGCCTGTGTCGCCACCGCCGATAATCACGACATCTTTGGCAGTGGCGGAGATGAAGTTATCGTTGGTGCTCTTGTCGAGAACTGCTTTGGTGTTGGCGGTGAGGAAGTCCATGGCGAAGTGGATGCCTTTTAATTCGCGTCCTTCGATGCCTAAGTCGCGGGGTTTGGTGGCTCCGGTACAGAGGACAACGGAGTCGAATTCTTTGAGTAATTGTTCTACTGGTAAGTCTTTGCCGACTTCGGTGTTGCAGATGAATTTTACGCCTTCGTCTTCGAGGACTTTGAGGCGGCGCAGGACTACTTGTTCTTTGTCTAGCTTCATGTTGGGGATGCCATACATTAGCAGGCCGCCGGGGCGATCGGCTCTTTCGTATACTGTTACCCAATGACCGGCTTTGTTGAGTTGGGCGGCGGCGGACAAACCGGCGGGCCCGGAACCGATGATGGCGATGACGCGGCCGGTGCGTTTGGCCGGTGGTTCGGCGGTAATCCAGCCTTCATCCCAGCCTTTGTCGATGATTGAGGCTTCGATGTTTTTGATTGTGACTGGCGGGTTGTTGATGCCGAGTACGCAAGCGCCTTCGCAGGGGGCGGGACAAACTCTGCCGGTGAATTCGGGGAAGTTGTTAGTTTTGTGGAGTCTGTCTAGGGCTTCTTTCCAGAGTCCGCGATATACTAGGTCGTTCCATTCGGGAATTAGGTTATTGATGGGGCAGCCGCTGGCCATGCCACTAATCAGGTTTCCGGTGTGGCAAAATGGGATGCCGCAATCCATGCAGCGGGCTCCTTGGGTGCGGAGTTTGTCCTCGTCCATGGGTAGGTGAAATTCATCCCAGTTGTGGACTCTCTCGACTGGTGAGAGTTCCGAGGGTAGTTCGCGCAAGAATTCGATAAAGCCTGTTGGTTTTCCCATAGTGGTGTCTTGGTTAGAACTTATTTGTGGTAGTTTGTCAATGCTGAAGCTGGGGGCTTCTAAATTTACTATTTCGATATTATGGGCGATCGCGACTCTGATTACCAGTCCTGGACGCCAAAACCTGGTTTGTGAAAGTAATTCCTTCATCAGGACTTACGCAGACACACTATATGTGTGTCCAGAACTACACTCCTAGTTAATTTGACTGCTTAATAAATATTGACAAAGGACACTGGTAAAGGTGGTGTACTCATTATAGAAAACCCCCAAACCATATCTTTCACAGGTTTGGGGGTTTTCTTCCTCGCATCAGCGTGCAAATTACAAGTTGCTAGGTTCGATCGCAGGTGCTCGCAAAGACACCGTTTTATCAGCAGCAGCCTTAGCCACCAACGAAGGCACAGAATTTCGCAATCTTGCCGTCAACTGAACAGTAGTTGCATCATAAACCTGAGTCAACATCTTCGGATACAAACCAATGCCAATAATCGGCACCAACAGCGCAGCAATGATAAACACTTCTCGCGGTTCCGCATCCACCAATTCCTCGTGTTCCGACAACTCCTTGTTTTCAGGCCCGTAGAAAATTTCTCGCAGCATCGACAGTAGATAAATCGGAGTCAAAATCACTCCGACAGCAGCGAGACATACAACACAAACCTTAAATACTGGATTGTAAGCATCGCTGGTAGCAAAACCGACAAACACCATCAATTCTGCTACAAAACCGCTCATTCCCGGCAAAGCCAAGGAAGCCATAGAACAAGCAGTCCACATGGCGAAAACCTTACGCATTTTCTGCCCAACACCGCCCATTTCGTCGAGCATGAGGGTGTGAGTGCGATCGTAAGTACAACCCACCATAAAGAACAAACTCGCCCCAATTAAACCGTGGGAAACCATTTGCAGCATTGCACCGCTAATTCCCAAATCGGTAAAAGAAGCTATCCCGATTAACACAAAGCCCATGTGCGAAATTGAAGAATAGGCAATTTTCCGCTTCAAATTGCGCTGAGCAAAAGAAGTTAAGGCGGCGTAAACAATGTTTACCACACCCAAAATTACTAACAGCGGTGCGAAGACAGCGTGAGCATCCGGGAGCATTCCTGCATTCATTCTGAGCAAAGCGTAACCGCCCATTTTTAGCAGAATTCCTGCTAGCAACATATGGGCGGGTGCGGTGGCTTCCCCGTGGGCGTCAGGGAGCCAAGTGTGTAGGGGAAAAATCGGCAGTTTGACGCCGTAAGCTATTAGGAAACCTGCGTACAGTAGCAATTCTATATTGGGGGCGAAGTCTTTAAGTGCGATCGCCCGCATATCAAAAGTCACCGTATCGCCATAAAACGCCATCGTCAGCGCACCAACCAAAATAAACAGCGAACCGCCCGCCGTGTACAAGATAAACTTAGTTGCTGCGTAGAGCCGTTTTTTGCCACCCCAGATGGACAAAATCAGGTAAATCGGCACTAATTCCAATTCCCAAACCAGGAAAAATAGCAACATATCCTGCACGGCAAAAACTGCTATTTGCCCGCCGTACATTGTCAGCATCAAAAAGTAAAATAGCTTCGGTTTAAAGGTAACTGGCCAAGCAGCTAAAGTCGCTAGGGTAGTGATAAAACCCGTCAGCAAAATCAGCGGCATCGACAAACCATCAGCACCCACCGACCAATTCAAATCTAGTTGCTCTACCCAAGTATAACTTTCTACCAGTTGCAGTCCCGGATTGCTGAAGTCGTACTGAGTGTAAAAAGCGTAAACAAGCAGAGCAAAATCAATCAAACCGACAATCAAAGCATACCACCGCACCGTCTTGCCATCCTTATCGGGAATTAAAGGAATGAGCAAAGCCGCAGCAATAGGAAACAGGATTGTTGTGGTTAACCAGGGAAAGTTAGCTGTATCCATTGCGTTTAAAAATTATCCATCAATTATTAGGTTTAAACACATTATGGCAATTTTCGGTTAAATTTTATACTTTCTTTATACTCAACGGAATTTTTGCAATAATTGCTAGGAATTATGCGATCGCATAATTCTAGTTTAATCAAAGATTTATTTCTATTGGCTAATTGTCAATTCTGAGTTATTAAGATAAGGTCTGTTCTTAAAATATCTTCTGGTGGGACATGACAATACTTTTAATCGTGTCAACTTAACTCTAAAAACCTTTGTATCTCTTGTCGATCGCTGAGTTCAGATCCCCCTAAATCCCCCTTAAGAAGGGGGACTTTGAGAGAATACTCTTTTTCCATCAGGGGGACTTTGAGAGAAAACTCTTTTTCCCCCCTTAATAAGGGGGGTTAGGGGGGATCTAGACTTAGAGACAAACCAAAGATACGGTTGGTTTGACGTTAAGTTGACACTAGACATCTCCCAAAAAGCCTGGGTCGAACAGGCAGGATGCCTGTTCCACAATAATTATGGGAGATGTCTACTAATTGGTAATGCCGTATCCCTACAGATTCAACTAACTCCAGAAACGATCGCAAAACCCAGAACTGCGACAAACACAATCAGGGCATAAAATTGAGCGCGACCGTTTTCAATGTATTTAAGTCCTTCGCCTGTTACCAGGGCGAGAAAACCAGTCAAATTAACTACACCATCGACAACTCGCAAATCTACTTCCATGACTTGTCGCGCTAAACGGCGGCTGCCTTTGACAAACAGAAATTCGTTGATGTCGTCGAGATACCACTTGTTGAGGGAGAATTCGTAAAGTGGTTTGATTTTTTGGGCGATCGCCCCAGCATCAATTTTCCGGCTCAAATACATCAGGGAAGCCAAAGTAATGCCCAGCAAAGCAATACCCACAGAGCTGCCACCCATGATCAGAAATTCCGTTAAATCGAACTCGGCGGCGTGTTCCAATACTTCTTCCAGAGACTCCCCAGGCGCGCGCACAAACTGCTCGAAATAATTGGCAAAGGGCGTACCGACAAAACCAATTAACACAGAAGGTATTGCCAACACCACTAAAGGCAGAGCCATTGTTAGCGGAGATTCGTGAGGGAAATGGTCGTGTTCATCGTGGCCTTCGCCAGTTGATGCCAATTCCTTAACATTCATCGCCCCAGGGCCGAAAACCAAACCTGGTTGCAGAAGTTGCTGTTTGATCGCGTTGTCATTGCCCCGGAATTCGCCCTCAAAGGTGCTGAAATACATCCGAAACATATAAAACGCAGTCATCCCCGCAGTCACCCAACTCACAGCCCACAGGGCGGGATTTGCATGGAAAGCTTGGGCGAGGATTTCGTCTTTTGACCAAAAACCAGCAAAGGGCGGAATGCCACAGATTGCCAAATTTCCGATTAAAAAGCAAGTTGCCGTAATCGGCATATATTTGCGTAAACCGCCCATGAGTCGCATATCTTGAGCGAGTGCGGGGTTGTGGCCGACGACATCTTCCATACCGTGAATGACTGAGCCGGAACAGAGGAACAGCATCGCTTTGAAGTAAGCGTGAGTCATCAAGTGGAACAGTCCGGCACTGTAGGCGCCGACTCCCATTGCCATCACCATGTAGCCCAATTGGGAGATGGTGGAGTAGGCGAGACCTTTTTTGATGTCATTTTGGGTAATTGCGATCGAAGCACCCATGAATGCCGTAAAACAGCCCGTACAGGCGATTAAATTCATGACTGCTGGCAACCCTTCAAATACTGGGTACATCCGAGCAATCAGGAAGACGCCGGCGGCTACCATTGTCGCGGCGTGGATCAGGGCAGAAATCGGTGTTGGGCCTTCCATTGCGTCTGGGAGCCAGACGTGGAGGGGGAATTGAGCGGATTTGGCGGCTGGCCCCAAAAATATCAGGACTCCGAAGATGGTGGCCAAAGTGGCGCTCAGGGCTCCTGATTCGACTAAGGAGTGCAGGCGATCGCCCATTACCTCAAATTCAAAGCTGCCGGTGGCCCAATAAATACCGAGGATGCCTAGCAGGAGGCCGAAGTCGCCGACGCGGTTGGTGACGAAGGCTTTTTGGCAGGCGTCTGCAGCGGGTTTGCGATCGTACCAAAATCCGACAAGCAGGTATGAACACATACCTACCAGTTCCCAGAAAATGTAAATCTGAACGATGTTTGGGCTGATTACTAGACCTAGCATTGAGGCGCTGAAGATGCTCAGGTAGGCGTAAAAACGCACGTACCCGTCATCGTGTGCCATGTAGCCATCGGTATAAATCATCACTAAAAAGGCGACCGTAGTGACGATCGCCAACATGACCGAAGTCAGGGGGTCGATGACGTAGCCCATATTCAGCGAGAAGTCCCCAGCAGAAGCCCACTGAATGGTTCGGGTGTAGGGTTCGTGGCCCTGTAGTTGACTCCATAGCAATGCAAAAGACATTACCGCTGACCCTCCGAGCGTCGAAAGGATTAAAATCGCATTCGCTTGTCGGAGTTTGTTGGTTGCCTGGTTAAAGGTGATTAAGCCTAAACCTACTAGCATTGCGCCTGCCAGTGGCAGGACTGGAATCAGCCAAGCGTATTGATAAAGCGGTTCCATGACTGATAGGTAGTTTAAAGTTTCTACTAGATTGACAAAACTGTAAACAATTGTCACACAAGCCTGCATGAATGGGTAGAAAGACTCTCTACAATTCTTAAGATCAGATAAGACGGCGGTTGAAACCGCCCGGTCTTATTTAAATCTATTTCAAAACATAGATAGACAAATCTCGCAGTCCTGTGTCTCCAAGACTGCGATATTTATTTTGGATCGGATGCCGATCGGTTTAGCTGTGTATGTACTTATTGTCAATCGTTGTCCACTTAATTAGTAATTAGAGGCATAGCGATCGACAAATGGGGAATTCCTTCTGCCTTCTACATACCAGCCGAATATTTGCTACACAAGAGCCGAATGCCTTTGAACCGTTGAATTGCTACCTGTTGACTGCTTCCTGGGGTTGCAGCCGTTGAGTTGGGGCATATACCCCAGAGGTCGCCAGCATCCAGGAGTCGAGAGTCCGGCGCAGTTCCTCCCGTCCTTGGTAATGTTCAAATCTAAATCGAACTTTGTCCCCTTCAAACAAAATCAGCGTCGGGAGACTTGTCAGGCGATAAGTGTTGGCTAATTTCAAACTTTCATCGGCATTCACCCCTAGGAGCTTGACTTTTCCTGCCCACTGTCTCTCAAATGTTGTGAGCGTAGGGTCGATCGCGCGGCACAGACCGCACCAGGGCGCCCAAAAATGAACTAAAACGGGGGTAGACACTTGAAAAACCTCTTGTGCAAAAGTGCGTTCGCTAACGGACAACACCATGATCCCTCAAAAATTAATAAATTTTTTCTATCCTAGGGATCATGCTACCAGTATATGTTCCCAGTCGCACGCATCAAAAAAGGATGAATTTTCCACAGCAGGGTAGTAAAAATGACTACACCAACATAGGAAGGGCGCAAAAACTCAAGCAAATCAAGGGTTTGACGTTTTTGGAGGATAGCCAAAAATGGCAAAATTGATGTCCGAGATTTGATGGTTTCAAAGGATTCGCCAAAACGGGCCTGAAGTCGCCTGTCACCGTGCCACACTCCAAACAGGTGGTGAAGTACCAAACCAATGGAAGTCAGGAGGGTAAAGCTAGTGCCAATCCAGAGGGTGTGGGCTATGCACCAAATCACCTGTCCTACCATTTGCGGGTGCCGGGTGATGCGGATGATGCCGGTTTCGTAGAGGTGAACTTGGGGCTTTTGGACTGCGGCAATTTCTAGGAGGTTGAAAGTTGCTGGGTACAGAAATAGGAAGGAAATTGCCGAAAGTATCCAAACTACGGGTTTGACTGCGGGCACGCCTTGTAGCTGCCAAAGCTGTATACCGTCGTAGCGGTGATTGAAAAAGTAGACAATCAGAATGACTGCTAAAGGCAAACTGACAAGGGCAAATAAAACGCGGTAAAGTCTTGCTCCGATTAGCTTTTCACCTTTTGGCCGGAGGGCTGCTAAACCGCTGTGGGCGATCGCAAAACCGAGTAAAAGTCCCAGAATAATTAAGTGGGAGTTGAGCGCCAAGTCGATCGTCATTGTAAATATTAAGAAAAGTTATTGATTCGTGGCCAATTTGTGTCACAAAGTATCTATGGGAGCATTCAGTGGTCAGTTGACGGTTGACGGTTGACAGTTGACTGTTCGCTGTTCGCTGTTTGCTGTTTGCTGTTTGCTGTTGACTGTTCGCTGTTGACTGTTCGCTGTTGACTGTTCGCTGTTTGCTGATGGCAGTCAACCGTCAACCGTCAACCGTCAACTGACAACCGTCAACTGACAACTGACAACCGTCAACTGACCACTGACAATTAGATATATGTCTGACCTTCCTTTCACTTTAGACCAGTTACGTATTCTCAAGGCGATCGCTTCTGAAGGCAGCTTCAAACGCGCCGCTGACAGCCTCTATGTATCCCAGCCAGCAGTTAGCTTGCAGGTGCAAAACTTAGAGAGACAGTTGGACGTGCCGCTGTTCGATAGAGGGGGGCGTAGGGCTCAACTCACCGAAGCGGGACACCTGCTGCTGAGTTACGGCGAGAAAATTTTATCGCTTTGTCAAGAAACTTGTCGAGCTCTGGAAGACTTGCAAAATCTTCAAGGTGGCACCTTGATTGTGGGGGCGTCTCAAACTACTGGGACTTATTTGCTACCTCGGATGATCGGGATGTTTCGGAAAAAATACCCAGATGTGGCGGTACAACTTCACGTTCACTCGACTCGTCGTACTGCTTGGAGTGTGGCTAACGGACAAATCGATTTGGCGATTGTGGGCGGAGAAATTCCTACGGAACTTCTGGAAGCCTTGGATGTTGTTCCTTATGCTGAGGACGAGCTTGCTCTCATTCTCCCTCCGTCTCACCCGATGGTAAAACAAGAAACAATCCAAAAGGAAGACCTTTACAAATTGCAGTTTATTTCCCTGGATTCCCAGTCTACTATCCGCAAAGTCATCGATCAGGTGTTGTCTCGCAGCGGCATTGATACTCGCCGCCTGAAAATTGAGATGGAACTCAATTCCATCGAAGCGATTAAAAATGCGGTGCAGTCTGGGTTGGGCGCTGCTTTTGTATCGGTTTCGGCGATCGAAAAGGAGTTACTAATGGGGGTTTTGCACAAATCTAAAATGGAGGAAGTGGTGGTGACTAGGGTTTTGTCGCTGATTTGCAACCCGAACCGCTATCGTTCTAAAGCTGCCGAGGCTTTCAGTAATGAAATTTTGCCTTCCTTTGCTACTTATTCTGGTGTCAAGGAGATAAAAGAATCTCCCGGCTTTGAGTTCGATCCTAGAGAGATTCTATCTCCCAACTCGGCGGGTAGTTAATCTGTGGACTGGGGCGCGATCGGTTGCGGGTAGCCATCTTAAGTGTTTGTTAATTTGGGAGGGACACAGGGGTACAAAGGGAGAGGGGGGATAGAATTTTACTTTTTTTCCTCAAGGATTTAAGTATACAATTTAAAGGCGCGACTGTTGATTAGACTTCTTTAAAAAAGTAAGTCTTGAACAGGCTTTCTGGTCTGTTGCACAATAAATATGGTCGATGTCTATTAGATTGTTGTGTCTATCCCGGTCTGATTTGGTAGTGAGAATGCTTCTCCTCACCATGAGGTTGAATAGCTAAGGGTCGATTCTTCAATTCTTTTGTCTCAAATCTAAAATTGATAATGGAAGTTTACTGCACGCGCCCAGGATGTCCGCGCCCTCAAAACTATTTTCCCGATCTCGATGACAGTTCGCTGCTGAAAACTGTGCAGCAAAGGTATTGCAAAACCTGTGGAATGCCCCTGATTCTGAGCGGCCGCTATTTGCCGGTGAGGCTTTTGGGTCAAGGCGGTTTTGGGGCTGCTTTTCTGGCTCGCGATCGCTATACTCCGGCGATGCGGCAGTGCGTTGCTAAACTGTTGCAACCGTCGGTGAGTCTGACTCCGGCACAACTAACAATCGCTCAGAATCTGTTTGAACGGGAAGCGGCTGTTCTGGAAGAACTGGGCAACGAACACCCACAAATTCCGAGTCTGCTGGCTTTTTTTGAGTTGACTGTTCCCAGTTTGCAGGCGGGGAAAACCGATCAGTTTTTCTATCTGGTTCAAGAATTTATTGATGGTGAAAATTTGGAGCAGGAACTGGCTGTAAAAGGCAAGTTTTCGGAATCGGAAACGGTGGAAGTATTGCGGGGAATTTTGAAGGTTCTCGATTTTGTTCACTCTCGCGGTTCGATTCACCGGGATATTAAACCTGCTAATATTATGCGGGGGAAAAATGGTCGGCTTTATCTATTAGATTTTGGGGCGGTTAAACAGGTAACTCAAAGTGCTGGAAGTGCTAAAGCTTCTACTGGGATTTATTCTTTGGGTTATGCTCCCCCAGAACAGATGAACGGCCAAGAGGTTTATCCGGCTACGGATTTGTATGCTTTGGGTGTGACTTGTATTACTTTGCTGAGTGGTTTGCAGCCGACGGAGCTGTTTGATAGTTACAGAAATGAGTGGAATTGGCATTCGCGGGTGCAGATTAACTCGCGTTTGGCTCAAGTTCTCGATCGAATGTTATTATCAGCTCCCAGCCAGCGTTTTCAATCTGTCGCCCAGGTGGAAGCGGCTCTCAAGTCGGGGCCTCCTCAACAACATTCTCAACAGTCTACAGTCGTCGTGGCACCGCCTCCCCTAGGGACTCCGCAGCCCCCTGGGATCGCACCGCAGCCTTTGGCTCCTACGCTAATTCCTGGGACTGCTCCAGGAGGCTTGCAACCTGCGCCGAGAGGGTCTTTTTCGATCTGGGAGGTGTTGTCGGGGGCGGCGTTTACGGGTTTTGAGGGAGGGTTGCTGGCGATCGCCCTGACGAGTTTGCTGCCCTCTCCTGGGCTGAGTATGGGATTGTTGGGGTTGATTCTGGGGGGTTTGATTTATGGCCAGTATCGCCGAACGCTGGAAGTAACTGAGATGTTGACTATTGGCGCTGGTACTCTGGCTTTGTTGGTGTTTTTCCCGGCTTTGCGATCGGCGGCAACTGTGATTTATCCTGGTGCTACTATCATGGGCGTGTTGTTTGTGGGGTGGTTGGGGGCTTTGGGTGCGATCGCTGCAACAGCGATATTTCGTTTGATTTATAGGTTACTTTCTCATCTTTTTTAATCAAGCTAAATCTATGCCAAATCAGAATTTAGTAGACGGTGTAATATCGTTTCCGATTGTATCGGAATGATTTAACCGCGAAGGCGCTAAGGACGCGAAGGAAGAGAAGAGAGAGTAGAGAGATGAATAATTCGGATGCTACCGGATTTGATATCAGAAAGCACTTTGCGGTTGTGACTTTTTTCCTAGTCTCCAGCCCCAAATTCAGTCAAATTTACTCTAGCGCGATCGGTGGCGGATGCGCTAAGCGGCTACAGATAACTGTCAATCCCTAGAAATCAGAGCTTTGACATGAAATCCAGACTGGGAAATTCCTGTATGTTTTGGGAATTGGTTAAATCCAATTTCCCTATCTCAATTTTTTCCGGTTTTCGATTCAACCAAATTGCTTTTAATCCAGCATTTATAGCCCCGCAATAATCTGCTTTGAAACTATCGCCTATATGCACAACATTTGCAGCAATGCTGTTGTGTTTTTGCAAAGCGGTAGTGAAAATTTTTGAGTCTGGTTTGGCCGCACCAACTTCGGTGGAAATGGTCACTGATGTGAAATATTCTGCTAAGTTTAGTGCTTTTAATACCGCATAAAGTCGCGAATCGAAATTCGAGACTACGGCTAATTCAATGCCTTGTTGCTGCCACCTATTTAATGCGGGTAACACATCGGGATAGACAAACCAAGGTTCGGCGGTGGCAAAATGAGCGTAGAGTTCGGCAAAGAACTTTGGAAAGTCTGAAAATTGATTGAAAACGCCTGCTATTTGAAAAGCGTTGGCGCAAACTGCTTGCCACCATTCAAATTCTAGTTGGGGAATTTTGGCTGATTCTCTTCCGGGAAATGCCATCGGAGTTGAGTTGGCAAAACTTTGGTAAAATGCTGTATTTAACTCTTCGTTAGAAACAGTTATTCCCCAACTGCTGGCAAATTTTCCGTAAACTTCGCCGACGCTACCGCCCACGTCAAATAGTGTGCCGGCGGCATCTAAAAAAATTACTTTGGTCATTTGTTATT
Organism: Oscillatoriales cyanobacterium; assembly: GCA_004292745.1. Classification (GTDB taxonomy): domain Bacteria; phylum Cyanobacteriota; class Cyanobacteriia; order Cyanobacteriales; family Microcoleaceae; genus Microcoleus; species Microcoleus anatoxicus. The sequence goes on along the minus strand of RDXH01000004.1, from coordinate 60,110 downwards.
TGTTATTTGTTGTTGGTTATTTGTGGTTTGTTGGTTGTTAGATACTTCGGCGGTTGAAACCGCTACTATACAAACAAAGTCCGCCTACGCGGACTAATGAATACAGTTAATTGTCAAAAATTAATAATTAACAATTAACCATTAACTTTTTAACAAATCTTGAATCGGTCTGCTAATCCAATTGAAACCAACTTTTACTTGATGGTCAAAGGTTGGCATCCGATAGAGATAGGCTAAGCGGCGAGCAATGTGGGCTAGTTGTCCGTCTAGTTTAATTCCTAAACCTGCCATGGTGGCGTTGTCTATTCCTAATGTCATCATTTCTCCTAGCGGCTGATACCGGAAAGGAAGTAAAGGCCGACCGGTGAGGGAAGCCCAGATGTTCCAGGCTGTGTAGTCAGCTTGCTGGAAGGCTACTTGGGCTGTAGTGGGAAGTTTTTGGCCGCTGGCGTCGTGACATTCGGCTATATCTCCTAGGGCAAATATGTCTGGACGATCGACTATTTGTAATGTGGGGGTAGTGATTAGTTGACCGCGTTGGTTTTGTTTGAGAGGAAGCGATCGCACTGCTTGACTAACTTGAGTTCCTACTGTCCACAATACTATGTCTACCGGCAGAATATCTAATTGTCCTTTGTACATTAAGGAAATTGTGTCTGATCCGATCGAGTCTACGCTGGTTTCTAAGTCGGTCCAAACTTGTCGTTTTTCTAAGGCTTTTGTTGCTGCGTCTCGGTTGAACTCCGGCGATGTCCGCAACATCATGTCGCTTTGTTCGACTAACCGCACGCGACCTTTTTCTCCGAGTCGATCGGCTAGTTTGCAAGCCAATTCTACTCCAGAATAACCGGCACCGACGATCGCCACCCGAATTTTGTCGGTATTTTTGGCTTCTAAAAATCGCAGTCTTTCTTCTAGTCGGTAAGCGTCTTTGAGTGTGCGAAATGAATAAGCATATTCAACGGCACCATTGACCATATCTAGAGGGGTTTCGCCTCCTAAAGCTAACACGAGGCGATCGCACGCAAATTCTGGACCGTCGTGTAATAGGACTCGTTTTGTTTCTATGTCGATGCCACAGACAGTGCCTTGACAAAAGCGCACGCCTGTGTTTTCTAATAGTTCGGTAAAGGGTGGGGCAATTTCCCAAGTTTGTAGTTCGTCTGTCAGGAGTTCGTACAGCAGGGGCACGAACAGGAATCGATCGCGGCGATCGACTAGGACTATTTCGGGTTTTTCGGCTTTGGGGAAGGGTAACTGACTTAAACGCAGGGCCGTGTAGAGTCCGCCGAAGCCTCCGCCAAGAATGCAAATCCGGGGTTGTTGTTGAGTCATGGTGTTTTGAGGGGCGATCGATTCTGGGCAACTTATTTATTGTAACGAGATGGGAGTGGGGGAGTGGGAGAGAGGGGGAGTGGAAGAGAGGAGATAATTTTGATTATTGCTGCCTCCGCCTGCCGATAGAGGTAATTAAACGCAATACAAGTTACGAATTTTCACTGATGCAAAAAATCAGGAAGACTGAGGCTAAAGTTAGGTCGATCGCTGTTTTTGCCTCGATCCCCACCCCTGTCTTCCCGCTGCTACCAGTCTCAGACGATCGATCCCGTGCCAAAACCTCTGTTTATACTATATTAATTAATAAGGAATTCTTGTTTTAATCAAATTCACTTTTTGTGGGCCATCTACTTTAATACTTCAACCCGCACTCACCAGTGTCAAAAAAACTATGCAAATTTACTCAAATTCATCTAAAGTTACGGATGGCGCAACCCCTCGTGAAGCAGATTCATTTTTGTTAAACACCGAAGAAACATATAAAACTTTAGTAGCTAATATTCCGGGGGCTGTCTACCATTGTATCTGGGACTTGAGCGACCCCACGGCTGGTAAACGGAGGATGACTTTTTTGAGCGATGGGATTCAAGACATATCAGGCTATCCCGCATCGGATTTTGTTAACGATCGCGTCCGTGATTTTGCTAGCATTATTCATCCTCAAGACCGCAAGAATGTGAAAGCTTTGCTGCTGGAAAGTGTGGCATCTAAAACTTCCTACATTCTGGAATACCGGATTGTCAGAAATGACGGCGGTATTAGCTGGGTTTATGAAAAAGGCAAACCTGTTTCTTGCCAAGTAAAAGATGCTAATTTTGTGTCTAATTCCCAGGAAATACCAAGGCACTTAGATTTGAAAACAGAAATAGAAAATGGTAAAATTGCCGATTGCAAAGCACCCGAAAAATTTCTGGATTCCTTAGTTTCCTACCCTTCCCAACTCCCTAATTCGCAGTTGGGAGTGGTTTGTTTCGACGGGGTAATTTTGGATATTACCGATCGCAGACAAACAGAAGAAATACTCAGGGAGAGGGAAAGTTATTACCGCTGCATTGTGGAGACTGCTTCCGAGGGCGTTTGGATGTTTGACTCAGAAAGCAAAACGACTTTTGCTAATTCTCGGATGGCCGAAATGCTAGGGTATACAGTGGAGGAAATGCAGGGGCGATCGCTCTTTGAATTTATTGACGACAATACTAAGGAAATTGCCAATATTTACGTGCAGCGACGACGCCAAGGTATCCGGGAACGCCACGATTTTCAGTTTACTCGCAGAGATGGCTCTCACTTGTGGGCGATCGTCTCTGCGACACCGATGTTTGATGTCAATGGCGAATTTTCTGGGGTTTTGCGGATGATTACTGATATTAGCGATCGCAAACAAGCCGAAGCGGAATTACGTCAAACCCTCCAAGAGTTAGAATTTGAAAAATTTGCCTTGGATCAATCTGCGATCGTCTCTAATACCGACGAGTTCGGCGCTATTACTTATGTCAACGACCAATTTTGCGAACTCTTTAAATACCATCGAGAAGAACTGATTGGCAAAACTCACCGGCTGGTCAATTCTAGCTATCACTCTGCCGATTTTTTCAAGCAGCTTTGGTCAACCATTCGCCAGGGCAATGTTTGGCGGGGAGAGATGAAAAATCGAGCTAAAGATGGCACATATTTTTGGTTAGATACTACCATTGTACCTTGCTTAAACGCCAAAGGAGAACCCCATCAATATGTAGCAATTCGCAAAAATATTACTGCTAGAAAAAAAGCCGAAGAATCTGTGCGACTTTCTGAAAGTGAATTGAGGACTAAAAATCAAGAACTGGCCAAGGCTCTGCGGGATGTGCAGCAAACTCAAAGCCTGATGGTGCAAAATGAAAAAATGGTCAGCTTGGGGCAATTGGTAGCCGGAGTAGCTCACGAAATTAATAATCCAGTCAGCTTTATTTACGGCAATGTCATGCACGCTGACGATTACTTTCAAGACTTGTTGAAAATGCTGCTACTTTATCAGAAAGAATACCCGGAACCCACCGAAGCAATTCGAGAAGAGATAGATGATATCGATTTAAATTTTATGCTTCAAGATTTGCCAAAGCTCTTAAATTCCATGAAAATGGGCTCTGAGCGAATTCGCCAAATTGTGCTATCGCTGAAAAATTTTTCACGCTTGGATGAAGCCGGACAAAAGCACGTAGATATTCATGAAGGCATTGATAGCAGTTTGTTGATTTTGCAGCACAGGCTGAAAGAAACGCCGGGACATCCTAAAATTTCCTTAGTCAAAGAATACGGGGATTTGCCTTGCGTACAGTGTTATGCGGGGCAATTGAATCAGGTATTTATGAATATTATTGGCAATGCCATTGATGCTTTGGAAGAAGCTATGGAAACTGGCCAGTGGGCTGAGGATGTGAATTCATTTATTCCTTCTTGTCCTTCACCAACGTTGCGGATTTGTACGGAAGTAAAGTATGAACCGGACGTGTTGATGGAGAGAAACAATGTTGTTTATGATGCTTCCAGCCGCAATCCCACTCATATTGTAATTCGGATTGCTGACAACGGACCAGGAATTCCAGCAGAAGTTCACCAAAGGCTGTTCGATCCTTTTTTCACGACAAAAGCACCGGGAAAAGGGACTGGTTTGGGGCTGTCGATTAGTTATCAAATTGTGGTGGAAAAGCACGGCGGACAGTTGCATTGCTATTCAGCGCCCGGTCAAGGAACCGAATTTGCGATCGAGATTCCTATAGTTAGCACTCATTAGTCAGTTAACCAATTCCTAATGGGTGCATCTCAATGAGTGCAAATATATTCGTAGGGGCTATAGCATGACCGCTGTAAATCTTTGGTGATCGCTAATAAATTGTCTGCGGTCATGCTTCGCCTATGCAGAATCGGGCTGCTCTCTTCCCAATTTCCAATTACCCATTCCCAATTCCTATGAAATATCATGTAATTTACGACGGCAATTGCAATCTCTGCGTCACCTTAGTGCAGCTACTGGAAAACTTAGATCGAGGTCAGAGATTTGAGTATATTCCTATGCAAGATTTACAGAAATTAGAGCAGTTTGGGATAACTTCTGGTGACTGCGAAATGGGGATGATTTTGATAGATAGTGACACACCGCAACGGCGTTGGCAAGGTAGCGATGCGGCGGAGGAAATCGGGCGAATATTACCCGCAGGTGAGGTATTTGTGGCTGCTTACCGTGCCATTCCGGGGATGAAGTGGATGGGCGATCGCGTTTACGAACAAGTGCGGGACAATCGTTATACTTTATTTGGCAAGCGTTCTACCACTTACAACTCAGTTTATGCTATTGGCTGTCGGGCGATCGACAATTGCGATAATAGCAAGGACTAAAATCCTTGCTACTAACCTGTTCGTAGTCAGGACTTTAGTCCTCAAAAACCAGGTTTGTAGTCAGGAATTTAGTCCTCAAAAAGATGGATTAAAGAGATTAAATATCTCCTGGCAAAAATGTTTTAGTTTTTGCGCCGACTCCGCAGCAGGTTCGGTTTGGCCAAGAAAACTCCAATTTTCCACAGTAGAAAAACGCCACTGCTGGCCAGTATGATCGTAGCCGGCTGCTTCAACTCCGATCGCCCGCCGAGACCCTTCCACCGGATCTTGATAAAATCGGATTTGAATCAGGATGCTGCGACTTTGTAACAAGCGGCTTCTACCTGGAAAATGAAAGCCAATGTCGATGGAATCAGGATCGACAAGTTCTCTAGTATCTGCGTCATTCATCCAAGGTTTCAAATCGACTTTCACATCCGGGAATTCCGATTTGAATAAATTAACAACCGCAGCAATTTTGCTGGTAAGTTCAATATTTTTAGCTTGTTCGGCAGCGTTCACTGGCAAAACTCCTATCAAATACACTTATGACATTTAGCTAACAATGTAACTGCATACTGCCGAATCTAGACTGTGAACAGCGGACTTTTTCAGAGATAATTAGACATTGACAAATTTTTAAATATGTGTTAGGTCGTTTTTAGCCTAGTCTCGATCCCCCTCGCATCCCCCTTAAAAAGGGGGACGAAAGAGAATGCTCTTAAAATCGATACTAAGTTTCTCAATCGTGAAAGCTCAAACCCTTGATTTTGCTAAGTTATAACCATTACTTATCACCCTAACTACGAGAGAGCCAAATTGCGGAGTTTCAATCTTGTACAACTGTAACTTGACTGACATGAACAATTGATTCGGGTGCGGGCAAAATACGGACGCGGGCAAATTTTAAACCGCTGACTCCTTGCAGGGATTCCACCATCCCTGTTTGAATTTTTGCCTCTACCCAACCTTCGCGAGACAAGTAGCGCAAATATTGTTCGTACTCTTCCCACTCGTCTTCGGTTGAATAAACTATAGTCAACATTCCTGACTGGGTAATTCGCTCTTGGGCGTCTTTGTCAACGGCTTTTTCGATGCGCTTTTTGACAAGTTCGTAGCGGATGTCGCGGGTGCCTTTGACATCAAACATTTTTTCTGTATTTTCGTTGTGAAAAATGTCGATCATGGTATTTTGTACTAAGACTAAATGTGCGAGTTCCATATTTATTTGCGAATCTGCTTCCAGGCGAAATACGGTGCGCCCGCAGTCGCAAATTGCTCGCAGTTGTTCGTACCGCAAACTGTGGAGATGAAACTGACTGAATCTGCTATCTATAGATTTGCCGACATACATCATGTGATCCATGCCGTCGGTGCATTCTATGTCGCAGTAGTGGGGGAGTATTTTCTGCATTCGTTCTTGCCAGCGAGCCCAAGTTTCTTGGAGTTTGCTACTAATTAAATGCAGCATTTCGTCGTAGCGGGTGCGCTCTCTATAAACGCAGTTGTGTTCGTTTTGACAAGCTACTCGGTAAGCTTCTACTGCGTCCTGTACTTTCTGCCCGCACTGCAAAAAATAGTCAAAATATACTTCTAAATGTTCGTTCAAATACTCCGCTGCTCGCACCTCCATGTCAACTGTTATTTTTTCTTTTAAATGCTCAATATAGTCTAGTAAATCTAGCCGTAGTTGCTGGCCTAGGTGAGTGGTTTGTGAAACACAAAGGACATCAACTATGTCTAAGGCTAAGCGAAATTGTTCTAGTAAATCAGTTTGAATGGCTCGATTTCGCTCGTCGCTAGAACCACGAATATCGGAAATTCCAAACAGTGGATAAACTTCAGAAAATACTATTGTTTCTTGTGGTAGTCCCCAACTTCGTCTTTCGGCTTCTTGGATGAAGCGCCATTCGACGGCGGGGTGGATGTTGTGGATGTGGCTAAATCGCTGCTGCATGGCTTGCCGCAGGGCTGCTATGAAGGCGGGAATGAGTTCTTGGGCGTGCTGGGAGTCAATGCGGTTGAAGTGGTTGGGCCGATCGCACAACATTCCTACTAGGCCCAAAATCCGCTGCACGCAGCCCTCGCGGGTGACTGTTTTTACCACTAGGGGTACCAGTAGCATCGATCGCACGCCCATTTTTCGCAAAGCGCGATCGCATTCGGTGTCGCATTCTCGGCGCAAATCGGGGACATTCCAAACTTGATTTGCCGCGGTTGCTTTCAAAAAATGAGAAGCTTCTAGGGAGTCCATTGAATAAACTACGGGCTGCAAATGTTGGCCGCCTTTAGCCACTAATATCTGTACCTGTTCGCCGTCAGGGCGCAGCAGCACAGTCCCGTCTGCATTAAATAGCGATCGTAAACAACCATCTATTCTTTCAAATTTGTCTGGGCGCAGCATGGAATCGCGATCGATTAATAACTGCGTCAGCCGCCTAATTTGTTCCTGTATGGTGACATCAAAACCTTCGAGTACCAGTAAACCTTCTACTTGGTAATTATCCAACTGCAAGCGATCGCCTAAAATCGCCAATTGATTCGACTGCATCAACCAAGCTTCTCGTTCGTTTACTGGCATTAAATTCAAATGTAAATCCGCAAATTCATCTATCTTTGGGTCAATTCTTGCAATTTGCAACTGTTCCGAACCCAGCCAAAATTCGACAAATCTTGGTTCAGGGTGTACCCGATTTTTTACAGTAGCCATCACTGGTTCGTCGAGGACTCGCAAAGCTGCGAGGTCAATTTGATAAGATTGTTTAAATACCCAGTGCAAAAGATGGCGGCGGTATAATTTTTCCGCTGTTTTGGTGTCCCACTCCTCGAATAGTTCGAGCAAAGTAATACCCATTCCTGCAAACAAACCGCCTAGTGGCCCATTTCCCAGGGGTGTTCCTTCCCAGCCAGCCAAACGGCAGAAAGCTGCGTTAGCGTACCGCAGGGCAAAAGTCCTCGGCTCGATTACTGCTATTAAAACGCGACGGTTGCCGAGAAATTGAAACACCCACTGCAAGTCTTGTTTCCATGTTTTCAACCGTTCAATTTCGGCAGATTCATTCGGTACTCCAGCAGCCAAAGCTTGCAGTAGCTGTTCCATATTAACTTCGCTTTGCAAACTGTGATTATCTTGATCGGTGGAGTCTATATTTGCGGGCATGAGTGACTTGGCGGAGTTATTGCTGCTTTGACGAGATGAGGATTTAGGAGTAGACATGAGTAAAACACCTGAAAACAGTGAATTTTGCCAATAATAATGTTGGCGAGCCGGAATTTAAGGATTTGTGAAGAAATTACAGCCTGTTTATAAAGCTTTTGTCTGGGGATCGAAAACTGGCTATTTTCCCAGGGCGATCGGGCCCATAAACTTTGACTTTTCTTGACAAACAACCTTTCCCTCTCGACGTTACAGGGTTACATTAACGTTGTTAGCACATTGCCTGTTAAGCTTATTATAAGTGCTAAACACTTGATACGTGCTAAATATTAGCTGCCCTAGTCAATATATTTGAGCTGGGGAATGGCAGATAGGCAAGCAAGTTGTGCTTGACTGGTTTTACACCAAAAAGTTCCAAAATAAATTTTACTCAAATTGAGAGCGTCTCTGCAAATTTTAAAATATAATAGGATAATCAGCATTTTGAAAAGGAGATATTCATGGTTTTAACGATTAACAATCTACTCGGAGATCTGACAGGATTTCCTGTGTCCGCTGGGGGGGGACCGCGTTTTTTGGGATTTGCTACGGACGATGATATCAATGTAATAGAGGGAGATTTGTCTGCTTTTACGTGGGGAGTCTGGGGATTAGATGGGAACGATACGATTTTAGGCTCCTCGGATAGCAACGAACGACTATTAGGAAATAACGGCAATGATGTCATCGCAGGTGGTCCCGGAAATGACATCATTTACGGTGGCAAAAATAACGATAGACTTGATGGAAATGAGGGCAATGATGTCATTAGAGGTGATGCTGGTAACGATGTTTTGTTTGGGAGCCGTGGCAACGATCTACTGCGAGGTGGGCAAGGAGATGACGATTTAGAGGGCAATGAAGGTAATGATTTTCTCGTGGGCGATCGCGGTGTTGATGTCTTGACTGGTGGCCCTGGTAGTGATATATTTGTGCTCAAAAGCAATGATGAAGCATTTAGTGTTGCTCAAGCTGATGTGATTACTGATTTTAATTTTGACCAGGGCGATCGCCTTGGTCTCATCGATGGCTTAACTGAATTAAGTTTGCTGTTTACTGACGATAATCTGATTGCTTATGACAATGACGGAATTGTCAACGATATGGTGATTCGTAACCGCAGTAATGGGCAGATTTTGGGAATCGTGTTGAATAATAACAACTTCGATCTAACTGGTTCATTTGAAACGGCAAGTCCTTTTGCCTTGGCGATTAATGGTTCAGATTTCCAGTTTTTGTAGTTAGTTTTAGGTGGATGTGAAACATGATTTTTCTTGCCTAAATACTGGCTCCTGGCTAGTAACTAAAAGTTCATAGATGATGATGGTATTTATGGGTAAGTAATGAATCGGTTTGCGAAATTCTTCGTTCCCAAGCCAAGCTGAAGAACGAGGAATTTGCGATTTACACCAGCGAACACTTGCGCTTTAAAGCTTCTTCCAATATAGCATTGTACTGCTTTTCCTTGACAGTATAAGCCCCGAATCTTTCGAGGTGAGGATTGTTCATTTGAGCATCGAATAGTAGATAATATCGATCGCGCAATCTCTCTACCAATTTCACCATCGCTACCTTAGAACCCTCTGGAATTCGATAAAACATCGATTCACCAATAAAAGCGCCTCCTATAGACAATCCGAGAATTCCCCCAGCCAATTCGTCACCATACCAAGTCTCGAAGCTGTAAGCCCAACCGGTCTGATACAAAGCCCAATATATCTGTTTTAGTTCTTGAGAAATCCAGGTAGTTTCGCGATCGGCACAACCCTCAACCACCGCTCCAAAATCGCGGTTTACAGCCACGGAAAACCGATTTTGATTGATTTGACGGCGGAGGGATTTAGGATAGGTAAAGCTTCCATCTAGGGGAATCAGCGCCCGCTGGCGGCTGGAATACCAGCCCAAACTATCTTCACCGTCATTTGCCATCAGGAAATAGCCTTGGGCATATCCTTGTATAATTGACTGTATATCATATTGCATAAATTTATCTGTTGTTTGTCACTTGACCGTTAACCGCCAACATTAGCAATTAGGAATTAGGAATAACTATGTCAGAATCGATCGCACCCATCACCTTACCACCAGCCAAAAACCCAGAACAGGAAGGTGAATGGCTCCAACAAACACTGCTCGCATGGCTGGACTCTGAGTTTATCCCAGAAGCTGCCAACCAGCAAATAGCTAAAAGAGCAGCCCAAATCTATGTCCGCCAACGCATGGAAGGCGAAAATGATGTGGGCAGTCTCGTAATTGCGATCGTCACCGAAATGCAAGCCTATGATTTTTCTAAAAGCTTCTACGGCGAATTTGCGATCGCCAATGCCGTCAGCGACTTATTACTAGAAAGTCTGGGCATCGATAAATGCTGCGGACAATGAAGCAAGAAAGAGGAAAATTTAACTCAGAATCAGGAAACAAGAATCTACCCAAAACACAATCTTACCAATTGATTGATTGTGAGTTTTTCTTCCTTCTTCGTACCCGTTCGCGCAGTCGAAGAGTCGAAGGGCTTTCTTCCTTCTTCCTTCTTCACATCGATCTTCTTCCTTCTTCCTTCGTTCTTTCTACTACCAGCTAGACTTAACTACACCGGGCAAAAGACCTTCGTGAGCCATTTCTCGCATCATGTTCCGAGACAGCCCGAAGTCACGATAGTAACCTCTGGGACGACCAGTCGCCCAGCAGCGGTTACGCAAGCGAGTCCGCGAACTGCTGCGGGGTAGTTTTTGTAGTTCGCGGTGAATCGCCATTTTATCCATCTGATTCGCAGCTTGGTCGAACTGGTCTTTCAGGTCTGCGCGTTTGTCAGCGTACTTGTCTACGAGTCTTTGGCGTTTTTTCTCGCGCTCGACCATGCTCTTTTTAGCCATAATCTGTTGATATCCTTAGATAAATCACAATCTAGTATTATACTATGTTTTGGTCATTTTGGATGAATTTAAATAATTTAACCGCAGAGAACGCAGAGAACGCAGAGGAAGAGAGAAGACCGATCGATAATTTCGACGCTATGAAACATTAGCAGAAGGACACAAATCAGCAAGTTGACACACATCACAATTTGGATTTCTGGCATTACAAACCGCCCGACCATGATATACCAACCGAATTGACCAATTTTCCCAATCTGGCTGCGGTAACAAGAGCATCAAATCTCGCTCAATCCTGGCAGGATCTGGATGTTTGGTCAAGCCCAAGCGCTGGCTTAATCGCTTGACATGAGTATCGACTGTCACGCCCATATGAATTCCAAAAGCGTGAGCGAGAACTACATTAGCCGTTTTGCGCGCCACTCCGGGTAATTCTAACAGCAATTCCATTGTCTGCGGGACTTGATTATTGAATTTATTGGCGATCGCCCAACAAGCACCTTTAATATTTTTAGCTTTGTTCCGATAGAAACCAGTCGATCGCACTAAATTCTCCAATTCTTCCAAATCGGCATTCCCCAAAGCAATTGCATCGGGAAAACGCTCAAATAAAGCTGGTGTCACCAGATTAACTCGCGCATCGGTGCATTGAGCAGAAAGAATAGTCGCCACCAGCAACTGTACGGGAGTTTCGTAATCGAGAGTGCAAGGAGCTTCTGGATAGAGGGATTTGAGGCGATTCAAAATTTCTAGCCATCGCTTTTTTAAACTTATTTTTTTAGTCATTAGTTATTTGTTATTGGTTATTTGTTATTGGTTATTCGATCCCAACAACCAATAACCAACAACTAAGAATTATTGTTTCATTAAAAATCTAAAATCTATCCCAGCCAAATTAGCTGTATCCCGAATAATCAAGAAAATCCCCAAACCCAGCAACAGCACCAAACCAGTCTGCATCACGTTTTCCTGAATACGGTTTGGCAAAGGTTTACCGCGCATTCCTTCGATTAACAGAAAAGCTAGCTGACCGCCATCCAAAGCAGGTAAAGGCAAGATATTAATCACAGCCAAATTGATGCTAATTAGCACAGCATACTGAAACAAACTCGCTGCATCCGATCGCGCAATTCCTGCACCAACCGCGACAATCGCTACTGGCCCGGACAACTTTTCAGCAGTCTGACTGAAATTACTCAATAATTGCCCGAAACCTTGAAAAGTCAGCACCACAATCCGCTCAAATTCAGCCGAGGCTTTAGTTAAGGCCTCGACTATTCCGACTCGCTGTCGCACCACAGTACCATTGGAAGTTAGCTGCACCCCAATGCGACCTTTACCGTCAGGGGTCACTTCGGGAGTTACTGTTACTACAAATTTCTGTTCTTGACGCTGAATTTCTAAAGCTAGGGGCTGGTTGGGATGATTTTGGATTTCCGCGACTAAAGATTTGATTGCTTCGCTGGAAGCCCCCAATTCCTTACCGTCCACAGACAGAACGATGTCTCCCGATTTAATACCGGCTTTGGTGGCTGCTGAACTGACTTCTAGCGCCACTTCTGGGACTTTAACTCCTGGTTGGTAGTCCATTGATGGGAGCCCGACAGTCCCAAATTGCACTACTAGCAGGAAGTAAGCAAAAATTAAGTTGGCAATTACCCCTGCACTAATGACGATCGCCCGATCGAGCACGGGCCGATTTTTGAGCAAATCCGGGTCATTTGGGGGGATAGTGCTTTCGGGATCGTCATCGGGAAAACCTACGAAACCTCCCAAGGGAAAGGCTCGGAGGGCGTATTCGGTTTCTGGGCCTTGGTATTTCCACAGGATGGGGCCGAAACCGATGGAAAAGCGGTTGACGTGGATGTGTTGCAGTCTCGCCGCCAGGAAGTGGCCGAGTTCGTGAACGACAATGAGGATACCTAAAACTGCGATCGCTGCCAAAACAGACATGAAGGATTCCAATTATGCTTTTATTTGACTTTGATTTATTTTAATATCTTTTTTAATATCGGTGGCATCGGATCGGCAATTTTCCATCACACTCGAAGATAGCATTTTAAGCTAAAGTCCCGTCGAGTGCGCCATCCGGCTGGTGTCGATTTTGGTCAAAAGTGCGATCGACCTACCAAACTCAAGATGAGTCACTACTCAGTTGCTGGTTTTTGCTATAATCACAAAGCAGCAATAACTAATAACTAATAACCCATAACTAATAATCCCTAACCATTTTATGAAAGAAACTTCTTTAAATATTATCGCTATTTCTATATTTGCCATCACTGTTTCAATCTTATTAGGACCCCTATTCAATTTGCCAGAGGCCGTACCGGCGATCGCCACTTTTTGTCTTTTGGGCCTTGCCACCTTAGACACTTTCCAGTGGCAAGGTCAAGGTGGGACAATTTTATTAGACTTGCTCGCGGGCACTTCCAAACAAAGGCGCGATCGCATCCTCCATCACGAAGCCGGACACTTCCTAGTCGCCCACCTATTAGGAATTCCCGTCACCGGCTACGCCCTCAACGCTTGGGAAGCATTTAAACAAGGTCAATCCGCCCAAGGCGGCGTTCGATTTGAAGACGAACAATTAGCCTTGCAACTGCAAAATGGCACACTTTCCGCCCAACTTCTAGACCGATACTGCACCGTTTGGATGGCGGGAATAGTGGCTGAAAATTTTGTCTATGGCAATGCCGAAGGCGGAGCAGAAGACCGCACTAAAATCAATGCAATTTTCACACAACTCCGGCGTCCAAGTTCCGAAATTCAACTCAAGCAAAACTGGGGTTCTCTCCAAGCCAAAAATATCATCGAAAGCCATAAATTAGCCTACGAATCTCTAGTTACAGCCATGGAAAAAAGAGCAACTATAGATGAATGTTATAGAATTATACAGGAAAATTTGTAATCTTTGGGCCACACCGTTAAACTCGGTCACAAAAAAAGCAACCTTTACAGGCTGCTTAGAGAAAAAAACCGTTGTTCAGTCACAGGAGAAAACTTTCAATCGAATTCAAATTACCGCTGCTGGAGTTACCGCCTATTTTCACCGTCATTGGGATCTAACGTTGAGTTACTTTGCATTCCGAACAAAACTGTCAATCCCGATCAGAATGCTGCTGAAAATTCGTTGACGATTTTGACTTTGCCTTTTCTGACAGCCCGTAGCAAGCGGTTGACACAGCCTCTCTCATCCTCATTCAGAGACTCGTCAAAGCTGGCAGCCATCAAACCGTAGCGATCGGCTAGAGTCAAAACACCTGTGTCGCTTACAGAAGCGAGGATTTCAGAGATAGCGCCGGGGAGGAGTTGTACGGGATTCATGGCAGTACGGTTGAATTCGATATATACATCATCTCCCTATTTCCCGAAAACAGCGGTGACATTGATGAGGATAGGAAGGTGATTATTTTGGGTGCAGCCAAGTGATCCAAAAAGAGTTTATTTGTGACTTGAGTCACAGCCTCACCCATAGTGGCGGGCAATTCCACCCAACCCTCACCTTTGGGTAGGACTTGGGAATGACCGGGTTTAGTAAAATAATGGTTAATTCCTCAAACAGTTCAACCCTTACTCCCGTACTCAAAATGCTTGACTTTCTTAATCCCATATTAGGGCGCAAACCCGATCGCATGAAAGCCAACGTGGAAATCTACACATGGCAAACCTGTCCCTATTGTATCCGCGCCAAATCCTTGCTGTGGTGGAAAGGCGTAAATTACACCGAATACAAGATTGACGGCGACGAAGCAGCTAGAAATGCCATGGCTCAACGCGCCAACGGACGCCGCAGCGTGCCCCAAATTTTCATTAATAACCAACACGTCGGCGGCTGCGATGAAATTCACAAACTTGATGCCGAAGGAAACTTAGAGCCGCTGCTAGTTCAACCAGCAGTTTAAATACAGTCCCTATCAGGTTCATAGTCAGGACTTTAGTCCTTAAATTACCCAACAAAGGAATGAATTCTTGACTACGAACCTGGGGCAAATTTACTGAGATTATCCAGCCGCCATTTAGCATCTGTGCGTCTATTGGTTGCCAATTCTAAGACCCGAATCCCCCTATTTGGCAAAAAACTTAATTTTGCTTGGAACACTTCCCAATCGTCAATTATCTCGTGTTCCACGCCATAGGTTGCACACAACTTAGCAAAGTTGATATCTTGAGGGGTGGCAAAAAATTCTTCAAAGGGTGGATCGAATTTAGCAACGGGCAACATTTCAAAAATCCCACCGCCGTTGTTATTAATTAAAATAATTGTCAAATGACCGACCAATTTATTTTTAATTAAAAAACCGTTGGTATCGTGCAAAAGTGCTAAGTCTCCTGTTAACATTATACAGCTTTGATTGCGGTGAGCGATTCCCAAAGCTGTTGATAGTGTGCCGTCTATGCCATTAGCACCGCGATTGAAAAAAGGTTGGATTTTTAAGTTATTTGGTTGCCAGAAAAACTCTACATCTCTGACTGGCATACTGTTGGCAATAAATATCGGTGTGCCTGCTGGTAATATTTGGGAAAGCAGCCAGGAAACTTTGGGTTCAATTATGTTTTGAATTGCTGATATTTTTTGGTCTATTGCTTGTCTGACTTTGGTTTCGGTATTGTTCCAAAGTTGGAGGTATTCGTTTGATTCAGAGGTGAGAACCCCCCCTAACCCCCCCTTGCCAAGGGGGGGGACTTGAGTTGATTGGGTATTGGTAAGGGGGGGGACTTGAGTTGATTGGGTATTGGTAAGGGGGGGGACTTGAGGGGAGACAACTGTTGCGAGATTTTCTGGGGAAATTCGCAGGTGGATGGTTCTGCCGTGTAGGGGATCGAAGTTGTGGTGGCTGGGATGGATTATATATCGTTTGGGTTGCGTTTTATCTAACCAGTTTCGCAGTTCTTTACTTGTGGGTAAGTCTCCGATTTGAATGGCTATTTCTGGGGTTAATTTATCTGCTATTTCGCCGTTTCGCAGGATTAAATCATAGGTGGAAATGAGATGGGGGTTGAGTTGAGCATAGTTTCTGAGTGGGGATAGTCCTTCTGCTAAAACAGGCCAGTTTAAGGATTGGGAAATTTGAGCGATCGCCCTACAATACTGTTCGGGAAATTGAGGCTGTGCAACGCCCGCAATAATTATCCCTCTGCTGCACTTTTGCCATTGTTCTATGGCACTTCCTACTCCCCCTTTTAACAAGGGGTGGCTGGGTTAACAAGGGGTGGCTGGGTTCTATGCCACTTCCTCTTCCTACTCCCCCTTTTAACAAGGGGTGGCTGGGTTCTATGCCACTTCCTCTTCCTACTCCCCCCCTTAGCAAGGGGGGGCTGGGGGGGGTAGAAGTTTCTCCTATAACAATCGGTTCTAATCCTGCAAAGAAATCCTCGATATCAAATTGTGTTTCTAAAGCTTCTACAGCAATATCTGAAACGGGTACAAGGGGGTCACGAAAGGGGATGTTGAGGTGAACGGGGCCTGGAGTTGGAAATTGTGTCCGCTCGCAAGCATAGGCGATCGTCTGTCGCAAATAGCCTAACATTCCTAGGGACGTGGCAGGCATGGCTAATTCCGCTTGCCAGTTGGGATAGTTGCCGTAGATTTTCACTTGGTCGATCGCCTGTCCAGCATGGCAATCCCGCAGTTCTGGAGGTCGATCGGCAGTGAATATTAGCAGTGGAATTCGACTTTCTCTAGCTTCTATGATAGCAGGATAAAAGTTGGCGGCGGCGGTTCCAGATGTGCAAATGAGTGCGACGGGTAAACCGGATTTTTTGGCAATTCCTAATGCAAAAAAGCTGGCTGAACGTTCGTCGAGTACGGGAATACTTTCTATATTGTGATTTTGGGCAAAGGCGATTGTTAATGGGGCCGATCGCGAACCGGGACAAATAACAACGGTAGTCAATCCCAGGCGCTGTAAAGTTTCTGCTAATATTGAAGACCAGAGAGTGTTTGTATTGCGAAAATCTATTGACATTGCTAAATTTGAGTAGAGCGACTCTGTATTGTGCTAGGATATTATAACCAAATACAGCCTTGTTACCCCCTCTATGATTCGGCGGTTGAAACCGCTACTACAAAAACGAAGTCCACCTCCGTGGACTAAGAAATAAACGGGGTTTTTAACCAGGATTTGATATTATACCCAAATAATTATCAGAATACATTTTTATGTACTCTCACCAAAGAAACAATTAACTAAACCAAAGCATTTAAAAGTGGTTGTAATTTGAGCTGAATTTCTGCTAGTTCCTTTTCCGGTTCCGAACCGGCGACAATACCGGCACCAGCATAGAGTATAGCCCGATCGCCATCGATTAATGCCGATCGAATGCCGACTGCGAATTCCCCATTACCACGGGCATCGATCCAGCCTATGGGTGCTGCGTACAAAGAGCGATCGCAGGTTTCGCAGCGACGAATTTGCTCTAGGGCTATATCTCTCGGTACGCCGGCTACCGCTGGGGTTGGATGCAGTTGGGCTAAAATTTTTAATAAATGAATATCAGGCGGAATTTGAGCGGTGATGGGTGTCCACAAATGCTGAATGTTTGATAGCTGTAGCAGTCTTGGTACTGGGGAACAATTGGGAGTTATGCCAAGTTGCGACAGGCGATCGACTATAAAATCAATCACAACTCGATGTTCTCTAATATCTTTTTCACTATGCAATAAACCTTTGGCTAAATTCCCATCTTCTGCCTCTGTTTTCCCCCTGGGCGCTGAACCAGCTAAAGCATCTGTTGATAACTGATTATTGTGAATGCTAATTAAGCGTTCTGGACTAGCTCCAATAAAATTTTGACCTTGACCGTTACTGGTTAAAAATACATAGCAACCTGGATAACTGAGGCGTAAGTTATTTAAGGAATCGATCGCACTAAAACTGGTTTCCGAAATCACATTGATGGCTTGGGATAAAACAATTTTACTAAAATATTTAGACTCGATCAATTCTAACGCAGATTTAACAGATGTTTTAAATTGATTGGCATCATTCACTGGTATTTGTTTGAAAGCTATGGAATTATGAATATAATTAGTTAATTTACGGTAGGGGCGAGATGCAATTTTATCAAAAGTTTGCCAAATATTCTCAGCTAATTTTTTAACATTTATCTCTTTTTCTACCATGGCATTTGCGATGATAATACAGCTATCATTTTGGATCGATATTTGCCATTTTGGTAAAAATATGGTAGCGGGTGGAAAGTAAGAATTAGAGGCAATGTTCTCATCAAAAAAACCAAAACTGCAAAAAAAGTGAGGCCCGCTTAAGGGCAAGCGTTCCGTACCAATCGTAATTGTACTGGCAAGTGTTGAACGAATAAAGTTTTGCGCCGCAGCAAATCGATCGCTTCCTGATACTGTGAGATGGATTGCCGAATCAAGGGCGGCAATCGCAAAACTTTTGTCGGGAATGGCGTCTCTTTTTTCAAAGTAAAAGTGCCGCTGACAAGGTTCGGAAATCTCTTGCAGTACAGCTAGCGGATCGAGAGGGTAAATCTCCTGAGAAATACTAACTATTTTGGTTTGATATTTGTCAGTTAAAGACTGCTGACAATCTAACAGCAACTGATGCAGTTGATTGCGGTCTTGCAAAAGATTAGCGCGGTGCGGTATTACTGTCATGAAATCGAGAATAACAGATTTGTCAGCAAGAGTGCGGGTTTGTCCCGCCATAACCCCTAATTCGATCTAAGCACGGGAGGGCGATCGCCAAACATGACGTTTCTAGTTTCCCTCCCTGTTTCGACTCCCTAGGGCAAAAAAACAGACTCTGGGGCGATCTATCGAAACATTTAGACACAAAACTTTATAGATCGATCGCCTAACTGTCGGCAAAAGTCGATCGCCCCACAGAGGTTTACAGACGGGATACTTCCACAGTTTGACTACCCCCACAGCCTTTGAATGAATGCCTGCACGCACTCAACCTGATACAGATTACACCTACTTAACCAATAAAATTGTAAAATTACTAAGCTGCTATCAATTGAATCAAGTTTGTATAATGACAACAAAGTTAATTGAACGTCCAAATAGTAAACTGTGGCTAGCGGCAATCAAGCCACCCATGTACAGTGTTGCCGTGATTCCTATTTCGGTAGGAACTGCAATTGCTTTTGCGGAAACTAAAACGATTAATTGGTCAATATTTTCGACTTTTTTAATGTCAGCCATCTTAATTATAGCATGGCTAAATCTCACCAATGATGTATTTGACTCAGAAACTGGTATCGATAAAAACAAAGCACATTCCCTCGTTAACTTAACCGGAAATAAAGCTTTAATTTTCTGGTTAGCTAATCTGTTTTTAGCTTTGGGAGTGTCGGGAATCTGTGCTATTTCTTGGTGGCAACAAGATCCAACAGTGATTTTACTCGTAATTTTGTGTTGCGCCCTTGGCTACACTTATCAAGGGCCTCCTTTTCGTTTGGGCTATCAGGGTTTAGGCGAGTTTATCTGCTTTTTCACCTTCGGTCCCCTAGCTTTAGCTGCTGCTTATTACAGTCAAACTCAAAGTTGGTCAGCCACTAATTTTGGCGCGTCAGTAATCGTAGGAATTACTACGAGTATTATCTTATTTTGTTCTCATTTTCATCAAGTGGCGGATGATTTGGCTGCCGGAAAAAACTCCCCTATTGTTCGACTCGGTACAAAAAAAGGTGCCCAGGTGTTGCAGTGGTTTTGCGGGAGCATTTATGCTTTGACTGTGCTGTTTGTGCTGTTGCAAATTTTCCCAATTTGGACGCTGTTGATTTTTGGGAGTTTGTTTTTTGCGATCGACCTTTGCCGCCATGTCACAGACAATCACGATCGGCCAGCACAAGTCAGCAACTGCAAGTTTATTGCTGTCACCCTGCATTTTGTCAGCGGTTTACTGCTGGCGTTGGGGTTTGTTTTGTAAATCGGGCGATCGCCAATTGAAGTAAAATAGAAATCTGGTTCGTAGTCAAGGTTTTAGTCATTTTTGCCAAATTTTAGTCAATCATGACTAAAGTCCTGACTACCAACAGAATTACTTCTATTAATCACAAATGAAACACCTTAAAAAATATAATATTCACTATTCCTTAACTGGAAAACCCACACAGCCAATAATTTTATTACTCCACGGATTTACTGGTAAATCACAAGATTTTACTCCCATCATTGCCTTACTTTCTCGAAGTTATTACTGTCTAGCAGTTGACCTTCCCGGTCACGGAAAAACCAGCATCATGGGCGAAGAAACTTGCTATAATATGTCAAATACAGCGCTAGCATTAATACACCTATTAGATGATTTACAAATACACAAATGTTTGTTATTAGGCTATTCAATGGGCGGGCGATTGGCGCTTTATATGACCTTACATTTTCCTGACAGATTCCAGAAAGTAGTGCTGGAGTCAGCTTCGCCGGGATTGAAGACCCAAAAAGAGCGATCGCACCGCCTAGAATCGGATTTGCATATATCACAAAAACTGGAAAATAGCAACCTTAAAGAATTTTTATACTACTGGTACGATCGCCCTTTGTTCCAATCCTTAAAAAAATCTCCTAATTTCGAGCGACTCATCGAAACCCGTTTAGCAAATAACCCCATAGAATTAGCCAAATCCCTCCGCAATATGGGAACCGGCAACCAGCCCTCTCTCTGGGAAAAACTAGCACAAAATCAAATTCCTCTCCTGTTGCTAGCGGGAGAATACGATGATAAATTTCAAAATATTAATGCAGAAATTGCCAGTTTATGTCCCGCAGCCCATAACAAAATTGTATCCAAAGCTGGTCACAACATCCATTTTGAAAATATCGATGAATTTGTCGCCGCTGTGAGACAATTTTATGATTAACAAAACTTACGCTAAACCTCTGTGTAATTCTGAGTGAAGCGCACAATCTCAGTGCTAATTATTCCCTATTCAGTAAATGCTATATCAATTCCAATTTCGGACTTATCATCGAAAATTTAAGCGTCCCTTGCACACCAGCCACGGCATCTGGGATATGCGATCGGGAATTATCCTGAAACTTACGGACGAAAAAGGTCAAATTGGTTGGGGAGAAATTGCCCCTTTGAGTTGGTTTGGTTCTGAAAGTTTTGACCAAGCTTTAGATTTTTGTACCTCGTTACCAACTAATATTTCAGAAGAAACTATTTTTACTATTTCCGCTGAATTGCCTGCTTGTCAATTTGGCTTTGAGTCAGCACTATCTAACTCGTTCTCAGGCTCTGCATCCATTCTAAACGAGGCAGAAAATAGTCGTTACAGTGGTTTATTGCCCGCCGGAAAAACAGCTTTATCAGCTTTACAAACGCTTTGGCAACAGGGATTTAGGACGTTTAAATGGAAAATTGGTGTGGCGGCCATTGACGAAGAATTACAGGTTTTTCAGCAGCTAATCGAGGCAATGGATGATTTGGGCGATCGCGCTCCAGCATTATTGCGATTAGATGCCAACGGTGGACTCAATTACTCGCAAGCTGAAACCTGGCTAAACACTGGCGATAATTTGTTAAAAAATCCGGACTTATCTGTAATAATTGAATTTTTAGAACAGCCATTACCTGTATCACAATTTGATAAAATGCTATCATTGAGTGCTGTTTACAAAACTGCGATCGCCCTAGACGAATCAGTCGCCAATCTCGATCGCATCCAAGAATGCTACGAGCGAGGCTGGAGGGGAATTTTCGTCATCAAGCCAGCCATCCTCGGTTCGCCATCCCAACTGCGGAAATTTTGTGAAATCCACCCTATAGACGCTGTTTTTTCATCCGTATTTGAAACCCAGATAGGCAGACAAGCAGCATTGAATTTAGCTCTAGAATTGTTTCCCAATTCTAGAGCATTAGGCTTCGGCACTGATGACTGGTTCGACGACAAATATCATTCAATCTTAGATTTTTAATTTTACATTACTACTGAAAAATCAGAAAATTCGTGAAAGCATCTATCGGAACAAATGTAACAGCAAATATTCTGGATATCGCATCCAGATTGCCTGAGAATTGGCTGATTGGTGGTGAAAGTCGCCAAATTGGTCAAATAGTCGATCGCCTATTTCCACAACTAACCCACAATCAACCACAGCCCACACCAAAAACAATTTTCCTAGCCGAATCAGAACCAGTACAATTTATTGCCAGTTTCATAGCTGCTTGTGCCAGCAAATCCCACATTTTTCTGTGCAATCCCAACTGGGTAAAATCAGAATGGCAACAAGTTTTTGATTTAGTCAAACCAGACATAATTTTGGGAGACATTACACTTTCCGAAAGCAGATTTTCTTCATGTAGTAACCAATTCCATTCGCCGGATATCCATTCCTCCGAAACTGACAAATTACCATTAATTATGATTCCCACCGGCGGTTCATCGGGAAAAATCCGTTTTGCCATCCACACTTGGGAAACACTAACCGCATCAGTTCAAGGTTTCCAACAATATTTTCAACTCGATCGAATTAACTCATTCTGCGTTTTGCCCTTATATCACGTCAGCGGTTTAATGCAATTCATGCGTTGCTTTAGTACGGGAGGAAAACTGGCAATCCAGGTATTTAAAAGACTAGAATCAGGAGAAAAATGCCATATCGAACCCGAAGATTTTTTCATTTCCCTAGTTCCAACTCAACTGCAACGCCTGTTGCAAAACTCAGATACAACTAATTGGCTTCGACGATTTCCTACCGTACTTTTGGGCGGTGCTCCCCCTTGGCCAGAACTTTTGGCCGCCGCTAGAAAATATGAGATTAAATTAGCCCTTACCTATGGCATGACAGAAACTGCTTCGCAAATTGCCACACTCAAACCCGAAGATTTCCTAGCTGGTAATAACAGTTGTGGTCATATTTTGCCCCACGCTCAAGTAACAATTCGTAGTGTTAAAGGCGAGATTTTGGGTGACAATCAAGTCGGAAATATTACAGTAAATGCTAAGTCTTTAGCCTTGGGTTATTATCCCCCAAAATTGGGTGATAGCGACTACTTTCAAGTAGATGATTTAGGTTTTTTGGATCGTAATAACTACTTAAATATTGTGGGACGCAACAGTGATAAAATTATTACAGGCGGAGAAAACGTATTTCCTGCCGAAGTAGAAGCCGCCATTAGGACGACTAATTTAGTTGCCGACGTGGCAGTCATTGGTGTGCTAGACAAACATTGGGGTCAAGTAGTAACGGCGATTTACGTTCCCACAAATACCACAGTTACTGTCACAGCTTTGCAAAGTGCAATAGAAGGTAAATTGAGCAAGTTTAAGCGCCCTAAATATTGGGTTTTGGCGACACAATTACCGCGAAATCCCCAAGGAAAAATCAATCGCGAATTATTACAAGAAATTGCGATTGTGTCATATAAAATCCGTTAGCATCGTCCTGTATTAAACTCTCTCTTCTCTTCTCTTCCTTCGCGTCAAGAGCGCCTTCGCGGTTAAATCACCTGACGATACAACCGGAATTGATATCATCTCCTCTTAGTCGGTAATAAAAAATGGTTTGTAGTGACGATTAAAGTCATGACTACAAACCTACTGAATTACCAATTACTACAAACTTAATAGCTGTCGCTTCCTTTCCAATTCTTGATTTTGAGCATCCACAAACTTCAACATTCGGTAAAGCACCTCTATTTGTGGCAACTTAATTCCTCTTTGCTCCGCCAATCGTATCGGATTACCAAAAATCGCTTCAACTTCTAGGGGGCGCGATTCATCGTAATCGATTTTCATGCTGGTGCGGTAGGGTTTCATTTTGTGAGTGTAGTCGAGCATATGTGAAATAAAATTATCGGGAATAATGCGATCGTAACTTTTCGCCCCCGCTACTACTTCCCTCATGATTTCTTCAATTAAAATCAGAGTATCGGGATTAGCCATCAGTTCGTCGGTTCTCGCGTTCAATACTACAGACAGTCCATTATAAGGAATATTCCAAACCAGTTTTTTCCACCTAGACAAAAGTAAATCTTCGCTCACTTTAATCGGAACTTTTGCGTATTTAAAATCGTTCGCTATCAGATTCAATCTATTAGTTATTTGTTGGGGATTATAGTCTTGGGAATATTCCCCCAGGGTGATAGTCCCGTAATCTAGATGGCAGATGTGACCGGGCCCAATTTTATAAGAACACAAAAAACACAGCCCGCCAATCACTCGTTCTGGACCGACAATTTGAGCTACTTCTGGTTCGATATCCAGTCCATTTTGTAATACTAAAACCACACCATTATCTTTTAATAAAGCAGGTAAAATATTGGGCAATAAGTGATTTTGAGTGGTTTTTAGGGCTACAATTACGACATCGCATTTAGGCATTTTGTGCGCGTCGTGGTAGGCGCGGACTTGGGAGAGGGTGAAGTCACCTTCGGGAGACTCGACAATCAAACCTTGTTTTTTGACGTGTTCGTAATCGCTGCGTAGCAAAAAATTAACTTCTAAACCGGCTTTTTGCAGTTTAGCGCCATAGAATCCGCCTAAAGCTCCGGTGCCGACGATGGCATAATTGCGATTGCGATTTGGCATATTAATCATCAAGAAATAAACAGTAGAAACAATCGAAAATCTAAAAGGGGCTGAGCCACTGCATCAATTGTTCCGATAGCTGTCTTCTAGTTCGGTTAACTGAATCGATGCAGACGTGCTTAGTAACAGCCTTAGCTGCGGATTTCCCTGTAATTTCTCCCAAAAAAACTTGATAGGCAATTTCAAATTCATCGCCTGCAAGCTGTTTTGGTGTCAATTGAATAGTTAGTCGATCGCCCGCAAACATCGGGCGGTAAAAATCTACATTAGCATGAATTATCGGAATGGCTAGCTGGGCATTGCTAAAAAATGCTTTGAGATTGATTCCCGATGCGGCCAGAGATGCCTCGTAAGCTTCATGGCACATCGCCAAGACGTTAGTAAAGTATACAACTCCAGCAGCATCGGTATCCTGAAAGCGGACAGTGCGGGTGTAAGTAAAAGACATTTCCACTAGGTTTGAGTTTTGAGGTTTGAGTTTTGAGTTAAAAATCTGGTATTTATTTAATTCAAAACTCATGAATTTTCTCCTGATTTGTTTTAACCTTTGTTTTTAATCAACATCACGTCGATTATTTTGAGGGCAATTTCTTCGGAAAGTCCCAGGGCAATGTACAGATCGTTCAAAAGCTGTTCTTCTTCTTCGGAAACTTCACCATCTGCTAAAGCAATATCAGTTGTCACCGCAAAAACAGTTTCCTTGAGTTCGTCGGGAAGTGTGGCTAAAGCCGCATTAAATAATACCTGAACTCCTTGTCTTTGCAGCAGCATCAGTAGTCGATCGAGCATTTTTTTCATGACATCATTCGGATAGCTTCTAAACAGTTGCATCCGAGATAAAGTGATGCTTAAGACTTGACTTTCGTTGTCATTAATGTAACCATCGGCTGCTACGGCAATTAGGGCGATCGCTGCAAATGCTTCGGCCGGCCCCAAAGTGACATCACTATGTTGGCGAGTCTGCGCTACTTTATCAAATAAACCCATGGTAATTTCCTCATTCTTTAGTGTTTGAATTGTACTACTTTTGTGAAAGAGCTAACTCTGCCTTCAGAAAATCTACAAACTGTCGGGCTGTTCGGCCCGATCGCCCATTACGGCGAGTTGCCCACTCTTTAGCCCGGTGTTCCAAATCTTCAGGTGCCAGTTGGATGCCAGCCAGGAGTGCCAGATGTCGGACAATGGTTAAATAAGTGTTTTGATCGGCCGGTTCAAAAGTTAAAGTCAAGCCAAAGCGATCGCTAAATGAAAGCTTTTCCTGCACCGTATCCCAAGCGTGAATTTCATCACCATCGCGGGGGCGGGGTCTATCGTCAAAAAACTCTCGAATTAAATGCCGCCTATTAGATGTGGCGTAAACAACTACATTTTGAGCTTTGGCGGTGACATTCCCCTCTAAAACCACTTTCAAGGCTTTAAAAGCATCATCATCTTCCTCAAATGAAAGGTCATCTACAAAAATAATAAACTTCTGAGGAACACCTCGCAACTGTTCCATAATTAGCGGTAAATCTTGCAAATCGGATTTAGATACTTCAATCAAGCGCAAATTGCGATCGCCAAACTCATTCAACAGCGACTTCACCAGAGAAGACTTACCAGAACCACGACTACCGTATAGCAAAACGTGCAAAGCCGGATAACCCGCCAGCAAAAATTCCGTATTTTTGACCAAAGCATCTCGCTGCCAATCGCAGCAAACCAACTCTTTCAACTTGATGAGATCGGGATGATAAATACTCGCCAAATGACCATTTTTCCACTGAAATGCGCGATATTGTGCAAATAAACCAGTGCCAAACTTTCGGTAATATTCTGCCAAAGATTCCGCAGCAGTAGACCAATTTTCCAGTTTTCCATGCAGAGGCAAACCATCGCTTTCTTTGATAGTTTCGGAATCCCAAATCGGAGGTATGGCTTCAAGTTGTCCAGCGACTCGCACCCACTTACTCAACTGCTCCCCACTGCATTGATAAAGATTTTGTAATACTTGCAAATCATGTCGCGCGGCCTCTACTAAGGCGGGAGACAAACTGGCAAAATCTGTTTTCTGAGATTGGCGAGAAAAGGGGTTTTCGTCTTTGAGGATTTGGGAAATCAGGAAATCTTTCCAGCTCACATTTTGAGCAGCCTGAACTTTAAACCAATTCCCATAGGCTGTCAGACAGTCAAAACCGCTGACTTCGCTGTGGTGCAGGGTTTGCAGCAAATCCAGAAAAGCTTGACCAGCAGGGCTTTTGAAGACAGATTGATATAGCAACAGGGATGCTGCTTGACGTTGGAAGTAGCGAATTTGGGCGATCGCACCAGAAGTTAGGGCCGACATAATTGCTGTTGTATAACGAAGTGAAATATCCCAGTGGGGTTTAATAAATTTTCTAACAATTCGTGACACTAATTGCAGGCCGCGCTGTATAAATTTAGATGCACTTGTGAAATCAGAAGGATAAAAAATGAATTTAGGTATAGCAGCAGCCCTGGGCTACGGCACTTTAACCCTGATTGGTGGCATCATGGGCTACGTCAAGGCAAAAAGCCAAGCCTCCTTAATTTCAGGTCTCGTTAGCGGTTCGCTGCTAATTTTAGCTGGGATCGCCCAGCTCATGGGACAAAGTTGGGGTTTGATATTAGCAGCCGCCATTTCTGCTGTTTTAGTAGTTGTGTTTATTCTGCGGTTAGTAAAAACTCGCAAATTCATGCCAGCAGGAATGTTAATTTTAGCTAGCTTAGCCTCTTTCGGGGCGATCGCCTACGAAATCAGCGGTCAATATCAATAGTCAGTGGACTGTTGACTGTTGTTGATGGTTAGTTGTTATTTGTTTTGTTGGTTTTGAGTCTGGTTGAATCTTGTTCCCAGGATCTTCCTGGGAATACATACCTGGAGGCTCTGCCTCCCATAACCCATAACAAATAACCCATAACAAATAACAAATAACCAATAACCAATAACCAATAACCAATAACCAATAACCAATAACTATTGACCAATGACTGATTCAATATGCTGCTGAACTTCCCGGAGTTGTTGGAACTGCAATTCCATCCAATCTTTTTGGGCCGCTCGCTGTTCCGGTGTTTCTTTCTGGTATCTCACCTGCTTATCTAAAAAATCATGGTAGAACTTCATCATTTTTTCAATTGTTTGAATAGCTAAATTAATCCTGTCTTCAAATACTAAAATAATCAAATTATCTATAATAGCTCCAATCAATTTACAACATTCTTCAAAATCGACCAAACTGATTCCCATATTGCTTTTATGCACCAGAGTTTCCACAGGAATTTTGACATTTTCTTTAAAAGTCTTCATATCAGAAATTGGCAAATATTTCATGGGTTCGGTAAACTTAGAGACAATTTCTCCGCCTATGGACTGTACTTGCTCTCTAAATTTAGATTGACTTTGACTATCGAAACATTCAATACAAAATTCAAGTTTTTCTATGTCTAGACCTTGTAATTCTTTAAAAATTACATAAACTTCATTTTCTACAACCAAAACCACCCGCTCGGCATGAGAATTCACTTCATTTCGTAACTCTTTATGTAAATTATTTTTCTCATAAAAACCGATAGTATCTCTTTGAAACTTTTGCTGAGGTTCATCCCACAAAAACCACTGATTTTGTAACTTAGCAGCCTTTTCTTTCCAGAGTTGGCGAACTTTAACAACAGCTTCATATTGGCCCTGTTTTCCTAAATTACGAATTCTAGCATCGCATCCGCTGAGTTTGCCAATTTGCTCCCAAATATCCACCGAAGATGCTTGAGCAATTCTCGGCTTGCTACGCCAGATATCCTCAGCATGAGATACATCTTTAAAACACACCTGAAGTAAAGCCTGGAGTCTGAGGGCAGATTGCTTGATTTCTTGAATGCAGGGTTGCACATCTACACTGAGGCTAGTAGCTGACTGTTTCATTTCTAGGGATTTGTATTCGTCTGCGAGCAATCGATCGCTAAACTGGGTAATAGCCTGGAATACCTTGAGATATTCATTCATTTCTTTTTATTCCTCTCTCTCCCTAAATAGCATACAATACACAATATCTGCCTTTTTGAATGCAAACTGAGCCACAACATGAATTATGTATTCACCCCTACAACTCAGGCTCTACTCAATACTGGCAACCTGGTACAGCCTGCTACCCAAACAGGAAAATTGCTGCCGGCAGCTAGAGATCCAGTGACTGGGGAGTTTGTGGAGATTGCCAAAATATTTTATCAATCAACGAGTGAAATTCCAGAAAGTCGCGGAGTTTTAGGATTGCTAGCACACTTGGCAGGAGGTAGCCCCCTGGAGCCATTGGTAGCCCCTGTGCATCTGACAATGGCACCCTTGCAGATTGCTCAAACTCATGTGGGATTTCAAAAAATATACAGAGTGCTTAATTCACTAAAAATTAATTTGGCTGTGATGCAAGCCACTACTGCTGTTATTGGTGTCGGGAATGTATCCTCCACAATTTTGTCAGCAGTAAATCTCGAACAAATATTACAATTAAAAGAAGAAGCAAAGCAGCAAAGGCTAAAAATTAAAGAGGGTTTTATCGATCTCAGGCATATCCTCAAAGACAAAGGAGTAGAGGTAATTCAGCAGATTTATAAGGTGGCTCATGACTCAAAATTTGAGGTACATCGCCAGCAATTGGTTAATGGTTATGATGTTTTTTCTAAAGGGATTAAACGCTGCCAGTCTGCCCTGACTGTAGGGGATGTGAAACTGCGGAATTCGGAAATAAATAGCGGGCGCGAAGAGTTGTTTGAGGCTTTAAAAATTTATGAAAATTCCTGTTTTTTGGAGGGGTTGTGTTCCGCGGCACAAATGAGGAAAATGGAATGCGTTTGGGTGATAGAACAGGCGATCGCCGTTACGTTTCAGTTGCAGCGCGCCTATGATATGGTTAGCGATCGCCTCCGGGAACTCCAATCAAAAATCCGTCAACATTGTCTAACAGTTGTTAAAGAATGCCAATCGGAACTAGAACTAGATTTTTTATTTCCCGAAATTGTCAGAATTCTCGGTCACGATTTAAATGCGCTGGAATTTTGGCATCTGGAGGCTGATTGGATGCAAACTTTGTCCCCAAAAGATCAGCACCAATTAGCGAGTTTAGATCGACTAACTGTAGATAATTTAAAAAGCACGATCCAGACTCCATTCACTATAGTAGCCCCGGAATTTTCACTCTATGAAGATTTAAAGCAAAAGTCTCACTTTCTCTCCTTGCGGGACCAGCTAGCGATCGCCCTCAAGCCGGAACTCCGCCGAGGACAGGAATTTTATATCAGCCAACAGGCGATCGCCACTGGATATCCAGCTTTAGCCCCCTCCAATTGGCAAGAAATATCAGATTTAACTGTGGCTAATCTCTACTATTATTTTAAGATACGAGAAGACTCAATGGACATTTATCCAAATCACGAGGAATTAGAGCAGTTGTCAGTTGTCAATTGTGGACTCAATTTTCAATGGAAAATCTAAAATCTCCCATCTAAAATGTCAAACTTTCCCCTAGAATGATTATCTCACCCACAACCTAATAGTATTATCTTTAGAACCACTAGCAATAGTTTTACCATCGGGACTAAAAGTCACCACATAAACCTCATCAGAATGTCCGGTCAAAGTATTCAGCAATTCACCAGTAGCCAAGTCCCAAATTTTAATAGTTTTATCCTTACTACCGCTAGCAATAAATTTCCCGTCAGGACTGATAGCAACCGATACAATATCATCAGAATGTCCCTTAAGAGAACGAATCAACTCCCCGGTTTCCAGATTCCAAACTTTAATACTTTCATCATAAGAACCACTAACTAATGTTTTGCCATCGGGACTAATAGCCACGGTTCTCACCTGGTCCGCATGACCATCAAGAGTCTTGAGCAACCTCCCAGTTACCACATCAACAATTGTAATTTTATTATCCTTAGAAGCACTTACCAAACTTTTACCATCGGGACTAAAAGCCACAGAATAAACAAAATCTGTATGGTCTGGCAAAGTATTAATTAGTCTGCCATCTACGGCATCCCAAATCTTGGTTGTCTTATCTCCACTGCCGCTAGCAATTAGTTTACCGTCGCGACTAATCGCCACGGACCAAACAGAAGCATTATGGTCAAGACTGCGAATCAATTGCCCTGTTTTCAAATCCCACAGCATCACTCTCCAAAAACCCGTACCAGTTACCAATCGCGAGCCATTTGAGTCAAAAGCAACAGACCAAACGGTGGATGAATCACCCTGAAAAGTACGGAGCGATTTACCTGTAGCTAAATCCCAAATTTGGATAGTTTTATCCTTGGAACCGCTGGCTAATATCAAGCCATCTGGACTAAAAGCAACTGCTCCAACTGCATCGGAATGTTGAGCAAAATTTTTGACTTTGGGGTGTTGCCAGCGGAGGCCTGCTTGGCATTGTTCCTGTAAGTTTTTAGCTGATAAATAGCTAGTGGAAGTGTTAGCAATTTTTGGTATTTCGCCGATGCAGTCTTCATAATTGCTTTCTTGATAAAGAGCATTAATTTGATTAACTTGTTGCGAGTCCCTCGCCAGTCGCTGCTGCCATTCTTGCCATTTCAAATAGCCATAAATTCCGCCGATCGCCGCTAAAATAGCCGCCATTGCAGCTCCCGCAAGTAAAGGATTGAATTTGGGATTTTTCGGCGGGGCAACTGGTGCTGTATTCTTGACAGTCAAGTCAGTTTTTCCGTTTAAATTCAGCGGTGAGTAGGTCTCTTGACTGGGCGGCAAGTTCAGTGGAGAAATAGTTTCCCCAGGGAACTGATTAGACTTGCCGTGTCCTGCTAAGACTGTAGAAATTGCCTTATATAATTTGGCGAATAAAGATTTAGGGACGACTAATTCTTCTATGTTGGCGGCATCTTCATCCGTAAGTCCTAAAACTTGCTGCAATCGTTTTAATTCGTCGCGAGTTGCCGCAGAAAACGGATATTCTTGCTGCATTGCTTCTAGCATTGCTTGTTCGTAGCGTTCCCCTTTTTCCCTGTATTTGCGGTAAGGATTCAATACCTCGTCTTCGATGGCTTCTGCTTCTTCTGGTAGCAATTCCAAACTGACACGCAGTTCGTCTAATATTCTGCGGCCGACAACTGTAATGTCACCGCGACTGCTAGTGCGTCGATCGACTTCTTCGCGATATATGGTGAGTTTGGGAATGCGCGATCGCGAGCGATCGCCTATTTTTCTCAAATCGGCTAAAGCTTCCGTCGCCGACTGATATCGTTCCCGAAAATCGTAGCGCACCATATTATCTAAAACATCAGCTAGCCCTTGGGAACAGGTTGCTAAATGGCGCCAAATTATTTCGCCTTTATTAGAATTTTTCAAATCTCGCAGTTTCGGCAAATCGTAAGCCGGCACGCCAGTAATCGCTTGGATGCCCATCATTCCCAAAGCATAGATATCGCTATTGAGTTGGGGGTTATATTGAAATTGTTCGATCGGCATATATTCCAGAGTCCCGATCCGCACAGTCACCGGCGCTTGTCTTTGGGCTATATGTATTTCTTTCACCGACCCAAAATCGATCAAAACTAATTTATTGTCGGCATAGCGGCGAATTAAATTGGCTGGTTTGATATCTCGGTGAATTACTCCATGTCCATGTACAAATACCAAAATTTCTAACAGTTCTTTCAGCAAAGAAATCATTTTTTCTTCTGTGAGTGGCTTGCCGGGGACAATCTCTGTGGATAAGGAGTGACCAGCAATAAATGATTCTACTAAGAAAAACTCTTCATTTTCTTCAAAATAAGCAAATAATTGAGGAATTTGGTCATGTAAACCCAGCTTTTCTAGAACTTCTGCTTCTTTTTGGAAAAGACGGCGCGTAGCATTAATTAATTTCGGTTCGCGGCTACCTGGACGCAGGTGCTTGACAAAACACTGAGGTTCACCTGGACGGCGAATATCTTTAGCGAGATAGGTTAGTCCAAATTCTCCTGTTTCTATGACTTCAATGATTTGATAGCGTCCATCTAAAAGTTGGCTCACCATGATAATAACTTAGTTGCTCCTGGGCATTGGGCATTGGGCGAAGCGAAGCTCCGGGATTGGGCGAAGCGAAGCTCTGGGATTGGGCATGGGGCATGGGGCATGGGGCATGGGGCATTGGGCGAAGCGAAGGGATTGGGAATAGTTTTTTCCTTGCTTCTAGCTTCTTGCTTCTAGCTTCTTGTTTATTGCTTATTGCTTCTTCCTTCTAGCTTCTTGCTTATTGCTTCTAGCTTCTAGCTTCTGCCATACTTTATTTTTTTAACATCTGCAAAGCTTGGTATCCCAAAAAGAAGAAACCCAAAGCACCCACTATCGCTATCCCGTCTGCTAATACATCGACGGTAAGAAATTCACCCATTGCAGTATCCTCTGACAACTGATATCTATCTTCGGTTTTTACCCTCGCTAACCGGGTGCTTGGTTTGACCCATGAAGCCCCGTTGAGCGAAAGATGCTCACAAATTATAGCAAGAGCGATCGCCAAAATAACTTTCCGGGCGATCGACTAGCTTTTTGCTGTAATGTTTTTTAGTATTTAACCAAGTCAACTGCGTGACCGCGACGAAATTTTGAGGTAACATCACTTTGATATTGCTAACCCTGCTGATTTTTTCCCTAATTGTCAGTACAGCCTACACTAAGAATTTACGCCGATCGGTCGAAAACGCACCTCGAACGGGTAAAAGTCCGGCTCAGCAGTCAGCACCCTCTACTGCTCAGTTCCCTAAAATTTCTGTAATCGTACCAGCATACAACGAAGCCGAGAATATTCGGGATTGCGCGATCGCCATTTTGGAGAGTACACCGCTGTCTGTGGACAACCTAGAAGTTTTGATTGTAGACGATCGCTCCACAGACGACACACTGGCGATCGCCCAAACTCTCCAACAGCAAGTTAATGACCCCCGCCTCAAAATATTAGCAGGTCAGCCCCGACCGGCCAACGAATATTGGGCGGGCAAAAACTGGGCCTGCGCCCAAGCTGTCGAGGTAGCAACGGGAGATTTCTTATTATTTATCGATGCTGATGTTCGACTCAAACCCCTGGCGATCGAAACCGCCCTGGAAACCGTCGAAACCGAAAAAATTGACCTACTAACCTGTATGCCCGCCCTGGTTTGTGAGTGTTTCGCCGAATGGTTAGTCCAGCCCTTAATGTTCAATCACCTAGCAGTTTGCTTCGACTTTACCGCCGTCAACGATCCGACAGTAGACAGTGCTTTTGCCGCTGGGCCATTCATGCTATTTAGGCGATCGGCCTACGAAAAAATCGGCGGTCACGAAGCAGTTGCTGGCGAAATTGTCGAAGATGTAGAATTATCCAGACGCATCAAACGTGCGGGTTTAAAGCTAGGACTTTATGCAGGGTCAAATTTGGCATTTGTGCGGATGTATCGGTCTTGGAGCGCCTTGTGGGAAGGCTGGACAAAGAATTTATATCTGGGTGCTAACCGCAGTTGGGGAATGATGGTTTATATGGCAGCAATTATGTTATTTCTCTATCCAATTCCCTGGATCGGATTATTCATTATTCTGAAACAGATAATTTCCCTCTTCATTCTTCCTTCCCCCCTTGGTGGCGGGTTTACTTCTTCCTTCTTCATTCTTCCTGAATTTCCCCCCTTGGGGGGGGTAGGGGGGGGTGACTTCTTCCATCTTCCTTCTTCCATCTTCCTGAAGCGGTTCCTGAGCGGAGTCGAAGGGCCTTCTTCCCTGTTAGCAATAATCGTAATTTGGCAACAGTACAATCTGCGACGTTTAGGTGCCGAGATTTCCGACTGTTCCACGAAATACTGGTGGTTGGGAGGTTTGGGAGGAACATTAGTGGCGGCGATCGCGATCGGGTCTGCAATTAAAACCGAAACTGGTTGGGGATGGACTTGGCGAGGTAGACCATTACAAATCAAGAGTTAATTCCGGTTGTATAGAACCGATTTGACATCTTTGAGGCGGCAAGCCTTATAATCATCAGCCTCATCAAACACAGATTAACGTTCATGTGGTGTAGGGATGAAGCATTTGGGCGAGAATCCCTCAGAAAAACCCGATTTTTGATGTCCAAATGCTTCATCCGACCCTGGATGGGCGATTTAAAAGATCTCAAATGGGTTCTATATATGACTTTATCGAAAATCTGGTGGGTTCGCCGGGAAATGACGAGGCAGTTAGAAACGAATTAGCTAACTGCGATCGGGAAATTTGATTTTTTAGTTACTTAAACTATGTTTTTTTGAACCCCGCTTCTGCAAAAAATCGGAGCTCTAAGTACGCTGTTTTTACCCTGCCGCATAAACAAAAGCAGGTACACGCTTATAAGCAGGCGTGCCCGATCGCTTTTCAATCTCCGGGTGAAAAATCACATTAACTTCAGGATAAAACATCAAAGCAGCACCCACACGCACCGCCCCATAAATCACCTCAACATTCTCCATTTTTCCCACATTTCCCTGCACCGTAACCCGCTGATGTTCTGCCAAACCAGCACTTTTTGCATCCGCAGGATTCATCAAAATGCAATTCCGGTGTGGCATTCCCCGATACTTGTCATCAATTTTGTAAACCACAGTATTATGCTGAGAATAGCTGCGCCCCGTCATCAATGCCACAACGATACCCCGCACTGATGGTGACACTCCAAACTCTTGGGCTTCCGGTAGTTTCAGATGAGGTAAAGGCGTGATAAACATCTTCGCTTTACCAGACTCTGTAGGGAATTTAGGTTCTGTAAAAATGCGACCACTAATGGTAAATTCCTCGTTATTTTCATCAATTTCCCCAATCTTTTCATAGCCAGGAATAGTTTGAGCAATCAGTTTTCTCACATATTTTGTGTCCTGAAGTTTGCGCCAATCTACGGGATAAGTACCGTGAATTCTGCTAGCTAATTCTGTTAAAAATTGCACTTCAGGAATCAAATCAGCATCAGTCAGATGAGTTTTACCCTCATCATTGAAACGCACAAAATTATTCCCAGCTTCCACAGTGGTTTTGTGAGGATTTTCAAATCTATTTAAAACCGGAATCACAATTGTATTGTGTTTAGCCAATCCGTGAAAATGCCCTAAATTGGGTTTAGTGGCTAGGTAAATAATAGTTTCAATTTTACTTAACGCGCGTTTTGCTTGAGTAGAATCTGGATTGGCCCCATACAAGTTACCGCCCAGACAAATCAGCGTATCGACTTTCCCTGCATCTGCTGCTTCAATGAGCGATCGCGTTTCGTAGCCCTTAACGCGACTGAGGGGACGATCCAACAGTTTTTCTAAAGCTTCTTGAATTTCTTTTTTCAGCTTCACAGTCACGCCCATAGAGCCAAATCCTTGGACGTTTGAATGTCCCCTCACCGGCATTAATCCCGCCCCTTCTTTACCGACATTTCCGGTCATTAAGGCAGTATTGGCAATACTGAAAACATTATCTACACCGTTATCATGTTGGGTAATTCCCATGGCCCAACCAAAGACAACTCGCTTGGAACTACCGATAATTGTGGCCGCGGCTTCAATTTCAGCGCGGGAAACTCCACAAGTTTCAGTAATCGTTTCCCAAGTTGTTTCGCGGGCTTGTTGTACTACTGCTTCCCAGTCTTCTGTGTAGGCTTGTAAATAACTTTCATCCAGCAATCCTTGTTCGATTACAGACTTTTGAATCCCCACAAATAGGGCTGTATCGCTACCGGGAATTGGTTGCAAGTATAGGGAAGAAATATCGGAACCAGGAATCAGTGACTTGACGGGAAACGCGGGAGAACCAAACTTGACTAACCCAATTTCCATCATGGGGTTAATCACAATTATTTTACCGCCTTTGTCACGGATTTTAATCAACTCGTTCATCAAGCGAGGATGATTATAAGCAGCATTACTCCCCGTAAGTACCACGCAATCTGCTTGTTTCAAATTTTCTAGACTCACCACCGAAGTGCGGGTACTAAACATGTAGTTTAACCCGGTGGTTGAAGGAGCATGACACAGATCGGAACAATCTGCTAAATTGTTAGAACCTAGCGATCGCATCATCAATTGCAGCAAAAAAGCCGCCTCATTGGAGGAGCGACCAGAACTATAAGATGCCACTCGTTCCGGGATTTTTCGCAAAGCATCGGCGGCAATCTCATAAACCTCTTGCCACGAAATGCGATCGTAAAGAGACTTTCCCGCCCGCAAAATCATCGGAAAACCAAGCCTTCCCAGCCTGTCAGCTTCCATGGAAGTTAATTGTTGAAGTTGGGAAATACTCTGATTTGCAAAGAAGTGACTGGAGACAGCAGGTTTAATTTCTGCTGAAATTGCTTCCACACTTTTCATACAGCGCTGAAGCTTTTCACCCTCTTCGTTGGTAAAGCCTCCTTTCTGGCCACCCGTGCCCCAAGAACAAGACAAACACGCGCTTTTATGCAGCAAAGTTTTCCAAAGTTTTGGGCCTTCCGGTGACAAGGTATGTTCGGCCCAAAACTCAATTACCGGCAAACCGCCACCTATCTCTGGCGTTTCCTGATTTTTCTCGTTGAATGGCGGAACTGGTTGGACATTTTGTGAGTTGGTGTCCATCGGGCTTACCTCGCTGTTGAATTGACTACTGGAATTTTACCGTAAATTTCTTACTATAAAGATTAGCCAATAGATAGATTTATTATAACTATGTTCGGTTCCTAAAGTCCTTACTAAGAACCCTCACGGGAGCATCCCATTTTGGCAAATATATCCGTAGGGGCGAAGCATGACCTCCGTAAATCTCTGCTTTTAACTCATAAATTATCTGCGGTCATGCTTCGCCCCTGCAAAATTGGGATGCTCCAACCCTCACAGGTTTATAGTGAGGACTTTAGTCATCTAGATAATTTTATCTATCGCCCTTATGTAAATCCTGATTACCCAACCCCACACAAAGCTTTTTATCGCCCTTAGTCACATTTTGATTGTTCTTCAAATAATCCCCCAACCAATCGCAAGTCTTAGCAATTATTTGATTCAATTCTAAATTTTCCACAGGCCACAGAACCACATTTCTATCCATAGCAAAAGCCAGAGTTTTACTATCAGAACTAAAAGTAACGCTAAACATCCGATAGCTAGATTCCAAAGTCTTAGATAGCGTCGCCTTCCGACCATCAAAATTCCATAATTTAACTGTATTGCCCGCACCAGCCGTCATTAACTTCCCGTCCGGACTGAAACTCACATTTTCCACACTATCGCTGTGGTTATATTTTTCGGCTAAAACTGCTTTTTTCCCATCAAAATTCCACAAGTAAACTTTTTGATCGGCACAACCCGTAGCAATGGTTTTTCCATCAGGACTGAAAGTAACATCCTTAACACTATTGTCGTGGTCCAGAGTAGTCAGCAATTTTGCCGACATACCATTAATTTGCCACAGGTAAACTTTCTTGGTTGCTGCAACTTTTAAAGGATTTTTTTTGGGTTCTGGCTTGTCGTTTGTCAGCGCAGCAATGGTTTTACCGTCGGGACTGAAACTTACTCTCACTACCTGATTCATGTGGTCTAGTTTGGCGATCGCAGTTGCCCGACCATTCTGCCAACGCCAAAGGTACAATTTATTATCATCGCTTCCTGTGGCAATTATTTTGCCATCAGGACTAAAACTCACGCTGTTAACAATGTCGCCGTGTGGGAGAGTATCTAACAGTTTCCCGTCTATACTCCATACTTTCACTGTTTTGTCATCGCTGGCCGAAGCAATGGTGCGATTGTCCGGCGCAATACTCACCCCATTAACAGAATTTTCGTGACCTACTAAGCTTCTCAATAAACTACCATTAGCCAGCCAAAGTTTCACAGTTTTGTCTCTGCTAGCAGAAGCAATTATTTTGCCATCTGAACTCAAACTAACTTTATTCACCCAGTCACCGTGCCCAGCCAAAATTTGATTCAAAGGAGTATTGTTCGGTTTCCAACTTTTAACCATTTGGTCTTTGCTTGCCGAAACAATAGTGCCATCGCGACTGAAAGTTACTGCCCTCACGTCATCCTGATGTCCTCGAAAAGTGTTCAGCAAAGTGCCGGTGCGACTCCAAACTTTCAGAGTGTTATCCGCACTACCACTGACAATCTTGTTGCCATCGCGACTAAAACTCGCACTCACCACTTCTTCGTTGTGTCCTTTAATCGTCTTAATTTCCTTTCCTTCTCGATTCCAAATTTTGACTGTGGTGTCCGCACTTGCCGAGACTATTTCTTTACCGTTGGGACTAAAATTGACACTGTAAACAATGTCAGAATGCTTATTTAAATTTTTGGGTATAGTTTTAAATTTATCGCTTTTACCTTCTTTGTCCCAAAGTTTGATAGTTTTGTCCGCACTTGCGGAAGCAATTGTGTCGCCGTCGGGACTGAATCTGACACCAAGTACCAAGTCTTTGTGTTCGGTTAAAGTTTGTAGCAATTTTTTGCTGGAGATGTTCCAGATTTTGATAGTATTGTCGTAACTACCGGAAGCGATGGTTTTGCCGTCGGGACTGAAACTGACGCTGGTAACTATATCTTTGTGACCTTCTAAAATGGCCATGGGCTTTTTATTATTATCTAACTGCCAAATTCTAATTTTGCCATCGCCACAACCAGTAGCAATGGTTTTGCCATCGGGACTAAAAGTAACACTCGTGACACCATCGCTGTGATTAAAAGTATTTAATAACTTACCTTCTTTGCTCCACAATTTAACAGTTTTGTCCGCACTTGCCGAAGCAACTTTATTGCCATCTGGACTGACACTCACATCCAAAACAAAGTTGGTGTGCTGCTCAAAACTATTGTATTCTTGCACGCCAGAAACTGCTCGTCTGAGTCTTTCTGCAATCTGGTTTTTAGTATCTAGAGGTAAGGCTGTACTATTGACAGAATCTTTGGCAATTTTCAGACTGGTTTCCAGGATTCCCATTTGGTCTTTTTCATTAGAAAGCACGAGAGCACGGGAACCCGAATCTAGGGCATCAGTCCGAGCTTTTTCAGCCTGTTGTCGCGCTTCGTCTCCTACTTTTGTTTGATAAAGCGCTACGCAGGAAAGACCGGTTAATCCCACCACTCCCAGCACTGCTAATCGCAGTTGCCATTTGCGATTTTCGTAGAGTTTTGCTTCAGCCTCATGCTGTTTTTCTTTAGCTTGGCGCTGTTTGTCTCTGGATTCTGAAAGCAGGGCATTTAGTTCTTTTTCCTTGCGGAGTTGTTCGATGACATCTCTATTAATTTTGTGCTGTTTTCGTAGTTCCTCAAATTCAGCTTTTTTATCCAATTCCTGTTGCTGGCGGATAAAACCAACTAGATAGTCGTGAACTAGCTGGTAAAGCTCGGCTGGCAGTTCTGTCCAACGAAAAATTAAACCAGATTTTACCAACAATTCTAAGACTAAATCTAATTTATCAGCTTCTTCAAAGGTGGCTAAATCTAAGGCTAGTTCGGCACGAGTTTTCAGAGGACGGATATCATCTTCATCTGTGAGCAAGTACAAAACTCTACGGGCTGCTCCTTCATTTTCTGGGCCACAGTCTTGGATGACTTCTTCGAGAAATTTGGCTACTAATTTTTGTTTAGGATTTTTGCCTAGTTCCTGATATTTAGTTAAGGTGGTAATGTCATCTTGTTGGAGTTGAGCACCGACAACTTGTAGTTCTATGGGGCGAACTTCTCCCAAATCTCCTGCTAAATCTTTGACCAGTTCTTCGATTAATTTAGGTTCCAAATAAAATTGAGAACGTTGAGTTAAACTCCGAATAATCGCGGTAGCATCTGCTACCGAAAAATTGCCTAGATAAAACAAAATATCTTTGCTGAGAATGTCAATTAAAATATCATTATTGATGATTTGTTGATTGCTTTTGGGTCGGCAAAATTCCAGCAAATAATGCAAATAGTCTTCCCGTAAAGATAGGATAATTTTTAAGTATTTGATTTTTAAGCATTCCCGCAAGAACTCAAAGAATATTTCCCTTTCTGCTTGTTCTTTCCACACAAAGAAAAATTCTTCAAATTGGTCAAATATGAGAACTGTGACTAGATGTTCTGCATTTATTTGCAATTCTTTGATGATTTTATCGTATTCTATAGTCTGTTTTTTGAGGATTACTTCTACAGGCTGTTCGGGAACAATTTTATCTTCGGTAGGGCGATTTTCATGAGCATTTAATATCGCCATTAAAGTGTCATTTTTTTCCCTGGTTTCACCTGCCGATTCGACTTCGATTGAACCCAACCTATCTTCGGCAATTACTCGCTCGAATATTTCTGATTTGCTAGCAGATAACTGTCTGGTCAATTCCCGCGGCCAATTATTGTAAACTTGTAGCAATACTGGTAAAACCGTGCGGTTTTCTATCTTTTTTTGTTTGAGCGCTGGTACTAATCCCCCCGTGACCATGGAACTTTTACCAACTCCCGATTGACCGTAAATTACTGTTATTTTGTTTTGGGCGCTGTTCATCCTAGCTATCAAACGGTTGAGGTCTTGTTCTCTGCCGGAAGCAGTAATTTCATCAGCAATTGTAGTATTGACATCCACAGTTTCTGTGGTGGGATTCATTGCTTGTCTGTGGGGCTGCAACTTTCCTGCACCAATAAAAGCTCGGAAACGATAGGTATGTTCGATCGATCGATAATCTTGCTTAACTTGAAATGCTTGGAGATATTCCCCTCGTTGAAAATAAACCGATCGCAGCAGTTCTAACACTCGCAAATACAACTGCGGGTTGTAGCAAGGTGGGGTTTGGGCTCGCGCCATTTCTAGATGTGCGATCGCCTGTTCAATTTCACCAATTTCCTTCTCTGCTTCTGCTAAAATTAACAGGTACAAGCCTTGATGCTGGGACTTTAACGAGGTTCCTTGTCCAGCGGTATCTAAATTGGAGTTCAGAACATCTAGAGCCACTAAAGCCCATTCCTTAGCCCCTTGCCAATTTTTTTGCTCTAAGGCTACCTTAGCCAAAAAACCATAATCTTGAGCTAAATTAACTGCTGAATTTTCCATGTTTTGATGTAACCTCCGAGCTTTGATAGCTAAATTCCAGAGTGCATCCCAATCTTCTAAATACTGCAATACTTCGCCTAATTGATTGATAAATTTACCAACAGTATCGTGCTGTCCGGCTCTTTCTAAAACCTCAATAGATTCTTGAAAATAATTTTTAGCTTCCGTCCAGTAAGGACGGTTCCCTTTACGGTGCTGTTCTGCTTGGAATCGGTAGCAAAGCCCGATGTGAAAGAGCAGAATTCCCTCTAATACGGGTGCTGGGTGAATCGTAAATAACAAGTTGCTAAATTCTGTTTGATGACCAAGTAATCCTACTTGATACTTCCAAAAATTGAGACTTTTCTGATATAATGCAATGGCATTATCGATGCGCTGACAAGCATATTCGTTGCGACCGCGCAGAAATTGTAAACTAGCTTCAATCGCTGGTTCCAAACGGATATCGGAAGCTTCCAAATCTTTCCGGGCTGACTCTAATTCAGTCAAGGCACCATTACCCAGAAGGGCAGAATTAGTTAAACGCCAATTGCCGTTTTCTAAAATACCCGAAAAAATGCGATCGGCACTTTTTCCTAAAAAGTCTACTAACTCATCGGGGCGGAGTACAAATTCAATAGTTGTCGTCCAACTTTCAATATCTGTGACTAAGCGAATCAGTTTTTTTAAAATTTTGTCTGTCACCCACAGCACCACCGGAAAGGGAAAGTTATTGCGAAATTCTTCCCTGACATAGTTGGTAGAAGTCAGCACTTTATCGATCGCATTTACCGACTCTAATCCAAACACCATCAAAGCCTGGGGCTGGCTACCAGCAAGTTCTGCTTCTATGGTAGTGTAAAGAGTTTTCACAGATGCAGGGAGAAAAATTTCTCGCACCTCCACCGCACAAGCTTGGTGCAATTGTCTGACAATTTGCTCTCGGAGAACACCGTAATTGCAGCGTACCAAAGTCAGAGAAAACTGCCCCTGAGACATTTTGAGAGTCCGGGCGAGAGTTTGCAGGGAATTTTTGTTTTCCAGCCCTGGTGTATCTTCTTGGTAGTGTGAATTAATCATATTAAATATTGAAAAAATATTTGAATAATCCGTTGGTATTAACCACCGAGAAATAGAGATATCGGTAGGACAATTCTCTGCTTCCCAAAAGGCGATCGCCCAATAGAAATCTCCTCTAATTTCTGTAGGGTTGGCATCCTCCCAGCCCTCGATCGCCTTTTTTGGAGATGTCATATCGTTTCCGGTTGTATCGGAATGATTAAACCACAGAGAACACAGAGGACACAGAGAAAGAGAAGAGAGAAATCATAATTCCGATGTCAACGGATTTGATATCACATAGCCGATGATTGTTTCAGTCCAGCGAAAAAATACATACCCTGAAAAAATCCTTTCTCTGCTCTTAGCACATTTCGATAAAAATCAACCAAAAATTAGGGGAAAAATTTACAATTACTGCATCAAATTGTACCACTCTGGTGGGGTAGGCTTCTTGCCAGCCTAAGACTTATATTTTTGGAAATGACTATGGATTGATTAGCAGAGTCCTGAAATACGACAACTGCGGCTGGATCTACCCCTAGCTGCACTGATATAAAGCTTTGTTTCTGGGGAAGTAATTTCTGATTTAACAGGAGATTGCTTAATTTTGGTTGTCTGTATATTCCCATCCTCAGAAAAATTAGGTAAGTCCCAATTTTCGCTTTCTTCAACGGCGATGAATTGTGAATGCAAATTCTCCGAATTCATCCCATCGCCACCAACCAAAACTGGTTTGATTGGAGATCCCGTCATAGCACTAATACTAGCCAAACATTGAGTTGTCTGTGCCATGAGCAAAATAGGCATTGCTACTAAGGCACTTATAGTTTGTCGCGTCGTCATGTTTTTCATAATGTTATCCTCTATAGAAACTGAGTATGACAGTTGTCCTCGCTGAACCTGAG
The DNA here is from genome assembly GCA_004292745.1 of Oscillatoriales cyanobacterium. Lineage (GTDB taxonomy): Bacteria > Cyanobacteriota > Cyanobacteriia > Cyanobacteriales > Microcoleaceae > Microcoleus > Microcoleus anatoxicus. Next base: position 16,892 of record RDXH01000004.1, on the reverse strand, counting down.
TTGCTACTTTGATAAGTGCTCTCATTAATTGATAGTGCTTTTGGTTGAGAAAACCCATGGGCCTAACTGTGACACTTAATCAAAGGTTTGCTTAGGCGATCGCCAAGAGTCAACTGTTCTGCTTCCTATTACTAAGTAAAAACTCTTAAACAGTAAGGTTTTTTAGTCAACTGTGGACCTAGGCAGAAACCCGCTTTTTTAAGATAATTTGCCTGTTTTAGGCTAATTGCCCTAATGCTGAATCTGGTGTCAGAGATTCGCCGCCCTCACTCTTGTCAGTAATTTCCGAGCTTTTAGGAGTATCCCTGTCCCATGCCAAGCTGTTACACTGGTGACATTGACACATACTCACAGCAAGCAGAAGTGTTACCATAAACACAATACCCATGTCAACCCTTTTATTTTAACATTAATCTCAAATCCACTGACTTTCCTGGAAACACGATTGCACTTTAGCTGCGATCGCCTATTTTCAGAAATGCTTTAACATTTATTGATAAACATGGAGGACAAAAGATGTTAGTTAGCGATATGCTCCAGCAGCAGCGACAATTTTTTGCGACGGGGAAAACTAAAGAGGTGGATTTTCGGCTGGAACAATTGCATAAACTTAAAAGCGCGATCGAACTTAATCAATCACGAATAGTGGATGCTGTCAATGCTGACCTAAATCGGCCGGAATTCGAGGCTTACTTTGAAATCGCATCGATCGCTGAAGTTAAGTATGCCATCAAAAATCTGAAATCTTGGGTAAAGCCCAGAAAAGTACCAACATCGATCGACCAATTCCCCGCCTCAGCCCGCATTTTTCCCGAACCTTTAGGCGTAGTTTTAATCATCGGACCTTGGAACTATCCCTTTCAGTTAATGATATCACCCTTAGTAGGGGCGATCGCCGCCGGCAACTGCGCCATTCTCAAACCTTCGGAAATAGCATCCCACACATCCGAAGTCGTCGCCGACATGATTGCTAAAACCTTCGATCCAGCTTACATAGCCGCCATCGAAGGTGGTGTGGAAATTAGCCAACAATTGTTAGCTGAAAAATTCGACCACATCTTCTTTACAGGAGGCACAAAAATTGGTAAAATTGTGATGGAAGCCGCAGCCAAACATCTGACTCCTGTAACATTAGAATTAGGTGGGAAAAGTCCTTGCATTGTAGACTCAGATGTGCAGCTAGAACACACAGCAAAACGGATTGCTTGGGGCAAATTCATCAATGCGGGTCAAACCTGTATCGCTCCAGATTACCTGTTAGTCGATCGCAAAATCAAGCCAGCTTTAATGCCAGCAATTAAAGCATCGATTCTAGAATTATACGGCAACGATCCCCAAACAAGTCCTGACTATTGCAGAATCATCAATCAGCGGCAATTAGAACGTTTGAGTGCGTTCATCAAAGATGGAGAAATTGTCATCGGCGGGGAAGTGAAACCGGAAGATAGATATATTGCACCGACGGTTTTAGATAAAGTTTCCTGGGATTCCCCGGTGATGGAAGATGAGATTTTCGGGCCGATTTTGCCAGTGTTGGAGTATGATGATTTATCAGAGGCGATCGCCCAAATCAACGCCCGCCCCAAACCGTTAGCATTGTATTTGTTCTCGAAGGATAAACAGAAACAAGAACGAGTTCTGCGGGAAACTTCTTCTGGGGGAGTTTGTATCAACGACACAGTAATGCAAGTGGGAGTAACAACCTTGCCCTTTGGCGGAGTTGGAGAAAGCGGCATCGGGAGTTATCACGGGAAAGCAAGTTTTGATACTTTTTCCCATTACAAAAGCGTGTTACAAAAGTTTTTTTGGCTGGAATTGAAATGGCGCTATGCTCCGTATCAGGGTAAGTTAGATTTGATTAAAAAAGTGATTGGTTGAAATGATATAAACGGAGGAGACGGCACTGCCCATAGGTGTCAACAATCAGGTCAAACCAATAGTCCGACAGGGGTTTAAACCCCTGTCGAGAGAGCGAAAGTCCTCTCAAAGAGGACTGAAGAGTTGGTTTATATGTCTTAATTTGGGGCAAATCTTCAGTCAGTTTCAACTGACTTCAGCTATGAGACAGGGGTTTAAACCCCTGTCGGACTGGTGGGATGACCAACGAACTTGACGGGCCCACAGCTTAAGTTGACACCAATGGGCAGTGCCCTGTCCCTACAATTAATCGGGGTAGGGAAACGGCACTGCCGTCTCCTCTATATCATTCCGGTGCAGCCGGAATTGATATTACAAACATAACGAATCAAAATGAACAATAATTTACCCGAAATTTTAGCAGAACTCCGCCACTACTTTCATAACTTATACGGCGAAAGACTCGTGCAGTTAATTCTCTACGCTTCCCAAGCTAGAGGAGATGCCAAACCCGATTCTGATATTGATATTTTAGTTGTGTTGGACGGGCAAGTTCATGCTGGCAAAGAAATCGCTAGCACCAGTGAATTTATTGCCGCTTTGTGCTTAGATCGGACTGTAGTAATTTCTAGTGCTTTTGCTTCTTCCATACGTTTTCAGGAAGAGAAAAGTCCTTTCTTTCTAAATGTTCGTAGAGAAGGAGTATTGATTTGATACCAGAACAAATTGCTCTTTTAACAAAAGCAGGTGAAAGCTTGCGGGCCGCTAGGTTATTAGTCAATACGGTTTACTTAAGACGATCCCCCCTAACCCCCCTTAAAAAGGGGGGGACAAGAATCGGATCAAAGTCCCCCTTCCCCCATCCCCCCTTGGGGGGGGCAGGGGGGGGTGGGGGGGCTAGGGGGGGGTGGGGATGCGAGGGGGAGCTCCGGAGCATAAATATCAGCCATTCCCGAAGATGAGGCTAATCAATTAATCGCCCAAGCCGAACAATTTTTAGAATTAGCACAACGTCTGCTGGGAGATTTGCCAGATTCTCGATCTGGATCTTCTTAGTCCGCGGAGGCGGACTTTGTTTGTATAGACGCGGTTTCAACCGCCGGGTGACTTTTTGAATGGTTAATACTGTAGTAAAATAAAGACTCAAAATCAGAGTTTAAGTATTATATTTTGAAAAATATCTTATCACTTTTGACAGGAATGGCGATCGCCTCTGTATCTCTTGCTGCTTTCATTCCACCTACCTACGTGCTGCGAGTAGAAACAGTCAAACAGGGAATGTTAAGGCTGACTAATATTTCCAATCAGCGCATTTATATCAAAAACTTTGTCCTTCATAATCACAAAGTTAATGAATTTGGCAAACGAACCGGAGAAGTCGAGAAAATAAGTATTCCCGTAGAATCATCCCTCAATCCAGGGGAAAGTACATTAGAAAAAATTGCCGATGCACCACGGCGGACAACTGCAAATACCGAACTAATCCGGTGGAATGATGGCAAAAAAAATCACCGCCAAGGATTGCTCGTATGTTTCATTAATGACTTCAATCACAATGTTTACGTAACTCCTAACGGACAATTGCCCTGTCCCAAATAATCCAATTCATCCTGTCAGGAAAAACCGAGGCGATCGCCAATTAATTCCCAACATCAAATCAGCAAGCAAATTAAGAAATTACAACCCTAGATAGCGGTGAATTCCATTCATTCCCATTTAACAATTCCAAATTCAGCCGATAGCCAACATTCCGCACAGTTTGAATCAGACTCGGCTGTCGCGGATCGATTTCGATTTTTTTCCGCAAAGACAGTACATGAGTGTCAATGGTGCGCGGGTTGTCAATAGCATCGGGCCAAGCTCTGCGCAGTAAATCCGATCGCGACAGAGGGACTCCTCCAGCTTGAGCCAGCACGTACAACAGGCTGAATTCCTGGGGAGTGAGTTCGATATGTTGTTCGTACAAACGCACTCGGCGTTGCACCAAATCAATTTTGAGCAGCCCGCACTCCAGGGTAGCCGGCGGTATCATCGTGCGGTTGCGACGCATCAAAGCTTCTACCCGCGCCATAAATTCTTGCATCCCAAAAGGTTTGGTGAGGTAATCGTCAGCCCCCGACTTCAAACCTTCAACAATATCCGCTTCAGAATTCCGGGCTGACAGCATTAAAATCAGCGACTGCTGCTGTTTTTGTAGCCATCGGCAAAATTCCAAACCGTCTCCATCTGGCAATTCCGCATCCAGAATTACTAGGGATGGCTGTTGGCTGAAAAATATTTCCCTAGCATGATTGATATCCGCTGATTGATGCACCCAGTGACCGACTTGCTGTAGATGCCAGCCCAAGAGCGATCGCAGGTGCGGATTCCCTTCAACAATTGAAATACTAAGACATCCCACAGCAGCGAGCTTCCAATATCATTAATTGCTACCAGATTAACAGAGGTTTTGTCAAGGTTTTGTAACCATAGCTACCCAAATATTAGCTTCCAAACCTATTAATAGATATAGATGCAGAAACAAGGAAGAAAGCCGATCGGATTTAGGAAACGTCTTGATTTTTCTTGAGTAATTTATCGATCAACTTAGGTACCTCGGAAGGTCGAGAAGCGACTGGGATATTTGCCTCTTCAAAGGCAGCCATTTTATTTTCTGCACTCACCCCAAAGGCAGTCCGCGCCGCAGCCCTAGAGCTGATCAGGATGCCGGCGTGGCCCAAAGACGGCCCTTTGGGAGCATAGCGGCCAGCCAGGTAAGCCACCACGGGTTTGTCGATCGCCTCAGCGATATAAGAAGCAGCAGCTTGTTCGCTCCAGCCGCCAACTTCCCCCACCAACACGATCGCCTCCGTAGTCTCATCTTCGTCCAAAATTTGCAGCCACTGCATAAAAGAAGAACCCACAATCGCATCACAGCCAATACAAACAGCCATCGACTGTCCCAACCCCGCATTAGTCAGTTCTAGAGCCACCTCGTAAGTCAAAGTGCTGCTGCGACTGATAATCCCCACCGGGCCGGGAGTGTAAAACTCCTTCGGATGAGTTCCCAGCAATAACTTGTCAGGCACAATAATTCCCGGACTGTTGGGCCCAATCACCAAAGTTTCCATGGCTTCAGCTTTTCTGACTAAGCGCACCATATCCAGAGGAGGCACTCCTGGAGTGACGATCGCGATTTGCCTAATTCCTGCTGCGATCGCTTCCAGGGCCGCATCGAGCACCCTGTAGGGTTCCACCAAAATCACCGTGGTATCAATGTGCCCCACCGCCGCCACAGCTTGTTCCACCAAATCAAAAACCGGAATTCCCTCCAACTCCTGCCCGCCCCTACCGGGACTGACACCAGCCACTACATTTGTGCCGTATGCTTTCATCATCAGCCCCACAAGGGTTGACGCGGGAGATTCTGTAATGCCTTGTATGAGGACTTTACTCTCAGGAGTTAAATTCATTTTTTATATCGCAGAAGAAGGAAGGAAGGAAGGAAGAAGGAAGAAGGAAGAAGGAAGGAAGGAAGGAAGGAAGGAAGGAAGGAAGGAAGAAGGAAGAAGTCACCCCCCCCTGCCCCCCCCAAGGGGGGAAAAGAAGGAGGAAGGAGGAAGGAGGAAGGAAGAAGTCACCCCCCCCTGCCCCCCCCAAGGGGGGAAAAGAAGAAGGAAGAAGGAAGTTTGCCCAACTACGGAGTCGATCGGCCATTGATTGAAGGTTTCTATAATTTCGGGGCTTCCCGCTATTTAGCTAAAGACACAGCTTGTGCTACTGCCTGATCCAAAGTGCTCGCTAGTTGCACAGGCAACTGCCCCAAACGCTTTTTCACCCCATCTCGATCGATTGCCACCAACAGCAGCACCACCTGAACTTGGCGATTGGCACGGGCTTTCCGTTCCAGATAGCCTACCACTGCCGAGATTGTCGCCTCGCTGGCTGCGGTACTAGCCAAAATATGCACCAGCACCACCTTCACGCTTTTATCCTGAGAGACTAACTCCAGAGATAACTCCAAGCGATCGCGCAGGGTCTTTGTTCCATCGTAGCGGTCTAGGGAACCGAGATTCACAAAATTAGCTGGTTTGCCTCCTTCGTAAGTCACTGCATCCAAAGTCGCCATTGTCAAACCCACTCCGTTGCACAAAACCCCAATATTCCCCTCTAGTTCCACCAAGTTCAAAGATTCAGAATTGGAGGATTGGGATTGAGAACTCCCTCCCAATTCCAAGGGCGAGTGCAGCAAATTCGAGTGGGCACTCCGGCGATCGACCTGACCTCTCCTGTGTCCTGGGAGCTTGGCATCTGCTTTCTTTTCCCCCAGGGCCGCCAAGTCTGGATGACGTCCCAAGGCATCATTATTGGCACTGACTTTACCGTCTAAAGCCATTACCTCTCCCTTGGGACTGATGCCCAGAGGATTGATTTCTACTAAATCTAAATCTTTCTCGACAAACAGCCGATACATTTTTTCCACAATCGTGCTGACTGATTGAATCAGATCTCCCTGCAATCCCATTTTCAGCATCAGTCGCCTCGCGTAGAAAGGCGAAAACTCTTGGTCTACAACAACTTGCTGCATTTTCTCGATCGACCCTTCCACATCCATACCTCCTTGTTGCGAGCCCAGAAGTACCGGGCGTCGCGCTACGGGATCTAGCAATACAGCCAAGTACAATTCTTGGTCGGCGTTGTACTTGGCCTCTGCTAGCAGGACTTCGGGATACTCCGATTCGATCGGCAAATTAAAAATTGTCTGAGCCGCAGCCACCGCATCGATCGTATTTTCCACAAACTTCACCCCACCGGCCTTACCCCGTCCCCCCGCCCGCACTTGGGACTTGAGTACGACTGGGTAGGGAATCTTCAGCCCTTTGAGGTCTGCGGGATTGTCAATCCGCTGGGAGGGCAGAACCGGAATTGCCATCTGACGAAATAAAGCTTTAGCTTGGTACTCTAACAAATCCATTATCAATAACTGGTGACTCGTAGTTGGCAACAAGCAATTGGTAATTCGCAATCTATTAATCATAATTAATAGATAGTAATTGGTATTTTGTCAAGTTAAATTATAAAAATCTTGGCGATATTTATAATTGACGACTTTTGTATTACCGATTACTTATTTGCTCTTACCCATCGCCTCTAGTGTATTTTTTGATAAAAGACATTTTCTTTTAAAATTCTACCATCATTACTTATTAGTTAGTAGAATTCTAATTCTTGATATTTTCCTTAATCCTGGCAAGTTTGCATATTTTTTTGCTAATTTAACTTGATGCCAGCAGTGCCTTGATGAACTGTTTTTACCCATTTTAACTGTTTAGGACGCACGGAAACCCTAGCTGTCACAGCACCTACCAGCAGCCAGTGAAGCATATATACAGTAGACAACAGGGTTTGCATCAAGGTGGCAAAAACTCTTTTGAGGTCAAATTTGGTCTCTTGGCGAGTGCGACGCAAACCGACAAACATTCCCACCAGAGACAGGGTAATAGTCATGAAAGTTAGGGGACTGGCGATCGGCATTCGGCGCAGTACGATCGACATCAAAAAGTCGGGCACAGCTACTGTGGGCAACAAATACTGAGATACCCAAAATCCAAATAAATCCCACGTTTTTCCCGTTCCCATACGGTTACGAACAATGAGCTGCCAGTAGTCAAGATAGCGCTGATAGCCACCTTCTGCCCAGCGATTGCGCTGATGCCAAAGAGCCTGGGCGTTGGTGACTCCTTCTTCAGATACGGGGGGAACAGCCAAAAATTCAATATCCCACCGCTCTAAGTGCAGCCTGATTGTTAAATCCAAATCGTCGGTAATCGTCTCCTCGTTCCAACCTCCGCAGCTTTCCAAGGCTGTGCGGCGCATAAATTGACCGTTACCGCGCAATTCTCCAATACCACCGATCGCAATCCGTTGTTGTTGGAAAAAACTGTCTAGCGCCATTTCTGCTTCTTGGCTGCGAGTCCAAAAATTTAGGGGAGCATTGGCGATCGATTTTCTGACTTGCACAGCTCCTACTTGAGCTCGATCGAACACCGGCAGTACCAAGCGCAGCAAGTCTGGTGTCACCGTCGCGTCGGCATCAAATACCCCCACAAATTCCCCGCGAGTCAGGGGTAAAACTTGATTCAGGGCTCCCGATTTGCCACCACTAGCATTGGCTCCTCTCCTCCATACTTTGAGTTGGGGGTACTGTTTCGTTAGCTGTTCCAATACAAGAGGCGTACTGTCTGTGCTATTATCATCGATCGCCCAAAGTTCATAACGGTCGATCGGGTAATCCAAATTACCAATGGACTGTACCAGTCTGGCAATTACCGCTTCCTCATTTTTCGCCGCCACCAGCAACGACACGTAGGGCCAATCCTGTTGATTGGATTCTGAAAGAGGCGGCCTTGTCGGCTTGGGTGAAGCAAACAAAAATCGAAATGCTTGCATCCACAGCAGTCCCGTCAATCCCCAGACTACCCAAGCACCCCAAGAAACCAAGTGCAAAGTAATCGTTCCGCCCCAAATCGCCGTCAGGAGTATAGCAGCTTTCCTCCGGCGTCCCTGGTATAATTTTTGAGGAAAAGAGGGGGAATTAGGCAACTCGATCGCTACCCTTGGATCTGTGGAAACCACGTCAAACTTCCTTTCGCCACCGGAGGCTGTAGCAAATATCGTGCCAACCTTGGGGTTTGAGGTCAAACTCTCATGTTCTTCAGGAGCTAAATCAGGGATATCCAAGTTAAGCTCACTGTGAACCTCGTTTTCTTGCCAAGAACTCTCCTGCATAGGTTACTTGATTCAATCACCAATAGTTTTGGATTTAGTAGACTTCTCCCAAAAATGCTGTCAAGGGCAGGCTTGATACCTACCCCACAGAATGATGAGAGATGCCTAGTAGAGATAAGTATCTACTCTATCAGTTTCTGGGATTTTGTCGAAAGCTGACCCAGAGGGCAACTCAGCCCCACTCTGCTGACACTGATGCTCTACCAATTTTTTTTCTAAGTAAATCCACCTAATTAAACCTCAGATACGGATGGCTAAAAAGCTTGCTGAATGAGCATTTTTCCTTCTTTCTTGCACCCATCGATCTTTTACTTAACAAATATGTCTATTCCTCAACTCAAGCCCGCCGATGAAAAAGAATCAAAAGTCTATGCACCTTTTTTTCCAGAGCAGAGGCGCAAGTCTTTACCCTACGCCATAGCTCTCTACAAGCTCAAAACCTTGGAAGGTGCCCGAAAAATTGAAGGTGGCGACGAGATTCCGTTTGTAGCTAGTTGGAATATCTCATCACTGCCGATCGACTTGACTCGGTGTCGGGTGTTGTTTGACGGCAATGCTGAACTCAGCTACGAAGTAACTATGCAAAGCTCTGATTTTGTGAATTGCTTGATTGAGGTACTGATGATTTTTCAGCGCACTCGCACCGTCGATTTTTCTAAAGTTTTTTACCGCAAGCTAATGCGGATGGATGAGTGATTTTTTTCACACCCCTACTCTCGAAATTCTGCAATAGACTGGCGCTATAACTGGTGCATCAGTAGTGTAAATCGACCACCACAGGGACTTTACACTACTGGTGCGCCATTCCTATTTGAGGTATATAAAGAGGTATATTCGAGTACGATCGCCCACAAAGTCATCAGTACAGACGCGAACTACAACCTGATTGCTTACTGCCTGAGAGCCCAAATTACCGACAACGATACCGCCGGATTCACGATTAGTCCTCCAAACACCACTGCTACCGAAGGAGCATTGTGGAAGGAACCCACACCGAGTTGATTTTTTCCAGCGTCGCAGTCGGCAGCGCTGCTGAATACTTGCCAGTGGCGATCGCGCCATCGGATTTCGTTCAAATTATTGCTCGCAGCACAATATATCAGTTTGAACGATCGCGCTCCCACTAACCATTAATCACTAATAATACATATCGATTTAAAATTCTAAATCGAGTATGATAATATTGCAAAATTGAGTCGCAGTGCAGAAATACTGTTGAATAAACTAAATTTATTGAAATATAACGGTTCTCAAAGGAGTGAAGTTCAAAATAGATAGGTTGGATTGAGGTTCCCGTTACCCAATTCTTCATTTAAAATAAAATGTTGGGTTTGGCGATCGCAAGAGTCCAACCTACTTCATCTATTCGAGAAACGCTATAGACAGGTGCAAATTGAGGAGTAAAGGCTTACCGAAATTGACTAAATATTTACTGATCGGTTCTACTAAAGCTTACAGTGGCAAGTCCGCTATCGCCCTGGGGATAGCACTCGGACTCCGGGAAAAAGGATTCACCGTCGCCTACGGTAAACCCCTGGGAACTTCTTTTAACTCTGATGTAGCTGGTGCCCAAGAGGAAGACGTGCGCTTCGCGATCGAAACCCTGAAGCTCAAAGATACCCAAATGCCATCTACTCTGCTTGCTTTGGACGAAGAGACTGTTCACAAGCGACTACGAGGAGAAGATCGGACTGATTACCGCCAGTCTCTAGCACAATATGTCCAATGCCAAAGTACAGATGTAGTGCTGCTAGAAGGTCCTGCTAATTTGGAGGAAGGCACTCTGTTTGACTTGTCTTTGCCTCAAGTGGCCCAGGCCGTTGATGCCTCTGTGCTGCTGGTGACACGCCCGATCGATCTGTTTGTAGATGATTTGCTTTCAGCTAAGCAACGTTTAGGTTCCCGTTTGCTAGGTGTCGTCCTCAACGACGTTCCCTCCGACAAACTCGAATCCATCGCCTCCACTGTGCGACCTTTTCTGGAAGCAAAAGGAATTCCTGTGTTGGGAATGCTACCCAGAAGCGCTTTGCTACGCAGTGTCAGCGTCAAAGAACTGGTTCATCAATTGAAAGCTGAGGTACTGTGTCGCCCAGACCGTTTGGATTTGATGGTCGAAACCTTGACAATTGGTGCAATGAATGTTAGTTCCGCTCTCAAGTATTTCCGCAAAGCCAGAAATATGGCTGTGGTGACAGGGGGCGATCGCACCGACATCCAGTTAGCAGCTCTGGAAAGCTCTACTCAGTGCTTAATTCTCACAGGACACTTGCCTCCTTCTCCCCTAGTCATCGGCAGAGCAGAAGAAATGGAAATTCCAGTGTTGTCGGTGGATTTAGATACCTTAACCACTGTGGAAATTATCGACAGCACCTTTGGCAACGTGCGCCTGCACGAGACCATTAAGGTGGAATGCGTTACTCAACTAATGGCAGAGCATTTTGACATTAACGCACTGATGGCTTCCCTGGCCCTGGGTGATTAAATTCCGATCTAAGGAAAAAATAAGTAGCCAGAAGGAAAAAGGAAGTCTCAATTTTTGATTCTTCCTACTTCTGCTTATGATAGGTAAAATTCAGCCTTCTGCCGGCCGATACCAAAATTCTGGACTCAAGAAGTTTTTAATCGCCCAAACCATTGATTTTATGGCATTGGCCTTCTTCCTTGTGGCTTTTTGCTGGTTCCGGCTGGTATATTTGTGATGAGAGGATTTATTCCTCTTCCAGTGCGATCGTGCTAGAATCCACAACGTAGTTTTATTTAATTTAATAAATTCTTTGAGTCAATCAATTGAGCTACCCAGAGTTGATGATTTTTTACAAGAACTTGCGGCAATCCAGCAAACAAGCTCCAAGCGGCTTGCTCTTTTGGGTTCTCGCCATGTTCCAATTACCCACCAGCAGCTAATTGAGATGCTGAGCTACGCCTTAGTTTTGTCTGGTAATCAGCTCATAACTTCTGGCGCTACAGGCACCAATTCAGCAGCGATTCGGGGGGCGATGCGAGCAGATCCCAATCTGCTGACGGTCATTTTGCCACAAAGCATGAGCCGCCAGCCACGAGAGTCTCGCGAGCAGCTAGAACAAGTGATACATTTGGTAGAAAATCCCAAAAATGACAGTTTGTCTCTCCCAGAAGCAAGCGCCCTGTGCAATCAGGAGATTATTTCTCGGTGTCAGCAACTGCTCTGTTTTGCTTTTCACGAAAGTCACACTTTGCTGAAAACTTGTCAGGATGCAGAGGAACAGCGCAAGGTTGTTACTCTGTTCTATTTTGATTGAAATACGAGGCGGATAATGCTATTAGGATTACCTGTTTCGGTTATTTTGCTTGATTGTATTGTTGCTGCGGCCGCCCTGGTGTACGCCCCGTTTTTGGTTGTTGCCTATGCCCGCTTGCAGTTAGGCTACGATCGAGCAGCGCCCCGCGCTATGTTTGACAAGTTACCTGCTTACGCTCAGCGGGCTACTTGGGCTCACCAAAATTCCTTTGAGACGTTTATGCTGTTTTCAGCGGCAGCTTTGATGGCTTTTGTGACGGGGGTAAATTCGGAGGCGGCTGGTTGGGCTGCGATCGCTTTTACGATCGCCCGGTTGTTGTTTTCAGTTTTCTATATCCTGAATATACCACTGGGGCGATCGCTGATGTTTGCCATTAGTTCTTCTTGCACTGTCACTCTATTTTATTTCAGTTTGATGGCTGTTAATAACTAATTGTTGTTGGTGATTGGTTGTTGCTTATTGGTTGTTGGTGATTGGTGATTGGTGATTGGTGATTGGTGATTGGTTATTTGTATTAATTCCAATCGCCAATCTCCCAATTCCCTCCCCCTTTGGGGGGGCAGGCCAATTCCCCCATCCCCAATCCCCAATCCCCAATTCCCCATTCCCCATTCCCCATTCCCAATTCCCCATTCTCCATTATCATTTTATGGCCGCCAGTTATTCCTTTGATATTGTGAGCGACTTCGACCGTCAAGAATTAGTTAATGCTGTTGACCAAACAACACGAGAAATTCAAAGTCGCTACGACCTGAAAGACACCAAAACCACCGTGGAATTAGGTGCTGAATCCATTATTGTCAATACAGACAGTGAATTCACATTGGATGCAATTCACACTGTTTTGCAAACTAAAGCCGCCAAACGCAATTTGTCTCTTAAAATTTTTGATTATGGCAAAATTGAAGCTGCTAGTGGCAGTCGAGTGCGCCAAGAAATTAAACTCAAAAAAGGTATTGACCAAGAAATTGCCAAAAAGATTACTAAATTAATTAGAGATGAATTTAAAAAGATTCAAGGCTCGATTCAAGGTGATGCGGTGCGAGTTTCTGCCAAGGATAAGGATGATTTGCAGTTGGTAATTCAACGATTGAAGCAAGAAGATTACCCTGTGGCTTTGCAGTTTACCAACTATAGGTAAAGTTTTGAAAGCTAACTCAAAGATGCAATTGAGATCTAGCCGAATTTTAGTTAGCCACCAATTCCCTAACCAAATGTGCCAAACGCTCTGCACTGTCTGTCACAGCTAATTGAGTAGCAGCTTGGGACATTTTTGCCAAATGTTGAGTGTCGCTGAGTAAATGTAAAACTTTACTTTGCAAAATATCAGCAGTCAATTCACTTTGACGAAATACCAAAGCTGCTCCCGAAGCGGCAAACACTTCGGCATTAAAATTTTGGTGGTTGTCCGCGGCGAAAGGAAAAGGAATTAAAATAGCAGGCATTCCCGTCACTGCTAATTCTGTCATAGCACTAGCACCCGATCGACTAATTGCTAAATTTGCCCGGTGCAATAAACTAGCGACATTATCATAAAATGGCATCGATATATATTGTGCGTGCTGCAAACTTTCAGCATCCGGGTCATTATTTCCGGTGAGGTGAACCACCCAAGCACCAGCATCAAACCAAGATCGAGCACACTGTCTCACTAACTGATTAACTGCGACAGCACCTTGAGAGCCACCCATGACTACAATTACAGGTACGTTGTCAGGAATTGGTAAATTGAGAGGTTCGTGAGTCAGGAATTGCGATCGCACGGGCGTACCAGCAAACACAGTTTTGGCGCGGGGTAAATACTGGGCTGTGGCCTCAAACCCGATCGCCACTGCACTGCAAATAGGACTAAACCAACGAGTCACCTTACCCGGAAAAACATTAGATTCGTGAAGAATCACCGGCAAACCCAAAGAACGAGCAGCCAAAATAGCGGGTGCTGCGATGTAACCTCCGGTAGTAAATACTCCGTGAAAATTTCCCTGTTTGAGCAATCGGCGCACTTGCAGAATCGAGCTAGCGAGACCACCTAAAATTCGCACTGTACCGAGTCCCAATCGCTGCTGAAAGCCTTCAACGGCGATGGTGTGGAGGGGGTAAAGGGAGGAGACTAACTGAGTCTCCATGCGGTCTGGAACTCCCAGCCATTCGATGTGACAGTCATGCAACTGTTCAGCGGTGGCGATCGCCGGAAATAAATGTCCTCCTGTGCCACTAGCTGCAATCAACAACCGGATAGGGGATTTTGTCAAGGTATTTGTCTCTGTTACAAGTTCCACAGCTCGATCGATTTTGGGTTTAGGGTTTTAGATTATTATGCTGATTTTTCCGGCAGTTTCAGCCAATTTCTCATCAGCCATCTAAAATTAGATAGTGCCGTGTTCCGCTCAGTTGTCAGTCTTCGTTGCAGGCGAACCATAGTCCGCTTCGCGACCCCTGACAAATAACCAAATTATCATCTAATGCGTAATTTTTTGAATTTAGTGCCTAGTGTATCTCAGTATTGGACTAGCCATCGGCACAAAAAAGCCGATCGCCCGTGCATCCGCTTGTCGGCTCCCCTGAGCGTAGTCGAAAGCTCGATCGCCCCTTTGTTGATCTGTTTGACAATTGTCAGTGGTAGCATACTGCATCCGGCTGCTGTCAGAGCCCAAGGAGTGCGGGAGGCGAATCCAAGAGTACAAGCTCAAACCCCAACAGCGGCACCGGCGGAATTGACAAAACTGCTAACAGAAATTGACGCAGCGGCAAATCGTCGCGATGTCAAAGCAGTCATGGCATTTTATGGTCAAAATTTCACTCATTCTGACGGATTCAACAGTCAGAATATGGAAACAGCATTAACTCAACTTTGGCAGCGCTATCCCAGTTTAAATTACCGCACAGAGCTCAAATCTTGGAAAGCCGAAGGCAGCGCGATTGTTGCTGAAACCGTGACTACAATCGCCGGCACTCAGAAAAAAGACGGCAGAGACTTAACTCTCAAAGCTACTATTCGTTCTCAGCAGCGCTTTGAAGGTCAAAAAATAGTCAAACAAGAGATTTTAGCAGAACAAACTCAGGTTAGTTCTGGCAAAAATCCTCCCACGATTCAAGTGAACTTGCCAGAGCAAGTTAAGGTGGGTGAAGACTACCATTTTGATGCAATTGTTCGAGAGCCGATCGGGGATGATATTTTAATAGGAACTGTGGTGGAAGCACCAGTCGGCGAGCAAACATCCATCAAGCCCCCACAAGTCGATTTAGAGTTGTTAAATTCCGGGGGAATTTTTAAAGTAGGTAAAGCTCCAGCCACACCGGAAAATCGGTTGGTTTCAGCAGTATTGATGCGACAAGGTGGTATAACCACAGTCACTGTGCGCTTACGAGTTGTCAAGTAAAGATGTTATTGGTTATTGGTAATAGGTTATTGGCAAAAAGTAATAACTAATAACTAATAACTAATAACTAATAACTAATAACAAAAATGATTTCTATCCAAAATCAAATTGTTTTAATTACAGGTGCAAGTAGCGGTATCGGAGCAGCCTGTGCCAAGATATTTGCTAGGGGTGGCGCTAAACTAATCTTAGCAGCGCGGCGCATCGACAAGCTCGATCGACTGGCAAAAGAACTGGTAGAAACCGGATTAACAGCATCGGCAAACCAAATTTATTTGCTAGAGTTAGACGTGCGCGATCGCCCAAAAGTCGAATCCGCTGTAAATACACTACCCGAAGCTTGGAAAGCGATCGATATTTTGATTAACAACGCCGGGTTAAGTAGAGGCTTAGACAAACTGCACGAAGGGAACTTTCAAGACTGGGAAGAAATGATTGATACCAATGTAAAAGGCTTGCTTTACATGACTCGCTACATCGTACCCGGAATGGTAAATCGAGGTCGCGGTCACATAGTCAATATTGGTTCCATTGCCGGTCGCGAAACCTACCCAAAAGGCAATGTTTATTGTGCTTCCAAAGCGGCAGTAAAAGCAATTTCCGAAGGGTTAAAACAAGACCTGTTAGGAACACCAGTCCGAGTCACACAGATAGAACCAGGTTTAGTAGAAACAGAATTTAGCAATGTTAGGTTTCACGGCGACGCAGAAAAAGCCAAAAATGTCTATCAAGGATTAACACCCCTGACTGGTGATGATGTAGCCGATGTCGTGTATTTTTGTGCGACGCGATCGCCCCACGTTAATATTAGCGAAATTTTGCTAGTTCCCACAGACCAAGCCACTGCAACCTTAGTTCATCGAAAATAGTTTGGATGTTTGAGAGGAAACTTTCCGGATCTAAATAGCATCCCCAGGAAAGTAGATAGGTAGATGCACCCTGATTGATTGATAACTCCCGACCAAATTTGGCCGGGGTTTTTTTGTCGATGACAGCCACAGCGCCAAACATCTCCATCCCTCGAAGAGTCAAAAAAACCTAATTCATCCTGAACATCCCTCCAGCCCATGAAAAGTAAATAAAGATGCACCCTGATTAATAACCCCAGCCAAATTTGGCCGGGGTTTTTTTTGTCTACTAATATCAAATCCGGTAGCATCTGAATTATTCATCTCTCTATTCTCGGACTCTGTGTCCTCTGTGTTCTCTGCGGTTAATATCAAATCCATTGACATCGGAATTATGATTTCTCTCTTCTCTTTCTCTGTGTCCTCTGTGTTCTCTGTGGTTTAATCATTCCGATACAACCGGAAACGATATAACTCCAGATCAAATTTGGCCGGTTTTTTTTGTCTAGTACAACCCCAGCGCCAAACCTCCGCGCCCTTCTCCGGTGAAAAAATCAAATTCATCCTGAAAGATGTCTGAACATACCGGAGACTTAATTAGTAGATGCACCCTGATTAATTAACTCCCGACCAAATTTGGCCGGGTTTTTTTGTCTAATGACAGCCACAGCGCCAAAAATCTGAGTCCCTAGGAGGTAAAAAAATCAAATTCATCCTGAAAGATGTCTGAACCTACCGGAGACTTAATTAGTAGATGCACC
>RDXH01000327.1 GCA_004292745.1 Oscillatoriales cyanobacterium | reverse complement strand
CCAGAGCCCTGACAATTTCTGCGAAGTCAGGGTTCTGAAACAAGATGGTTGTACGTTGAATGAGGTCAAAAGGGCAAAAAAGTCCATAGAAAATTGCATGAATGTATCTCAAGATATTCTGATTATTGGTGGCGGAATTATCGGTCTTTCCCTAGCAGTTGAACTGAAATTGCGAGGGGCATCTGTGAGTGTAGTCGATCGAGATTGCAAACAAGCAGCCGCACGCGCCGCAGCGGGAATGCTGGCACCTCAAGCGGAAAAAATTCCTCCCAGTCCGATGCTGGATTTGTGTTTGCAAAGTCGCGCCTTGTATTCTACGTGGGTCGATCGGCTAGAAGAGATTACCGGATTGAAAACGGGATATTGGCGATCGGGAATTCTCGCACCAGTTTGTCAAGGTGATTGGGAAGACAAGTCATCTTTACCAAATCTGAATGCTCAATGGCTGGATGCAGATACTATTCGCCAACACCAGTGGGGATTGGGTGAAGAAGTAGTTGGCGGTTGGTGGTATCCTGACGATGCTCAAGTTGATAATCGCGCTTTGTTTAGGACGCTTCAATTTACGATTAAAAAATTGGGAATCGAAGTTATTCAAGACAATTCTGTCGAAATTATTCGGGAAGCAAATAGAGTTGTGGGTGTGGAAACAACGGCAGAAAAATTAAAAGCTGACCGTTATGTTTTGGCAACAGGTGCTTGGTCTGAGACATTATTGGATATTCCTGTTTATCCCAGAAAAGGGCAAATGCTGTCTGTATGCGTCCCGGAAAGTTACGAAGTGATTCAGCCGCTGCAAACCGTTTTATTCGGAACAGGGATTTATATTGTGCCGCGTCAAGATGGTAGGATTATTATTGGCGCGACTAGCGAAAATGTAGATTTTACTCCAGGAAATACGCCGACCGGAATTAAAAAATTGCTAGCCGGAGCTATTAAGTTATATTCAGAATTGCAAAATTATCCGATTCTGGAGTTTTGGTGGGGTTTTCGGCCAGCTACCCCTGATGAATTGCCAATTTTAGGTGCTAGTGCTTGGGAAAATTTAACCCTAGCGACGGGGCATTATCGCAATGGTATTTTGTTGGCTCCTGTGACGGCGAAATTGTTGGCTGACTTGATTGAAAATGGGAAGTCTGACCCGTTGCTAACTGCTTTTCATTATTCCAGGTTTAGGAAAAATCAGATTATTAATATCAAATCCCCTAGCCTCTAAATTATTCATCTCTCTACTCTCTCCCTCTGTGTCCTCTGTGTTCTCTGTGGTAAAAAAAATCCGATCGCTCCAACCGCAAACGATATGACATCAGCTTTAGTAAAAATATTAGCAGTAAGTTAGATTTTATCACCTACGCTTTAAACCTAGTACGCTGAGGAAAAAGCTCGATAAAACCATCTGCAAACCTACAGTCAGGCAAGTGAGCGACGGAATCACCAAACGCAAAGTTTTGGAAGGGTTAAGGATGCCAAAAGCAGTTTCACTCCAGATAGTTAACGATAATATCGAGCCAACTATTCCAATTAATATGAGTGCGACTCCGACAATCAATCCTGTCTCTAGGGTGACGTAGCGAAATATTTTGTTGAGTTTGGGGTCTGGGGGCAGTAGTTTCTCGCTGATGGCGAAAACTTTGGTGAATAAAGCAAATGTTACTGCTTGAAAACCAATGATAATTGCGATCGCAGCATAAAGCAGAGTGTGCACATCAAAGCTAACACGGCCAATCTTTTGAGTACCGGGTAATAGCCAGATGCCCACAATTAGACCCCAAATCATCAGCGCTACACCCGGATACAAAAACAGCCACCGGGGACTGTAAAGCAGCAAAAATCGCAGGTGTCGCCAGCCATCTCGCCAAGTTCGCAGATGTGGCCGACGGCTGCGGCCGTCAGGAGAGAGTACGGTGGGAACTTCAGCGATTCGTAGTTTGTACAGAGAGGCTTTGACTACCATTTCGCTAGCAAATTCCATCCCTGTTGTTTGCAAGTCCAGGTTTAAAATTGCATCTCTTCGGAAACCCCGCAGCCCACAGTGAAAGTCGCCGGCGGGACTTGAGAAAAATAGCCGCCCAACCCATGTCAGCACAGGATTTCCTAAGTATTTGTGCAGCGGTGGCATTGCACCCGGTTTGATGCCGCCTTGAAAGCGGTTTCCCATGACTAAATCCCAGCCACCTCGCAATTTTTCGACAAAAGCGCCGAGGTTGGAAAAGTCGTAACTGTCGTCAGCATCGCCCATAATAATATAGACTCCGCGTGCTGCGACGAGCCCTCCCATGAGGGCGCTACCGTAGCCTTTGGCTGGTACTGGGATCACTCTGGCTCCCATTTTGGTGGCAATTTCTTGAGACCCGTCAGTGCTGCCGTTGTCTGCTATGATGACCTCGCCAGCAATATTGAGTTCGCCCAGAGACTTCTGTGCCTTCTCTATGCAGATTTTTAGTGTTTCTGCCTCGTTCAGGCATGGCATTAGTATCGATAATTCGAGAGTGTATTCCCCGGTTGCCTTGGTCTGCTGTGCCATATGTTTGTTTCACTCTTGCTCGCGAGCGATAATCCTTATTTTTCCCGTATCTTTGCTTAAATTATGGGTGGGCAACCAAATTAAAAACAACTTAATAAAAGCTGTTAAGGATGTTTTTTTATACAATTATTATGGCTGTCTTATAGGTGGGGAAATTCATGAATAGAAGCGTTTTTCTAGTTTTGCTTGCTGCTATTTTGTGTGGCGTTGTCGGTCAATTTAGCCTGAAAGCTGGAGCTAAAATATTAGGGCCCATTGGTGCTGCTAATTTAGTTGAAAAAATCCTAGCAATGGCTACTCAGCCTCTGATAGTAGGCGGTCTGGCTTTGTATGCAGTTTCTTCTATAGGGTTTATTGTTGTACTTTCTCGCGCCAACCTTAGCATAGTCTCGCCTTTACTGTCAATTAGCTACTTGTTTACTGTCTTAGGAGGGAAAATTATCTTTAACGAGCCTTTACCACCGTTGCGATTGGTAGGCATGGGGTTAATTATGACGGGAGTAATTTTTGTACTCCGAGGTCAAGCTGGAGGGGCGACAGGAGGAAGTTAGTCTATGTCTAATTTTGGGGATGCTGTGAACATAGATCTATTATTGCGCGATCGCAGGGCAATTCTGGCCACCATGCACCAAAAAGAACGGGTGATGGCTCCGATTTTGGAGCGGGAATTAGGTGTCAAAATCCTAGTACCTGCGGATTTAGACACAGACTCCTTTGGCACTTTTACCAGAGAAGTTAAACGCTTAGGAACTCAAATAGAAGCGGTGCGATTAAAAGCAGCAACTGCTCTGGATATTGCCGGGGAAACTCTGGCCTTCGCCAGCGAAGGTAGCTTCGGCCCTCATCCGGCAATGCCCTATCTGCCTGCTAATCGAGAAATTGTGATTTTATTAGATAGAGAACACAATCTCGAACTGATTGGCGAATCTTTATCAGTGGAAACTAACTACAGTCATCAGTTAGTTTCCACTGTAGAAGAAGCGCAAGTTTTTGCTAACAGAGTTGGATTTCCCGAACACGCTCTGGTGGTTGTAGCTGGTGATGTGGCCACAGGTAATGGCGAAATTGTCAAGGGAATAGTTACAGAAAAAGATTTGGTTGATGCTGTTAGCGCTGGTATCAACAAATCAGCCAGTGGTAAAGTTCATGTCGAAACAGATATGCGGGCGATGCACAATCCAACTCGGATGGAAAATATCGCAAAAGCCACTCTTGATTTAGTCAAAAAATATTACCAATTCTGCCCGGAGTGCGGTTGGCCGGGATTTGATCGTGTCGAAAATAAAATAGGGTTGCCCTGCGGACTGTGCTATTTTCCGACTCAGCTAGTGCGATCGACAATTTATCAATGCAAAGCTTGCGGTTATCGTCAAGAAAAACTATTTCCAGAGGGCAAAGAAACTGCCGATCCGGCCCAGTGCCAATATTGTAACCCCTGAACAAACCAAATGTTCAACCTCAGAAATAATATCAATTCTGGCTGCACTCAGACATGATTTTTGACTGTTAATATCAATTCCGGTTGTATCGTCAGGTGATTTAACCGCGAAGGCGCGAAGTACGCGAAGCAAGAGAAGAGAGAGTTTAATACAGGACGATGAAGAGAGGAT
>RDXH01000326.1 GCA_004292745.1 Oscillatoriales cyanobacterium | reverse complement strand
CATCGCGTTTTGCTTGAATGTCGGCAATCGTTGCTTTTTCCCAAGCTTCGATGCCACGCCGTTTAGTCTGCTCTTGCTCTGCAACTATTTTGTATTCGGTGTAAGCTTCAACAACATCGCGGAAGCACTCAGCAGCAGAGCCTGGATTAAATATTTTTACACGAACTTTTTTAGCTATCATTTCTATTTGCCTGGTAAAATTCGATATTTCAACAGAACAGAATCCTAAAACACCCGCGTCTGCCACCAAGGAGTATTCTTAATTTCCTTCTGAAGATTGCGGACTTCTTTTTGAAGATTTCGGACTTCATCCATCATGGATTCTTTGCGAAAGAGGCTGATAGCTTTCTGAAAATCTGCTACCGCTTCCTCTCTTTTTGCCTTTTCTCTGCGTATAGAACCCCTTTTAACGTAGGCATAAGCATTGTCTGGCTCTATTTTGATGACCTGATTGTAGTCGGCAATAGCTCCCCGCTTGTCTCCCTTTTCATGGCGGACGCATCCCCGATGAAAATAAGCATTTGTACAGTTTGGTTCTATCTTGATGACTTGATTGTAGTCAGCCATTGCACTATCATAATCCTTGTTTGCTACGTGTGCATGACCGCGATACAAATAATTAACTGCTTCATTAGGGCTAAGCTTTATAACCTGAGTGAAATCGGCAATAGCTCCTTTATAATTCTTTACTTTGGCGCGAGCATAACCCCGCTGAAAATACAGGTTAACATCATTAGGTTTATTTTTGATAACTTGAGTGAAGTCAGCAATGGCTTTTTTGTAATGTTCTATCTCAACAAGTAAACAGCCCCGCGTGAAGTAGGCATCGACACAGTTAGGGTCAAGTTTGATAACTTGAGTATAATCAGCAATTGCACTCTCATAATCCTCTAGTTCAGTATATGCTAAACCACGACAGTAGTAGGCATTCACATTACTAGGATCGATAGTGATAACTTGAGTGAAGTCAGCAATGGCTTCTTTGTATTTTTTTAGTTCGCTGTAGGCACTTCCTCGTATTAAGTAGATATCCGCATTGCCGGGAGCGAGTTTGATGACTTGGGTGTAGTCGGCAATTGCCTTGTTATAATCATTTTTAGCAACGTAAATGTTACCTCGATTGCGGTAAGCATCTACATAGCTAGGATCGAGCTGGATAGTTTTAGTGTAATCTGAAATTGCTCCTGCATAATTGTGCTGTTCATCAAGAATACAGCCGCGCACAAAGTAGGCATAAACATTTTGAGAATTGAGTTCGATCGCTTTCGTAAAATCTTCAATGGCTACCCCGTAATCTCCACTTTCAAGCTTTTCTATTCCTCGGCTAAAAAAGTCTTCATCGCTTTTGAAGAAATCAAAAAATCCTGTTATTCCCTTAGATATGCCTTTGCCTACATTCTTAACTGTAGATTCTGCTGTGGCACCAGCCATTGCTACGCCTTTGCCTACATTCTTAACTGTAGATTCTGCTGTGGCACCAGCCATTACACCGCCAGCCATGATTAAAGGAATAGCCAGAGGCCCTAGAGCAGCCGCACCCAAAGTTACACCAGCCGCAAGTGCTGCACTTCCTCCTACAAATGCACCCGCTTGATTTTCTTTTGCCTCACTACATATCTGATGTAAATCACCAACATTTCCTAAAATTTCCCACGGATTCATTGCAACCTCCTTATTTTTAAGCAGTAAGGTGGAAATGCCCACTCTACAAATAGATTTTCTGCGTAAGTCTTGAGACTACTTCGATCGCGATTTCTATTTCCCTGGTAAAATCCGATATTTCTCCAAAACCTTCACAGTGCCGAGGTTAAGCTTACCGTCACTGTTTAAAACAGGGGTTTTCAACATTTCTACAAGTCCCTTCATCAGAAGTCCTACCTGTTGGAACTTCTGGGCATCCCTCTTGGGATTAAAAGGCTGAGATTCCAGTTGACTCAAAGCTTCAACAGCACGAGTGTTCATAGATCCAAACACTCCTCTCAATTCAGTAATCCGCTGTCTTACCTGTTTGGCAAAGTCCTTAGCAAGTTTCATGTCTGCGATCGCCTTGTTGACTTGAGCTTCATGCTCTCGCGCCTTTGTCATCGCTTTCTCGCCTTCACTAGCAGCAAAAAAGCCACCGATCGCCAAAGCTGGTAAAAGGGTGATACCGCCTAATACAGCAGCACCCAGAGCCATACCGCCGCCACCAGCCGCGACCGCTCCACCGCCAAACCATGCTAAAGTTGCATTCCAAGCAGCCGCTCCACTGAGAGTTGAGATAGCGGTTCCCGTGCTGGCTGCTCCTAGTGAAGTAACAGCACCAATAGCACCGCCGTAACCTGCTGCGGCTGCTCCTGCGGATTTAACACCAGCCATAAAATATTGTTCTGCTCCTACCGCCGCAGCTTTGTACTCCTTCATCTGCTGAACTGAAAAATCCATCCCTTCTAAAAGCCGCTTTTCACTTTCTGAAGCCTTCCGACCACTATTTTCAAGGAAGGTAACAAAGCGCTTAATTGTGCTTCTTATGACATTCAGTTGAAGTTGGCCATACTCTTCTGCCAATTTGTTTGTGGCTGCTTCTTCTCTTTTCAAATCTTCAACCGCACGCTCGAATCGCTCTTGAGCTACCTTGGCGAGTTCATTAGCTTTTTGACCTGGATAGAATGAAACCATAAAGTACCTCCGATTTATGGACTTTGACTAAAACGATTCCTAGATTCAGTGAGAAGCGATCGCAAGTTTAAACTTCCAACTATTAACCAGGGGAAAGTCAAAAAATTATGCAGACCCGCACGGGAAAGTTTGCCATCTGCCAGAGTATCTGGCCCTCAACCGCCCCGATCGACCGCTAACTCATTTAACTGAGAGTTAGCCTAGCAGGTTTTCCAGCAACGGTCAAGTATATGAGTCAAGTAAATCTCAGTAAAAAGAGAAAATTGCCCAGAGGCATGGGTCGCTTAGCCACTTCAGCATTCTGATACAGCGAAGTCTAATACCCTCAAAGGCTTGATAATTCAAGGCTTCGCCCCACAAATCTCCCATCTTTGATGCCAACCCAGGAGTGAGCTAGCAGCTTTGTCATTGACGAGAGTCTAGCTATTCTGCTCTCCCTGTCGTAAGATAGATCGCCGGTCATTATCTCAGTAAAGTGAGATAGGGCGGATACAATGAGAGAGCAAGGCGGAGAGGTTGTGGACACCAAGGGCGATTGCACCTGGGCGCATCAGACCTTCATAACCGGGTTTTTTACTTGAACTGTCGGCTTTGAGCGGAGGATTTGCGTAAAAAAACCCGGTTTCTGACTACCAAGGGCGATCGCCCTCCTCCCGTTCTACCAGCAAAACCTTATATAAAACGATGTTTTGTAGTAATCTAAGACAATGATTCCCCAAAACTTTTTAAGAAATCTAGCCACCAATTTAGGTATTTCCGACAACGAATTTGAGGCACTCTCCAAAGCCATCCAAGGTGAACCGATGGATGCGATCGCACAAGAACTAGGAGTCAGCAAAGAAGCGCTTCAGAAAAGACTGGGAGAGGTTTACAAAAAATTTCAGATTATGGGTCGAGGGCCCGGAAAGCTGGCTAAGTTACAACAAATCCTCATTTCGCAGTATCAACAGCAAGTCGCTAATTTTAGTAATGCTACAGCCAGCGATGGGATTTCTGTTAAAAATGACACGGTAAAGTCTGCTGTCTGTGCTGACACTAACCCGCCCATCAGCGAAGTTATTCCCTCACAGACAGCGGCGAAAACACACCCCCGGATCGATTGGGGTGAAGCGCCTGATGTCCCTATTTTCTACGATCGCAGTGCTGAACTTGCCACTTTAAAGCAATGGATAGTCAACGATGGTTGTCGATTAGTTACACTACTGGGAATGGGAGGAATTGGCAAAACTGCATTGGCCCTCACCACACTACAACAAATTCAGGGTGAGTTTGATTATTGCATTTGGCGATCGCTCAAAGAACGCCCGCCCCTGTCAAATATCTTATTCGATTTAATTCAATCCTTGTCTCCCCAGAGAGAATCTCTTTATTGCTCAAATACCTACGTTCCTCACGGTGTTTGTTAGTATTCGATGAACTTGATAGCATCCTCCTTCAGGGCGATCGCTATCAACCAGGATACGAAAATTATGCAGACTTATTCCAGCGAATAGTAACATCACGCCATCAAAGTTGTTTGCTACTCACCAGTTGGCATCAACCCCTAGAACTTAATTCGCTCGTAGAACAAAGTTCACATATTAAATTATTACAACTAAATGGCTTAGACGAGCAAAGCGCTCTAAAAATTCTCTATTCAGCCAAAAGGTTTTCTAGTAGTACCGAAAACAAGTCATTTTCAGAAATTATTTTCAGGGAATATCACCCAATTGATCCAGCAGACAACCTTAGTTATACAGCCGATTCTGCGAGATTTTTTGCAAAAAACTAGCGCTGATTTATCAGATACAGAAATTTACCTGATCGGTTGCTTAGCCTTGAGAAGTAAACCATTCAGCACCAATGATTTGAAATCAAATATAGCCTTTGCTGGAGAAATATCTGACTTGCAACCAGTTTTAGAATCGCTCATCAAACAAGCACTTTTAGTGAAAATTATTGAAGCCGGAGCCGATACTTTTACCCTGAATCCAGAAATAAAAAAACACATAATTCATCAATTGATTGCCAAATATCTCAATCAACTGGGTCATAAAAAGTATTTATCAGGAGAGTTCCAAACTGCCAAAGCTTACTTAACCCAAGCCATCAGATTTAATCCTGACTTAGCCGCATCTCACTATAACTTAGGAGCTACTTACGAACAGTTGCAAGATTTATCTGCGGCACGAATTCACTATCAAATCGCCGCCGGATTTAACAACCGAGGGGCTTATGCAGCTATTAGTAATTTAGCACGTTTGGAAATTATATCGGGAAATGTGCAGACAGCAATTAACCCGATCTTGCCGATTTTAGAGAAAGTCAAAGACCATCTGGTTCTAGCGGCTTTGCACAAAAACCTGGGGTGGGCTTACTTCCTGCAAAATCGCTATAACGATGCTGAGTTACAGCTTTTAAAATCGATCG
>RDXH01000058.1 GCA_004292745.1 Oscillatoriales cyanobacterium | reverse complement strand
ATTCCCCCTTGGTAAGGCCGGAAGCAGGAATAGAAGATTCCCCCTTGGTAAGGCCGGAAGCAGGAATAGAAGATTCCCCCTTGGTAAGGCGGGAAGCAGGAATAGAAGATTCCCCCTTGGTAAGGGGGGAAGCAGGAATAGAAGATTCCCCATTGGTAGGGGGAGAAGCAGGAATAGAAGATTCCCCATTGGTAAGGGGGGAAGCAGGAATAGAAGATTCCCCATTGGTAGGGGGAGAAATAAATACAGAACCCCCCTTGGTAAGGGGGGAAATAAATACAGAACCCCCCTTGGTAAGGGGGGCAGGGGGGATCGAACCTCTGTACGAAATGGCGGCAGAATTCGGACTACCTCAGTGGGTGTTTGGGATGTCTACCTATGCTGTTGTTTCCGAACACAAAATTATTTGCACCTACACTCAACAAGGCAAGTGGTATTTAGCAACTATTGATTTAGTCACAAAGCAGTTGAGCAAAATTGACACACCTTACAGTGATATTTCTTCACTAAAAGCCCAAGGTGAAAAAGTAGTTTTTCTGGCTGGTTCGCCAACGGAATCCTCCGCGATTGTACAACTAGATTTAGGAACAAGTCAACTAGAAGTATTGCGCCTCGCCAGCAATTTAAGCCTTGATGCTGGTTATCTTTCTGTACCGGAATCCATCGAATTTCCCACGGAAAATGGTTTGACTGCTTTTGGGTTCTTTTATCCACCAAAAAATCAAGATTTTGCAGCGCCAACAGGTGAAAAACCACCCCTGATTGTCAAAAGTCATGGTGGTCCCACGGCGGCTACTTCTAGTAGTATGAATTTAAAGATTCAATACTGGACAAGTCGTGGTTTTGCTGTCTTGGATGTGAATTATGGTGGTAGCACTGGTTATGGTCGAGAATACAGAAATAGGCTACAAGATAGTTGGGGTATTGTGGATGTTGATGACTGCGCTAATGGTGCTAAATATTTAGCCCAAAGGGGTTTAGTTGACAGTGCAAAAATGGCGATCGCCGGTGGTAGCGCGGGGGGTTATACTACTCTGTGCGCTCTTACTTTCCGCGATGTTTTCAAAGCTGGGGCGAGCTATTATGGAGTTAGCGATTTGTCAGCTTTAGCAACGGATACTCACAAGTTTGAGTCGCGCTATCTGGATGGATTAATCGGACCTTATCCTGAAAGAAAAGATTTGTATTTAGAACGATCGCCTATTCATGCGGCGGCTAATTTATCTTGTCCTATCATCTTCTTTCAAGGATTGGAAGATAAAGTGGTTCCTCCCAATCAAGCAGAAATGATGGTAGAAATCTTAAAAGCAAAGGGTTTACCTGTTGCTTACGTTGCTTATGAAGGGGAACAGCACGGTTTTCGGCGGGCTGAAAATATCAAAAAGACTCTGGATGGTGAATTATATTTCTATTCACAAGTGTTTAAGTTTGAGTTAGCTGAATCGGTGGCCCCAGTGCTGATTTACAATCTTTAGCTGAAACTCTGTTTGCACTAAATATCGTAGTGGCTATAGGGAATGTGATTTAGTTCACAATTTTGAGTGTTTATTATCACAAGTTTTTGATGTTTGCTGTCACATATTTTTAGACAATAAGATAGCGAAAATAGTAAGGTGCGATCGCCTTCTCTGAACACAGAAAGCCTCGATCGCTAGTTGAGTTCAGATTCAATAGCTATGGAAACTCCTGTCCATCTTATTCCATGTGCTTTGGGCGAGTTGTTTGCCGAAGTCAATCACCATAGGTATATTACCGTAGCCGATCGCTACGGTTTGATGGCTGCTATTTTTGACGAAACTTTGACAGAGGAAGACAAACGCTCGATCGATCGCCTATTGCGCGCCGTGTACCGAGGCAGAATCAAATTAGTTAATCAACTGTCTATGGTGAACGGATTTTAGATTTGGATTTGAGATTAAATAATTCAAGAAATCGACAATTTAGCCCTCGAATCGATCCGAGGGCTATAGTTTATTGACAATTACTCGTCTTGGGTAAAGTAGCGATCGAGAAAATTCAAAGCATAGTTACGGAGATCGTAATACTCCTTCGTTTCCCGCAACTCTTGGCGATCGCGCGGATGAGCAAAAGGTACTGACAAAATCTCTCCAATAGTTGCCGCCGGGCCATTTGTCATCAACACAATGCGATCGGACATATAGATAGCTTCATCGACATCGTGAGTAATCATCATTGCAGCTTGTCTGTGATTTTCCCAGATATCCAATACCTGTTTTTGCAACTTGCCGCGAGTCAAAGCATCCAAAGCCCCAAAGGGTTCATCCATTAATAACATCTTAGGGCGAATTGCCAGAGCGCGGGCAATTCCTACTCGCTGTTTCATCCCTCCTGAAATTTCCTCTGGATATTTGTCCGCTGCAGCTGTCAAGTTTACCATTGCTAGATGTTCATTGACAAGACTAATCTTATCCGGGCGACTAAGATTTTGCAAAACTTCATCAACTGCTAGCCGAATATTCTCCCGCACTGTCAGCCAAGGTAGCAATCCATAGTGCTGAAACACCATCATGCGATCGGCTCCAGGTTTGCGAATTTCTTTACCTTCTAGCCGCACCATTCCCGCACTTTGTTTTTCTAAACCAGCCACTATTTTCAGCAGCGTTGATTTCCCACACCCGGAGTGACCTATAATCGAAATAAATTCATTTTCTCCAATATTTAAGTTGATATTTTCCAGGACGCTAAATTCGGTACCATCAGCACTTTTGTAGGACTTGGACAAATTGTCTATTTGCAGAAATATACCCTCGCTATTGACTGAGTTCTGAGTAGTCGTAGAAGTAGAAGTGTATTGACTCACGGTATTCTCCTAAAAAGTAGTAAAGTGTTAATTGAATTTGCGTGCACTGGGAGCATCCCGATTTTGTAGGGGCGAAGCATTTCGGCAGATAAGTTATTGGTTAAAAGGAAGGATTTACTACCGCAATGCTTCGCCCCTACCGATATATTTGCAAATTCGGGATGCTCCCCGTGTACTTGCCTAAATCCTAAAATATTGCAGTCGGTTTCAACCGACTGTCTTCTATCAGCCAGGGACTTAAGTCCCTGGCGGGATGGTATAACCAGCGAAAAATCTCAAAATTTAAGACCTGAAAAAAGATTGAGGACGGTTAGCTCTAATTTCAAAACTATTGAGATAACCAACCGGATCGCTAGGATCAAATGTTTTTTTATCAATAAACAAATCTCCTGGTTCCACCTTATAATCTTCCACAGGACAATTGATTCCCATTTCAGCCACAATCTTGCGGTAAAGATCGGTTCTCCAAGCTTTTTTGGCTAACTCTTCAGCATTTTTGGGAACCTCTTTAATATGTCCCCAGCGAGCAGATTGAGTCATCAACCAAATACTCTGAGATTGCCAGAGAAATGTGGAATGATTGCCTAATATTTGAGGTAAGTTGGCGGGGATATCAAAGAAAATAGTTGTATCTTCCGATCGCACTGTACGGTCTTTTTCATCAAATCCACCGTAGTTGTAGTCTCCCACAATTCCCGGTCGCGTAAATTTATCGATCGGTCCTTTTTTGGGTTTGGCCCCGGTAAACGATCGCTCTGTCAACAGCAGTGCTATTTCGTCGCGATTTTCTGGCCTGCTACAATACTGGCAAGCTTCCACCATTGCCTTCACGAGTGAGTAATAAGTCTTCGGATTTTCGTCAATGAACGATTGCATTACTCCCAAAACGCGATCGGGATGGCCTTGCCAAACTTCCTTCCCTTGTGCGAAGGTAAAACCCACACCCAAATTACCTTGAATTGCCCGCGTATTCCAAGGTTCTGCCACCATGTAAGCCTGCATCGCACCGATTCTCATATTAGTTACCATTTGAGGAGGTGGCACAATAATTACCCGAAATTCTTTGAACGGATCGACACCAGCGGCGGCGGATATATAGCGCACAAAGTATTCGTAAATAGCGGAACTAAGAACAACTGCCCAGACTTTATTTTCTACTGGTTGACTGTCAAAAAAAGCTCGAAATTGTTTGCCAAATTCTTCTAAATTGCCGTTATATTCGCGCCAGGGGCGCAACCCAAAATCCCACATCGCTTTGCTCATTGTCATCGCGTTACCGTGGCGGTGAATTGTCATTGCCGCGCACAGGGGTGCGTGACGGGCTCCTTCGGCACCGATGCGGGCGTTGGTGACAGCACCGGATACGACAGGAGAAGCGTCGAGACGCCCGAAAATTATGCCGTCACGGGATGTCGCCCAGCTTGCTTCGCGGTTGAGTTTGACGTTTAAACCGTATTTGCGGAAAAAGCCTTTCTTCCAGGCGATCGCAAATGGTGCACAATCATTAACTGGCACATATCCTATCGTTAAATTCGGTTTTTCTAAGCTTTGGGAATTGACAATGGGTGTTACAGCTAAAGCCTCTTCAGTAAGTCCTTTTGCCGATCGATCCGCATTAATTCCACACCCAGATAAAGTCATTCCCACCGCCGCCGAGCCCATTCGTTGCAAAAACTCTCGTCGGTTCCAATCCTGAAAAAAACGATCTCTCATATTTAATTCTCAATTTGCGACTAATTGCTATTAGATATTTAGTCAATTTCTGGAAACCCTCTTCCTTCTTCCTGAATTTCCCCCCTTGGGGGGGGCAGGGGGGGGGTTCTTCTTTCTTCTGCCTGAATTTCCCCCCTTGGGGGGGGGCTGGGGGGGGTTCTTCTTCCTTATTCCTGAATTTCCCCCCTTGGGGGGGGGCTGGGGGGGGTTCTTCTTCCTTCTGCCTGAATTTCCCCCCTTGGGGGGGGGCTGGGGGGGGTTCTTCTTTCTTCTTCCTGAATTTCCCCCTTTGGGGGGGCTGGGGGGGTGACTTCTTCCTTCTTCCTTCTACTAACTATTCACCGATCTATGTGTCACCAATTCTTGAATTTTGCCAACAGCCCAGTCAAGCAGCAACCCAGTCAAACCAATGACGAACACTGCTAAAAATACCGAACTCAGATTCAAACGGCTCCATTCATCCCACACAAAAAAGCCAATTCCCACGCCACCTGTCAGCATTTCTACCGCTACAATCACCAACCAAGCAATCCCCAAACTAATCCGCAAACCTGTAAAAATATAAGGCAAACTTGCAGGCAAAATTATTTTGGTAATCCGTCGCCATTGTGGCATTTCTAACACTCGCGCCACATCCAGATAATCTTTGGAAACGCTAGAAACTCCCAGGGCTGTGTTAATAATTGTCGGCCACAAAGACGTGATGAAGATGACAAAAATCGCCGAGGGGTCTGCTAGATTAAAAATCGATAGGGCGATGGGCAACCAAGCTAGTGGCGATACTGGTTTGAAGATTTGAATCAGGGGATTTAGCGCCATCATTGCTGCTGGCGACATCCCGATCAGAAATCCTACTGGAATCGCTACCAATGCACCCAGTGTAAATCCCAGTAACACCCGTCGCAAACTTGCTATCAACAACCAGCCAATCCCTAAATCTCCAGGGCCACGCTGGTAAAATGGATGCAATATGTAATCTAAATTAGCAATAAACGCCTGGTAGGGAGTGGGAATCAAATCGCTTTTCAAGCTGGCAACAATCCACCACAGGATCAGAATACCTAAAAAACCTGCACCAGGCAACAACACAGTATCCCGGATCATCATTGGTTTTGCCCGCTTCCAAGCTGCAACTCCTGCAACTGCGATCGCCGATAAGTTAAGTTGAATAAACATTATAAATTTCCTCAGAGTCAGGGGCAGGTACAAGAAATCTTGAACAATACCAACCGGAGACACCGATGAGGCAAAACTATCTCGTTAAAGAAAGTTGACTCTTCAGTCTCTACTCAATGCCTGCGAAGTTAGCTGACGGGCTAGGACTGAGAGATGTCCTTCTCCTGGGGAATTAAAAATCAAAAATTACCATCTTTATTTTGAATTTTTGCTCTAAATTCTGTAGAGATTCGCCCCGAAAATTGGTTCCTCCGCTCCAGTGACACGACTTTGTGCGATCGTGTAACACTTGATTAGGCTTGACTTGTTAATTTCATCTCCAAAATCATAAGCCTAATCCTAGAGTTTTGTCAATAGGTCTTGAGAAATAGATATTTGTCACCAGCCCAGCTCAAATCTGGGAAAATTCATAAAATTTAATTAACTAAGACCAAATAAAAAACATCCTACCCAGATACCCGCAGCGCTTTCATCATTCTCGACTCCCTATCCGTTGCCGAACTTACTTCTTCAAATCAGAAACCGAATAGTTACATATATAGCAGCCGTTATCAATTGCAGTAACATCACGGGAATTCCATAACGCAGAAAAGTTTGAAAAGAAATCCGCCTCCCATGCAATTCAGAAATTCCCGCTGCGACTATATTAGAAGAAGCTCCTACCAAAGTGCCATTTCCTCCCAAAGTTGCCCCGTACATCATCGCATAAAACAGCGGTAAAACTTCCAGAGGAAATTGCCCTGCAAAATCCGGAGCTAACACTTCCACAGGGGCTAACCCGACGTTAACAACATACTGTTTGAGCAAGGGTACCATCGCCACTACTAGCGGAATGTTCGGCACCACGCTCGACATTAAACCTACAAAAAACAACAAAGCTAGGGAACCCAAAAAAATATTTTTACCTAAAATAACTGCTAGAATTCCCGATATACTGTTAATCACTCCTGTTTTTTCTAAACCTCCAATTAGTACAAAAATAGACATAAAAAATAGCAGCGTACTCCAATCTAAATCCCGCAATATATTATTCAGTGAATCTATTTTAGATTGATGAGCTAATAGCATGGACAAGGCAGCCCCCAACAAAGCAACGGCTGCTGGTGAAATAGGCACCGGTAGCGACTCTCCCACTACAAAAAATACCAGCACGAAAGCTATAATTAAACCGCCGACTGCTAAAATTCGTGGATGATTAATTTTGGGATGTGGCAAGTCTGCCAAATCGTCTAATTCTTTGTGCCAGATTTCGGGGAACAACCACGGCAGAATAATGACTATTACTCCGACTGCAAGTGCGCCGCCAAAACTTAATTTCACGAGGTAATCGGCAAAGCTCATATTAATCGCATCACCGACAATAAATGTCGCCGGATCTCCCACGATTGTCAGCAGTCCCGAACTGTTAGCTACAAATACCATTAAAATTAGTAATGGTACAAAATCTACACCCACTTCTTGTGCCATGGGCGGAATTAATGGTGCTAGCAGCATGACTGTGGTAGCATTGGGCAAAACTGCACAAATCGGGGTAGTAATAGCCACAATCCCCAGCAACAAATTTTTGCCTTTCCCCTTCGCCAATAGCACCATTTGAGTTGCCAAATATTCAAATACTTTGGTAGGTTCAAAAGACCTGACCATTACCATGACTCCGAAGAATAATCCCAAGGTTCCATGACTGCGACCAATATATTCGATCGCATTATTTAAAGTCATAACGTGGGTAAAAACCAGGATCAGCGCTCCCAAAAAAGCTGCAACTGTTAGGTGTATCCACTCGGTCATTACTAACAAAATTACACCGATGAAAGTTGCCGTGGCGATCGCAGCTTGCAGGTTTTCCATTTAGTCTCCTGACAAAATTCTAAATTTTTAATTTAACATGATTATCGCGACAAACTAATTTACTACATTACCGTAATTTTGTCAATGGCTTTAAGAGGTATTTTGTAGTGATAAATACTCTGAATCAGCTCATTGAGAGAAATAACAGATGCCAAAAATCACCAAAAAACTACTTCTTTTGGCAGGGTGGCGATCGCCAAAAATTTGGTATGTTCATCGGGCGATCGCTCGACTACAATGAGACAATAGCAATATCTGTCAGACTCCACCCCCACGCAGACATCATGGATTACAGCCAACTGCTCACCGACAAAACCGACACTATCCTCCAAAACTGGATTGAAGCAGTTAGCCAGGATCGGAAAATAGAAAGTGCTGACACCTTACCGCACTCAGCCATCAAAAATCATATTCCTCACCTGCTGGCGGCGATGGCAACAGTGCTTTCCCAATATCAACACAGCGAAATAGGAATCATCATCAAAGCCAGTTTAGATCACGGCTTGCTGCGAGCAGAACAAGGCTACGATCCAGCAGAAGTAGCGCGGGAATACCATTTACTTCGTCAAGTCATATTCTCCCATATCGAAGCAGAATTACTAGCAGGAACAACCCTAGAAGTAGTCAGAGCGTTTCGACTGATAGACTCCGTAGTAGACGAAGCAATTGCCCAGTGTTTTAACAGTTATGTTGCTCAGCGCTTGAACGAACTCCAACAAATCCAAACTCAGTTAACACTCACCAATCAAGAACTCAATCGCCTAGTCAGCACCCACCAAGAAAATCTCTCCTATTTAGCCCACGAACTCAAAACACCACTCAACTCAATCATCGGTTATTCTGAACTGTTTTTGCGTCAAGGAAAAAAGCAACCCGAAATCAAAGATACTCTCCCCGGCATCGAACACATAGAGCGAGTATTACGTAACGGCAGACAACTATTACGCCTAATTAACGATGCCCTAGAACTTTCCCGTGCCGACGCCGGAAAAATCCAACTTCAATTGAGACCAACTAATGTAAAAGCTCTCATTAATACAGTAGTAGAAATAATGCAGCCCCTGGCTGACGCTAAGGGATTAAAGCTCTCAATCACTAGCGACAGCGCTCCAAAACAAGTAATCGCCGACTCCCAGCGACTGCAACAAATTATCACCAATCTGCTGAGCAATGCTATTCGCTATACAGAAACTGGTAGCATCGAATTAGATTGTCGTCAAGTCGGAACCGAAAATTGGGCGATCGCCATTAAAGACACCGGCATTGGCATCTCCCCCGCAGATAAAATTCGCATTTTCGACCCTTTCTTTCAAGCAGGAGAACCTAGCAAACAACAATTTTCATCAGACAGCACAGGCTTAGGATTAGCCATAGTATCGCGACTGGTAAAACTATTGCAAGGCAATATAGAGTTAATATCAGAAATCGGAGTAGGTTCAACTTTCACAGTCATTTTACCGCGGGAAGTTAAAACTTTACAATAAGTGGTATAAGAGTTAATATATGATAAGTATATCAAAACATCTTTAACAAAAAATTATTTCCATGTCCGCCCTCTACGCAACCCCTACCGTGACAGCCTTTCCCCTAACAGCCGTTGTCGGCCAAGAAGCAATTAAATTAGCCCTGCTTTTAGCAGCAGTCGATCCCGGACTGGGAGGAGTTGCGATCGCAGGTCGTCGCGGTACCGCAAAATCAGTAATGGCCCGCGCCCTGCATTCTCTCCTACCACCCATTGAAATTGTCAAAGACTCTTTCTGCAACGCCTCTCCAGAAGAACCCCTGGTAGAAGAGCTATCAGGCTTGTCATCAGAAAATCACGGGCAAGATATCTTAGCAGAAAATCATCAGCAAGAGACGCTGACCACAAATACTAATCTCAACACCGCAATTATTCCCACACCCTTCATCCAAATTCCCTTGGGTGTCACCGAAGACAGACTCTTAGGTTCAGTCGATGTCGAACAATCAGTAAAATTCGGCGAAACAGTATTTCAACCAGGACTGCTAGCCCAAGCCAATCGAGGCGTACTTTATGTAGACGAAATCAACCTTCTAGACGACAACATTTCCAACCAATTACTCACAGTATTAACAGAAGGAAGAAATCAAATAGAACGAGAAGGAATTAGCTTTCAACATCCATGCAAACCCCTATTTATTGCCACCTATAACCCCGAAGAAGGCCCACTCCGAGAACATTTACTAGACAGAATCGCGATCGCCCTTTCCGCCGATGCCGTACTCGAATTAGAAGAAAGAGTCCAAGCCGTAGACCAAGCTCTATCCTACTCCAATTCCCCCCAACAATTTCTCAACCAATACGCAGAAGACACAGACAACCTCAAAACCCAAATCATCCTCGCCAGAGAATGGCTCAAAGATGTCACCATCAAACGCGAACAAATTAGCTACCTAGTAGAAGAAGCAATCCGCGGCGCAGTACAAGGACACCGCGCCGAAATATTCGCAGTGCGAGTCGCCAAAGCAGCAGCAGCCATCGAAGGACGCACAGAAGTTAACGCCGAAGATTTGCGTCGCGCCGTCGAATTAGTCATCGTCCCCCGCGCCACCGTCATCCAAACTCCGCCAGACGAAAACAATCCTCCTCCTCCTCCCCCGCCACCACCACCCCAAAACGAACAAGAAGAGGAAGAAGAAGAAGAAGAAGAAGAAGAAGAAGAAGACAAAGAAGAAGAACCCCCCGAAGAACAAGAAGAAACGAACATTCCCGAAGAATTTCTATTCGACCCCGAAGGAGTTATTCTCGACCCCAGCGTCCTTTTCTTCGCCCAAAATGCCAGCCGCCAAGGCAAATCGGGAAGCCGCAGCGTCATTTTTTCCGAAGATAGAGGCCGTTACATCAAGCCAGTCTTACCCAAAGGTCCCGTCCGTCGCATCGCTGTTGATGCCACCCTCAGAGCCGCCGCACCCTATCAAAAAGCCCGCCGTGACAGGAATTCTAACCCCCCCCAACCCAGGGCGGGCACAGGGGCACCGCCCCTACAATCGGGGGGGCAAGAGCCAAATCAGGACGAAGGAAAGCGCCGCGTATTTGTCGAACAGGGAGATATTCGGGCGAAGCGACTGGCTAGAAAAGCCGGGGCTCTGGTGGTATTTGTCGTTGATGCTTCCGGCTCCATGGCTCTCAATCGGATGCAGTCGGCCAAAGGTGCTGTCATGCAGCTACTCACAGAAGCTTATCAAAGCCGCGACCAAGTTGCTCTGATTCCGTTTCGCGGAGAACAAGCAGAAGTGTTGCTACCGCCGACGCGATCGATAGCTTTGGCCCGCAAGCGTTTGGAAAGGTTGCCCTGCGGTGGCGGTTCCCCGCTAGCCCACGGTTTGACTCAAGCTGTGCGGGTGGGAGTCAACGCGCGGCAATCGGGAGATATCGGTCAAGTTGCGATTGTCGCCATTACCGACGGGCGCGGGAATATTCCTCTGGCTCGTTCTTTGGGTGAACCCATTTTAGATGGAGAAAAGCCAGATATTAAGGGTGAATTGTTGGAAATTGCTGCCAAAATTCGCGGGCTAGGGATGCAATTGCTGGTGATAGATACCGAAAGCAAGTTTATTTCTACTGGTTTTGCTAAGGAATTAGCCAAGACTTCTGGTGGGAAATACTATCATTTGCCCAAAGCTACCGAACAGGCGATCGCAGCCATGACTAAAAATGCTCTCCGCGACGCGATCGGCTAAAATGACTAGAGTCGCAGTTATCAGCATTTATCTGCGGTTCCAAACTCTAATTTTTCCATCGGCGCCGACTACGAGTTACCACCAGAGAACCCACCACTAAACCCAGCCCACCTAGCATCGAAGGCTCAGGAATTTTCACCGGCCGAGGCACCGGGCTTGCTGTTCCCCCAGGCGGGTTCGAGCAACTTCGACACGGGGTTGATTGAACAACCTGAGCCAACACCAAATTTTGAGGTTCTGCTGGGAAATTGCGCGCCACCCCTGATTTACCACCGCAGACAACAGTTGCTAAAGCTAATACAATTCCCGCCGTAGGCTTGAAAAACATCTTAAGAAAAAAGGTAGGCATTAGACATTACCTGTTTGGTATTTCATTGTTAGATTTAGATATTTTCACGATTAATTTTTTGCATACCCTGTCTACACCTTTGAATATTCAAATCGAAGCGTATTAAAATTTGAGGGTTGAGGTCTTGGGTAAGTTAGGTTTCCCACCCTAGGAGCAAATTTTACACTTCAACTTGGCTGATGGTGTGAGACAATCTCGCTCCCAAGGTGACAGGGATAAAGAATATACTCATATCTTACAAATCATAAACCATCGCTCCCATCTCGTACATAATATGCTCCTAGTCTTTATCAAATCTTTAAACTTTGAGACGTTTTGCAAACTCATTGTTACAAATGTCAAAATAATAGATAGCCATTTTGTACTAAAAGTAGGTCAAACCTCATGAGCAACACCAGCAATTTCCGCGAAGCCCTGCGCGAGGCCAAAAACCACGCGCTGGTAGGCCCCAACGTCATCGCCAACGCCCTCCCCTTTGTCGGCGGTGGCCTCGTCTTAACTGCCATCGGCACCTATGGCGGCCTGGGAGTCATCCACAACTATCCCGGAATCTTCTTTCCCACATTCATCGCCGCGATCGTCCTAGAATTAATTCTATTCTTTGTCGCTCGTGGTGCCGCCGAACAAGGCAACAAAAACACTGCCTTACCTCTCCTCGCCACCTACAGCCTGCTTTCCGGCTACACCCTCAGCGGATTGGTATTTACAGCCCTCAGAACCCAAGGCGTGGGCATCTCCGGCATCGGTTTTGCCGCCC
Source organism: Oscillatoriales cyanobacterium (assembly GCA_004292745.1). Classification (GTDB taxonomy): domain Bacteria; phylum Cyanobacteriota; class Cyanobacteriia; order Cyanobacteriales; family Microcoleaceae; genus Microcoleus; species Microcoleus anatoxicus. The sequence goes on along the minus strand of RDXH01000058.1, from coordinate 8,027 downwards.
TCGGCTGTGGCATTACCTTCATCGCCGCCCGCCAAATCGGGTCTAACTTGTCGGAAACAGACGGTATGGCCCTCACCAAAACTATCAGTTTGGGCGTCATTGCTTTGTTAGTCGTCGTTGGCGGTCAATTTCTGCTATCTCTATTTGGCGTCTACACCCCAACTTGGTTGGAAATTGGCATTTCCGGCATCGGTGTATTTCTGTTCGTCGGCGCTGCAATTGTCGATTTTTACATTCTGCCCCGCAGCTACCGCGATGACCAGTATTTGCCCGCTGCTTTGTCGATGTATTTAACCTACATCAACTTGTTCATCTTTATTCTGCGACTGCTGATTGCCATTAACAGCCGGGATTAATTGAAACCGTACCTTCAAAACCGCGGCTTGATTTTTACAAGCCGCGGTTTTTAATTTTTATTAAGCTGTGGCACTAAGATAGCGATGGTTGAGTAGTCTGTGAGCAAAGGGACTGGTGAATAATAAAAAAGAATCAATGGGGAAAAACTCATGTACTTAAAGTATGAAGATATCAGAAGAGTCAGCGTAGAAATTACCTCCCGATGCAACGCCGCTTGTCCGCAGTGTCCCCGCACCGAGAACCCGATTTTACCGATGGCGGAATTAAAGATGGAGGATATTGAGAGAATTTTCCCCAAAGAGTTTTGCTCTCAGTTGGATTTGGTATATATGTGCGGCAATTACGGCGATGCTATGACTAGCAATACTACAATTGGGGCGATCGAATATTGGCACCGCATGGGCGTTCCTCATGTCGGTCTGTACACCAATGGTAGCGGACGTAATCCCCAATGGTGGCAAGCCCTGGCAAAGGCGATGACAGGAGTAAACGACAGCGTAACTTTTAGTATCGATGGCTTGGCAGATACTAACAGCATTTACCGCAAAAATACTAACTGGGATAAGATAATGCAGTCGGTTAATGCCTTTATTCAAGCTGGCGGCAAAGCTGTCTGGCATTACTTAATTTTTGAGCACAACCAACATCAAGTAGAATCGGCTCGCGCTTTAGCTGAAGAATTAGGATTTGCCGAGTTTGTACCGAAAGCTACCTCTCGTTTTGTGGCGAAAGAACTTTATGAAAAAGATTCTGCAATTCCACAAAATCGGCCGGCAGAAAGCTCTCAAGTAGATGCTAATAATTCTCACCAAAATCCACCAGCAACAAGTAAGGTGTCAACCCCTCAAAATCAAGCACAGACGGCTGTTGAGTTGCACCAACAAGCGGAGGAATGTTTGAGACAAGGACAGCTCTCAGAGGCGATCTCCGCCAGCCAACAAGCCCTAAAAATTCAACCGGATTTTGCAGCCGCCTACAAAACTTTAGGCAACGCTGTTCAAGGTTTGGGGCGGATGCAAGCAGCAGCAGACTGTTATTCTAAAGCGCTGCAAATTCAGCCTAATTTTCCCGAAGTTTATGCCAACGTCGGCAGTCTTTATGCTCAACAGCAACAGTGGCAGCCAGCTAGTGCTTATTACCAAAAGGCGATCGAGCTTAAACCAAATTTTGCAGGAGCTTATCGCAATTTAGCTAAAGTCTTGACGCAGTTGGGACAACCAGAAAAAGCAAATTATGCTTGGTATCAAGCTATAGCTATCGAAACCTCTCAAGCACCAGCACCAACTCAGCCTGTCCCATCAAAGCCAGCCAGCGAAGAACTTCAACCCCCATCGTTGGAACAATATCAAAATCCACAGGGAGGCGAATTTCTGAAAGTTGTAGAAACCTACGGAGGCCTAAACAATTACTACCGCAATGTAGAAATTAGCTGTCAAACTCAAGCCAGTAAAGATATTTTCATCAGTTTTGAAGCTGAACTTTGGCCCTGCTGTTGGGTGAGCCATACTAAATACGCTGTTTACAACCATACTTACAGACCGCAAATGTTGGATTTACTTAAAAAGTACGGAGAGGGCTTTAATTCTCTCAAAACTCAATCTGTTAAAGATGCGTTAGAAAGTGATTGGTTTCGTCAAGACCTCACAGCTAGTTTTTCCTGTTCTAAAAGGTTGGATGTCTGTGCTCACGAATGCGGTAAAACTTTCAATTCCACGGGTTCGCAGTATATTTAAGAAGTCATTAGTCAGTAGTCAGTAGTGATTAGTCATTAGTTACAAGAAGGTAAAATGCGGTGAAGCCGATCGCATTTCACGTTACGATTCAGGCAGGTTATCTGGATCGATTCCTTGCGATCGCAAATACTCAGCTAGCCGATCGGCTCGCTCTCGTTCAACCCTCAACTACTGGCGCATCTCCCCAGCCACTGCATCCGGCAGGGTTTGCAGTATATCTAATCAGGAAGTTCGGCAACGGATTCGCTCAAGGGATTTAATGGATGGAATTCTGAAGGGAACCCCCGACTCAATTAGTCGATCGTCAAACAAATTATTCAAATATCCCCATTTCAGCTATAATAAACAAGACACTTCAAAACCACGAGGACTAATAGTGGAAATTCTAGATATCAAACACAACATCGAAACATTGTGCGATCGCCTGGGTAAAACTCAGGACTATCTTTGACATCCCCGCACTATCCGCCAAAATCCAAGATTTAGAGCAAATTGCCGCTCAACCAGCATTCTGGGACGACCAAAACCAAGCTCAAGAAACTCTCCAAGAACTTAACGACCTCAAATCTCACTTAGAGCAATATCACGGTTGGCAAACTAGCTTGGAAGATGCCAGAGCTATCTTAGAATTGCTAGAGCTAGAAACAGACGAATCTTTGTTTCAAGAAGCCACATCCAACCTTTCTGAGTTAACTCGCGACCTCGATTCCTGGGAACTACAACAGTTGTTATCAGGGCCCTACGACCAAAGCGGCGCGGTTTTGACAATTAACGCCGGTGCTGGCGGTACTGATGCTCAAGATTGGGCAGAAATGCTGATGCGAATGTACACGCGCTGGGGAGAAAGTCAAGGTTACAAAGTACATTTAACCGAAATCTCCGAGGGAGAGGAAGCGGGTGTTAAATCAGTAACCTTGGAAATTGCCGGCCGCTACGCTTACGGTTATTTGCGATCGGAAAAAGGCACTCACAGGTTGGTCAGAATTTCGCCTTTCAATGCTAACGACAAGCGCCAAACCAGTTTTGCCGGTGTCGAAGTGATGCCGATTCTCGATCGATCCGTACAATTGGACATCCCCGAAAAAGATTTAGAAATCACCACTTCCCGTGCTGGCGGGAAGGGCGGGCAAAATGTTAACAAAGTAGAAACCGCAGTCCGCATCGTTCACCTTCCTACAGGTTTGGCCGTGCGCTGTACTGAAGAACGCAGTCAGTTGCAAAATAAGGAAAAAGCTCTGACGTTGCTCAAATCGAGGCTGTTGGTGATTGCGAAAGAACAGCGGGCGTCCGAAATTGCCGAGATTCGGGGCGATATCGTAGAGGCGGCTTGGGGCCAGCAAATTCGCAATTATGTGTTTCACCCCTATCAAATGGTCAAGGATGTACGGACTGGAGTGGAAACAACTGCGATCCAAGATGTGATGAATGGTGAATTAGACCCGTTTATTCAAGCTTATCTGCGGCAGGAAAATCAGTTGGTTAGCAGTAATTAGTCAGCAGTCAGTAGTCAGTAGTCTATGACTTGCACACTAATGCTAAAGAAACCGGGTTTTTTGATTAATCTACTGGCTAAAACCAAGGATTTCTGTAAAAAACCTGGTTTCTGGTTCAGAATTTACTTTGAGTTTTATTCATACATAACTTGGGTTTTAAGTAAGTAGAAGGAAGAAGGCCCTTCGACTCCGCTGGCTGAACCGCTTCAGGAAGAAGATCGAGGTGAAGAATGCTCATACAGCAAGCTTTTTAGCCACCTGTATCTTACGTTTAATTAGGTGGACTTACTTAATTAAACTATCTGAAGTTTTTGATGGCTCATTCTTGAGTGCATTCAATTTACAGCAATGCACCTGTTTATGCTATCTTATTCTAAACTCCTGTGATGAGATTTGTAATAAATAAATTCCTTGCTACTTTTACCTGCAACACCCTTGAGCTCTAGTAAAGGCTTGAATGGCAAATAATCTCCGCAATCCCCTTCGCAAAATATAACTTCTCCCTTCCGCTTCTTTGCCCACTCTGCCAATTTATTGTAATCAATCAGTGTGCTGCCATATCTGTAACCTTTACCAGCATTTTCTTTATAGGGCGGGTCAATAAACCAAGTTGCTTCTACGTCAGGAGCTAGTGTATAATCTCCGCTAATAATTCTCCAATGCTTAACTTTGAAGAGATTTTCTGCCATGTATCGTTTACTGATCTCCCAATTTCTAGCTAAAACGGGAGTTATTTTAATAGTCTTGTAGTGAAAAGCCATTTTCGTAGCAGCATGAATAATGTGAAGTAACTCAGAACTCTTTTCACCAACCGCTAAATCAGGTAGGCTATTAATCTTTTGGGGTGTCGCCTCATCAATCAACCACTGCCAAATTTTAGAAACTTCCTCATCTCTCTCAATCAGGGTAACTTCCTTCTGCCAATAATTTCCATAGAGTGAATAAGCTGCTGAACCTGCAAACGGTTCTATAATGGCATCAAAGTTAGGAGCAGGGTAATGTTTGGCTATTTGCTTTTTTCTGCCGTAGTAGTAGAACATTTACTATTTATTTAAAATTCAATATATTTGAAAAGTATAGTAATATAAAATCCTCTCTCTTCTCTTGCTTCGCGTACTTCGCGCCTTCGCGGTTAAATCACCTGACGATACAACCGGAATTGATCTAAAAAAATAAACAATTTTTCTAGATGTTTATTCATTCCCATAAAAGTGCGATCGCCAACCGTACCGCTTCCCCCATCATCGAACAGCGAACTTGATCCGATGCAGTTTTTTCCCAGTGCAACAACTGTCCCCGAAAACCAGCATCTTTCTTCGCACGCTGCACTATCGCCTGACAAATCACTTTTTTCTGAATCTGTTCAGTCGGGATACCTTGCTGCTTCAAATAATCCAACAGTCGCTGTACGCTATCTGTGAATTTATCCGGTGTCTGAGACATCAAAATAAAAGAAATTTGGCGCACCATTTTCTGATAGATTTCTTGCCTTCTCTGCAACATATCCTGTGGCGGTGTTGGCGGTGTTGGCGGTGTTGGTGGCGTTGGCGGTGATGATGTTGACTGCTCATCCCCATTGGTTTCTGCAACGGCCAAGTCTAGCAAACCCAAAATTGCAGTACCCTTTGCTAAAACCTTTTTCAACATATCTGGATAAAGCTCCAAAATGCGATCGCTCAAAATCTTGACATTCACCAAACGATTCGCACTCAGCCGCAATAAATGCTGCTCCTGAGCCGACTCAAAAAATTGAACATTCAACTTCAGTTCGTAACTCTCCAACTCCAGCCGCAGCAACGTAAAAATCAAAGCCTTCCAATTAGGAGATTCAGCAAAATGCACCTCGACAATTGAACTTTGAGCTTGATGGTTTTTCCCAAATTCTCCCAACTCAAAATCCCGAGCCACCGGAAAACGATTACCAGGAACTTTTGCAGCATAATCAAACTGATTAAAAACATATCGGCAGTCAACCTTAGACAAATCAACATCTTGAACTTGCCAATTTTGAATACAACAACCCGTAAGCTGCGCCCCCTCCAGATTCGTCCTAATCAAACGGCACTCGATCAAAAAAGCATCTCTTAAATCCGCCTCCGCCAACATCGTATCCATCAAATAAGCACCACTCAAATCAGCCTTCCGCAAATCAGCATTTCGCAAATTAGCTTCACTCAAATCAGCCCGCAGCAAATACACTTGTTGCAAGTTAGTTCGCAGCAAATGTGCCTTTTTAAAACTCGCCTTCAACAGATAAGCACCGGAAAAATTAGCTCTACTCAAATCAGCATTATCCAGCATCGCTTCCGTTAAATCAACCCCAGCCAGGATAGCCCGGTGCAAGTCAGCCTCACTTAGATTTGCCGATCGCATTTGAGCACCATTGAGATCGGCTTCAATCAAATTTACACCGATTAAGATTGTCGATCGCAAATTCGCTTCAACCAAGTGAGCTTCCCGCAAATTAGCACCAGTTAAATTAGCACCAACAAGACTAGCGCGGTTGAGATTTGCCTCCATCAATTCCGCCCCAATTAACTTAGCCCCGTCGAGTTTAGCCCTTTCCAAATTAATTTGGTCTGATTTCACATAGCTCAAATCCGCCCCGCCCAAATCCGCCTCTTGTAGCACCACCCAATTCATGTCTGCACCTTCGAGACAACACAAACGCAAATCCGCTTTCGCCAAATTTGCGCCGCTCAAATTAGACTTACTCAGATTCGCCCCCGTGATTACCGCACTGCGGACATCCGCGCGCCGTAAACAAGCCCCAATTAACTTAGCATTACTCAAATTTGACCAGCTCAAATTAGCACCAGTCAGATTAGCACCAGTCAGGTCTATTTCTTTCAGGTTGACACCGCTTAAACTAGCACCACTGAGGTCAATGTGAGCAAAGTTCCGCTCTCCCTGTTGATAGCGCTGTAAAAATTCATGTATTTGCATTCGGCAGATTTGTGGGCTAGCAATGAAGGCGTTGTATTACCAGCTTTACCAAAAAGCTGGGTTTAAAGCCCCGTCCTTAGAGGACGGCTTTAATTTAAGTGTAAAGATTTCTTGCAATCCGTAAGTTTATAGCCACAATTGCTCGTAAGCATGATAAAATCCTCCCATGATTGTACTAGAGTTCAAATTAAAAGACAAGCCACAGCAATACCGGGTCATTGACGAAATGATTCGCACAGCTCAGTTTGTCCGAAACAAGGCTCTCAGATACTGGATCGACAATCAGGGAGTTAAATTATCAGACCTGTACAAACAATGCGCCATCATGGCGAAAGAGTTTGAATGGGCGGGCAAACTTAACTCAATGGCGCGTCAGGCTTCTGCCGAACGTGCCATTTTTGCTATTCAACGTTTCTTCGCTAATTGTAAAGCTAAAAAGCCAGGGAAAAAGGGATATCCGCAATTCAAAACGCATACCCGTTCCGTAGAATACAAGACATCAGGCTGGGCGCTTTCCACCGACAAAAGATCTCTGACTTTCACGGATGGTTTTGCTGCTGGGAAGTTTAAGTTAATTGGCTCTCGTGATTTGCATTTCTATGCGCCCAACGAAATCAAGCGAGTCAGAGTAATTCATCGTGCCGACGGTTACTATGCTCAGTTCTGTATCAACGTAGAACGAACAGAGGAATTAGTTCCTACGGGTAAAGCCATTGGCATAGATGTAGGGTTAAACCATTTCTTGACCGATAGCGATGGGGAAAAAGTCCCAAATCCCCGGCATCTTCGTCAAAGTGAAAGAGCTTTAAAACGGTTGCAGAAACGAGTTTCTCGGAAAAAGAAAGGTTCTGGCAATCGCAAGAAAGCCATCAATAAGTTAGGTAGAAAACACTTGAAGGTCAGCAGGCAGCGTAAAGACTTCGCCATCAAAACGGCGTTGTGCGTAGTGAAATCTAGCGATTTCGTAGCCCATGAAGACCTTCAAGTAAGAAACATGGTGAAGAACCACAAGCTTGCTAAATCAATTAGCTCAGCAGCATGGTCACAGTTTACTCAATGGTTGCAATATTTTGGCAAAGTGTACGGTAAAACAGTGGTTGCTGTAGCGCCTCAATACACTTCCCAAGATTGTTCAAATTGTGGGAATCGCGTTCTCAAATCCCTGTCCGTTAGAACTCATGTTTGCAGTTGCGGTGCGGTATTAGACCGCGACCACAATGCAGCTTTGAATGTTTTGGCTAAAGGATTGAAACAGGCAGGAATTAATTTAAATACGGCGGGGCACGCCGGAATTAACGCTTGGGGACAGATCGACAAGAACTCGTTGGTGGTGACATCAACGGGCAAGTTGACTGGTTGAGCCAAGAATCCCCGCGCGTTCACGCGCCCGGAGTGTCAAAGAGCTAGTACCTAGCTAGCTATTAAATAGACAAGGTGGTACACTTATAGACAAATCTACGATGTACCATTTTGTTCAAACCCTGCGCGATTCCCAAAA
>RDXH01000325.1 GCA_004292745.1 Oscillatoriales cyanobacterium | reverse complement strand
AAAGTGAGGTATGCCCACGGAACCCTATGCCCTATGCCCCATGCCCCATGCCCCATGCCCTATGCCCAGTCGTACCTCATCTTTCTGAGAAAGGCTATAATAACTAATAACTAATAGCTATTTGACGCGCACATCAATGACGCTGGCGTTGAAAATATACTTCTTGCCTTCGAGCTCTAGGGTAGTGCCAATTTTCACCTTCGTATTGCCTAAAACAGGGCCGTTGTCAGTAATTTGACCTTTACCTTCTAAGGTAAACATCATATTTCTGCTGAAAGATTCTTCTTCTCTGGGGTCTGGTAGAGCTTTCAATGTGCCGTTGGGCTGAGGAACGGCGAGGGTTCTGGTCAAGGTTTTGACAGCTTTAATCGTAATCTGACCGGAGGGTTGGTTACGGATAATCACATTGATTTTATCCCCTGCTTTGAATAACTCTTGAAAGTTTGTCCCTTTAAGACCGATCGCAATGGCATCGATTTCGACCGGTTTGACATCGGCGCCACCAACTTGGGCTACAGAACCACCAGAAGTACCAGGGAAGAAGAAGATTCCGACTGCAACTAGCAGGATGATCAGAGCAGCACCTAGGTCTAGGATGCTAAGTTTACCGAACAAGCGGCCTTGTGAATCCAAAATTTTCATAAAAATCTTCGGGAGTGTAGAAACCGCGTAGCTTGATAGTCGCGGACGAAACACGAGCCGCTGAATTTATCCAGCGTCTTCTGTGAGGGGTTGATAGCTTAAGAAGTATCTGTACAAGCCAAAAGATATTACCACGATCGCAGCTCACAATCGGCAGGAATTGAAGACTGATATGTCAGAGTCTCAAGGGCGACATAAAATTGAAAAAGTCCCAGCATTGATTCTGGTAATCTCCCTTGTCAATCAAGCTATACTTCAAGTATGCCATACATTCCACTCACAAAAGCGGTCGAAACAAAGGCTATATCTATCATGTTTAAAAAAAATTGGTTGACAATCCGGCGTAGATGTGGTAAAGGAATTTATTTATTTCTGTCTCTGATTGTGACTGCGGGAATCTGGGTGGTGTCGCCGGAACCGATGCAAGCATTTTCTTTGCCAGAACTGATTTTTCGAGGTATTCAAGTTATTCAATTGTCGAATGTGTCCGATCGCCAAGAAGTGGCTATAGGTAAAGAAATCAATCAGCAGTTGGCTGGACGGGAATTTAAAATTTATCCCGATCGCGCCACTACAGCATATATCAACCGCATCGGTCAGCGACTGGCCCAAAATAGCGATCGCCCGAATATTCCCTATACCTTCCAAGTCGTTGACGATGACAATATTAATGCTTTTGCGACAATGGGCGGTTTTATTTATGTGAATAAAGGTTTAATGACAGCGGCAGATAATGAAGCTCAATTAGCCAGCGTCATCGGCCATGAAATCGGTCACATTAGTGCTCGCCACGCGATTAAACAAATGCGTCAAATGGCGATCGCCTCTGGTGTCGCTTCAGCAGCGGGACTCGATGGTTCTAAGGTAGTGCAGCTAGGGGTGGAACTGGCTTTGCGCCGTCCCCGCAGCCGTCAAGCTGAATACGAAGCAGATCAGTTGGGATTGCAAACAATGGGGCGATCGGGCTACGCTCAATCGGGGATGGTGGATTTTATGAAAAAGTTGCTCAACAGACCTTCTCCTCCCAGCATTTTGAGCACTCATCCAGCTACCGATTCTCGCATTGTGGCGATCGAACAGGGAATCGATCCCAGTTTGGCTACGGGTGAAGGCTTGAACAATGGGACTTACAGACAGGAAATCCGCAGGCTTCTGGGTTCCTCACGTCAGTAGTCAACAGCTAGCTCGGTGAAACCACTGGACTCAAAACTGATTTCTGGAGGGGAATTTCCGAGGAGTTCAATGGTCTAACCAATTCGTCTAAGGGCAAAATTCGGACTTGATGGTTAAATACATTAACTTGATAAACTCGGCGGTAGTTGAGGTCAAATCCTGTCAGCCAGCCACTCTTGGGATGATAAGCACCCGTGTCAATATCTAGCCACCCTTGTCCTCTGACTAATTCTCCCGGTCTGACACCCTCAAACGTAAAGGTGATCGTGTGACCGGTGATAATTAATTTATCGCGAAAATAGGGTTGAGAGATATTGTGAAAATCCTTGCGAATCCAGCAGAGTTGTTCGCTAGACTGCTGGTCAACCGGGAGTGTGGGATCGACCCCGGCGTGGACTAGCCAGATATCGCCCAAGTCGATGTGGGTGGGGAGCGATCGCATCCATTCTAAGTGCTGGTAGGGCATCATCCCTGTATTTCTGTAACTTTCGATGGTGGCATCACCGCCACTGCAAAGCCAAGCTTGCCACGATCGCATATCAGTAAGGCCATCCACTAGAGCATTTAACATCAGTTGTTCGTGGTTGCCTAACAGAGCTTGGTAACGACTTTGCTTGACAAATTCTACTACTTGAGCACTCTTAGGTCCGCGATCGATTAAGTCTCCCAGAAAATACACGCGATCGTCCCAGCCAGGGGCAAGTGCCTCTAGTAAGGTCATTAAGCCATCGAAATGCCCATGTACGTCACCAATAACAATGCGGCGATGCTCCATTGTACTTATTCAATTTCCTGACTCTCAACAAAAACCCGTAGCTAACAGCATCTGATTTTGCTGCTAGGCTTTTTGCCCTCTGGTGCCTAACAGGGGGTGTCACCCATTATACTGTTTTGTATAAAGATTTAGTAAAGTTTACGAGTATTTACAGAGCAACGAAAATTTGGGTTGATGCAAAAACCCAGTCGATTTAACCACAAGCGACAGAGCTCTTAACTAGCCTCGCATCCAGAGGGTGTCGCGATCGGCCACATAACCTAGGCAGTTGTTATACTTCTATAGCATCCTAAATGAGTCGCAAGTTTTTACCCCACCCCAACCCTCCCCTTACTCGCGGGGAGGGAGCAAGAAATTGACAAATGAAGAAAGGGGACTCGAACAAGTCAAAGTCCCCTTTCTGAAGCAAAGCTATTTCATTATGACAAACAGGGTTTTGTAGGGGTAGGCCCCTACAAAAAAATTAACCAGTCAGTCTCCCTGCTATTAGACGAAGCGCAAAGAAGAGCTGTCTAGGCTAAAGGAAGAAACTGGTTGGACGATCGCAATCAATTCATCCGAGCTCCCAGTCTTCTTGAAAATAGCGTTTCCAACAGGCAATCCGGCGGGAGAAGCACCTAACACATAAGTGGTAGGAGCACCTTGAAGCTGGATGATATCTTGAGTGGGGTTGAAGCCGACAATCAAAGCATAATCGCTGCTGCCAGTGGTGCTATCAATGCCATCGTTGTAGTAGAACTTGGTGGCATCTCCCAGGAAGAAAGTATCATTGCCTTCTGCGCCAATCAGCGTATCGATTTCGCCCAGCCCTGGATTAGCAGCAGTGCTGTCAACACCAGTCAGAAAGTCATTACCTTCTTGGCTATAGAGGAAATCGTTGCCAGTACCGCCCAGCAAAACATCATTATCTTTACCGCCGTACAGGGAGTCATTACCAGCGTCACCGGCTAAGGTATTGTTGCCTAGATCGCCACTGAGGACATCATTGCCTGTACCACCAAACAAAAGATCGTCACCCTTTCCTCCTAACTCGGTATCGTTACCATCGCTTCCAATCAAGGTGTCATTCCCTTGGTTGCCATTGAGGAGATCGTTACCGTCGTTGCCAAAGAGGGCATCGTCACCTTTGCCTCCGAAGATGATGTTGTTGTCGCTATTGCCATAGAGGCTATCGTTTCCTTTGTTGCCGTACAAAGGATTGTTATCATCGTTGGCGACGATGACGTCATTGCCGCTGCTGCCGATCGCCTGTGGCGCTGAGCCTGTCGGTGCGGGTGAGTTTGTCATTGTGGGTGCGATCGGCGCTGTGAATGTCAGAGCAGGTGCGGGAGGGGTGTTGGCGCGGTGGGTGTTGGCGCGGTGGGTGTTGGCGCGGTGGGTGTTGGCGCGGTGGGTGTTGGCGTGGGTGCAGCCGTAGCTTCAGTCAGATTAGCAGCCAGAATTGCTGCACCAGTGAGGTTGGCTACAGTTTCGATGAAGCCAGCACCAGCCAGACTCGGCGATGCACCGAAGAAGTCGGATATTACAATGTCATCTGTAGCCCTTACTACACCGTCCTTGTTGATGTCAATCAGTAAATTAGTGCCTTGTCGAGTCAAGCCTGTATTGCCCGATGACAAAGACAGCGACAGCGTAGGGCTGGTACTGATATCGTTTTTAAAATCAAGAAAGTCTAGGCGATCGATGCCACCTGTATCCTGAATAGAAATTTGAGTCGCCCCAAAAGGCCGGATTTGATAGAGATCGTTACCTGCACCGCCTCGCAGCACATTGCGATTGCCAAGCGAGGCACTAAGCGTATCATCGCCAGCACCCCCTTCTAAAGTGCTACCAGTACCAAATAGATAATCATTGCCGTCTCCTCCCAAGAAGAGGCCTCCCAAGTTACCAAAGATAGTGTCATTGCCCGCACCGCCATCCAAAGTTGAAGAGTCGCCACCACCCTGCAGCGTGTCATCTCCATCGCCACCAGTCAGACTGTTTTTACCGAAACCTGCATCCATAAAGTCGTTGCCGATACCCCCATCCAGGGTGTTATCGCCGTCGCCACCAAGGAGGCTGTCATTTCCCGCTCCCCCGCTGAGGCTGTCATTTCCTGCACCGCCTAGCAAGGTGTCATTGCCATCTAAGCCACTGATGGTGTCATTGCCATCTAAGCCTGCGATGTTGTCATTACCGACAGTGCCTGTGAGGTTATCGTTGCCAGGTGTACCACTGGTTGCACTGCTTCCAGGTGCAGCCGTAGCCTCAGTCAAATTAGCAGCGAGAATTGCCGCACCAGTGAGGTTGCCCACAGTTTCGATAAAGCCAGCACCTGCCAGACTCGGTGATGCACCGAAGAAGTCTAAAATTACAACGTCATCGGTAGCCCGTGCGATACCGTCTTTGTTGATGTCAATCAGTAAACTCGTGCCTTGTCGAGTCAAGCCTGTATTTCCCGATGATAATGACAGCGACAGCGTA
>RDXH01000057.1 GCA_004292745.1 Oscillatoriales cyanobacterium | reverse complement strand
GACGAAGTATTTGTCGGTTCTTGCATGACAAATATCGGTCACTACCGCGCCACTGCGAAAGTGTTAGAAGGTTCAGGGGAAGTCAAAGCCCGCCTGTGGATTTGTCCACCAACTCGGATGGACGAACAGCAACTCAAAGAAGAAGGTTATTACAGCATTTTCGGAGCCGCTGGAGCTCGTACAGAAATGCCTGGTTGCAGTCTTTGTATGGGAAATCAAGCACGAGTCAAAGATGCCACAACGGTATTTTCAACATCTACTCGAAACTTCAATAACCGTATGGGGAAAGACGCACAAGTTTATCTCGGTTCAGCCGAATTAGCCGCAGTTTGTTCCCTATTGGGTAAAATTCCCACAGTCCAAGAATACATGGAAATTGTGGCGAAGAAGATTAATCCTTTTGCTGACGATTTGTATCGGTATTTAAACTTCGATCAAATTGCTGGTTTCGAGGATGAAGGGCGAGTGATTGCTTTGGAAGATATGCCTCGGATTGAGGATCTTTTGGGAATTCCCGAAGGCGTGTTGAGTAAGTAAAATCATCGCAGCTTACTGAGGGTGCATCTGGGTTTGGCAAATATGTGTGTAGGGGCGAAGCATGACCGCAGTCAAGATGAGATTATAACTAATAACTTATATGCGGTCATGCTTCGCCCTCTTCAAAAATGAGATGCACCCGCTGACTTAGATGGTTATTTTGAACCGCAGATATACGCAGATGTACGCAGATGAATTAATTATCTGCGTACATCTGTGTTCATCCGCTGATATCTGCGATTCAAGCAAATCCCATAATTTGAATGAATCATCCCCCGCCTTTTGTTTACAATATAAGTAGAGGCGAGTTCGATCGCCAATCTCTAATTCCCATCCAGGATATTGATCGACCCGCTGATTCATATAAATCCGAGAAAGGAGAAAAGTGATTATGTCTGAACAAGCTTTAGTCAGTGAAAGTCCAGCGACAGCAACTTCAGCGCCAGAACCTCGCATTGGGAATGAAATGGTAGAGTTTCTCAGTGTAATTCAGCAAACTCCGAGAGAATATTGGCCGAATTTGCTTAAAATGATGTGGTTATTTCTGGAAACCGTGAAAGTTAAGCCCGGATTATCGGAACCCGCCCAGACACCTGAAAACGTAGATATTACTAAAATGTCGAAGGAGAGAAGGATCAGCAGAAATCAAGCTATGACCAGAGTAATGCTAGCGGGGCTAAAGGAAGGAAATGAGGATAACGAAAAACCAGAAATTATCGCTCCTCTACAGCAGCACGAAGAACAAGACTTTTGTTTGTGGATAGAAGCTACTGCTCAAAATTTAAAAGAAGGCAAATTCAATCAAATAGATATTCCAAATTTAGTTGAAGAAATCGAAAGTATGGGCAGAAGTGAAAAACGAGAATTGAAAAATCGTTTAATTGTGCTTTTGATGCACTTACTCAAATGGGAATATCAGCCAGAAAAACGTAGCCAAAGTTGGCGAAGCACGATCGCAGAACAGCGTATCTGTATTGAATCATTGCTAGAAGATAGTCCAAGTTTGCAACCTCTGATTTTAGAAGTGTTTGATAATTGTTATGAAAAAGCTTGCCAGAAGGCTGCGGATGAAACAGGGATTAAATTAAACTTTTTCCCCAAGGAATCGCCTTTTACCCTCGAATCAGCTTTGAAAGTAAGTTTTGTTGATGAATAAGTTAAAATCGATTGACGGGGAATTAGTATTATTTAACCGCGAAGACGCGAAGGACACGAAGGAAGAAAGAAGAAGGAAGAAGTAGATAATTTTTGCTTGTAGAGAAGGCAGTCACGTCGTCGCCCGAAAATCTAGTTGCACTCCCTCCGCTTCGCTTCGCCCAAAGCTGCGACAACAGCAATGGACAGCTAACCGCCAAACTGGGACAAGCAGTCTGGAGGCTAACGGAGTATCTTAACACTCTCTGTAGCCGCCCTGCTATGTGTTGAACTGCGGGGCGGCTGGGTTTTTGGGTTTTTCTAGAAAACCAAAAACCAGGAGAACATATTATGTCACAGGAATTTTTGCCTGATGATCGCGAATCTGAGTGCCCAAATGACGAATCAGCAACAGTATCCGAACAGGATGTGGTGTGTGTAACGGTGACAGGTTCGCCCCAGGGTGTGAGGGAAACGATACTCACTTTGTACCGACTGGGTTTTGCGGCAGTGGGAGATTGGAGTCCGGTACAGCGTGCGGCTAATCCTCAGCAAGTTATGAGCGTGCTGATTCGCCGTCGGAAGCTCAAAGTCTAGGTGTTGGCTGGTTTTGCTCGTTCCCAGGCTTGATTGCTCGTTCCCAGGCCAAGAACCTGGGAATGCCTTCCATGAGGCTCTGCCTCCTATTTTTGTCCGCTAGCGAGGCAGAGCCTCTGGATCTCGGTTCCCAGGTTCTTGGCCTGGGAACCAGTTAAACCAGTAGTCTCTTGACAAGACAATGCGGTTGCATTACCATAGATTTGAACCGCCAGATTTAGAGGTTGCTATGGCTGCAATACTAGCCCTATACTCAGAGTCTACTCTGACCGATCGCTATCAGACTACAGTTCCTGAGCCAGTTCGCAAAGCCCTTGGCTTGAATAAGCGTGATAAAATCTGCTATACGATCGACTCTGACGGTCAAGTAGTCATTTCTCGTGCTAACCCGACAGAAAGCGATCCGATACTTGGACTGTTTCTGAATTTTCTGGCACGAGATATGAAACAGAATCCTCACCACTTACAAGCAATTAGCTCTGATTTAGTCAGTCGTGTTCAGTCCTTAGTTTCTGAAATTGATCTTGATCTTGATGCACCACTCTCGGATGAGGATGAATAAGTTTGTCTGTAAATCAGCCGCTGGTGATTAATGGGTGGAATATATTTGCCCATCCTCTCTTCCTCAACCAGTTTGAAGAACTTCTAACGCAAGTTGAACATTTGCGTCAAAAGTATCCTCAAGACTACAAGCATAAAAATTCCACAAAGCGTTTAGCTGCCATAGCAAAGCTGGCATTTGATGTTATTCCTCAAGATCCAACACGTAGTGATTATCGCCAGGGTGATACGCTCGGAGATGATTATAAGCACTGGTTTAGAGCTAAGTTTTTTCAGCAGTACCGACTGTTTTTCCGATATCATCAAGAGGGTAAAATTATTGTTTTCGCCTGGGTGAATGATGAAAACTCTAAGCGAGCTTATGACAGTAAGACAGACGCTTATCGAATTTTCAAAAAAATGCTTGAAAGTGGCATCCCTCCAGATAATTGGGATGACTTACTCAAAGATGCAAAAGGTGAAACTAATCGTTTAGCTCAAGCAGTCCAAACAGAAATTTAACTGTAAAACTAAAATAGTTTGCTCGTTCCCAGGCCAACAGCGTAGGAATGCCTTCTATGAGGCTCTGCCTCCTATTTTTGTCGGCAAGCGAGGCAGAGCCTCTGGATCTCGGTTCCCAGGTTCTTGGCCTGGGAACCAGTTAGATATCTGCCGTTCAAGCAAATCCCATAATTTGAATGAATCATCCCCCGCCTTTTGTTTACAATATAAGTAGAGGCAAGTTCGATCGCCAATCTCTAATTCCCATCCAGGATATCGATCGACCCGCTGATTCATATAAATCCGAGAAAGGAGAAAAGCGATCGTGTCTGAACAAGCTTTAATCAGTGAAAGTCCAGCGACAGCAACTTCAGCGCCAGAACCTCGCATTGGCAATGAAATGGTAGAGTTTCTCAGTGTAATTCAGCAAACTCCCAGAGAATATTGGCCAAACTTACTTCAGATGATGCGCTTATTTTTGGAAACGGTGACGGTTAAGCCCGGATTGCCGGAACCCGCCGAGACACCTGAAAACGTAGATTTTACTAAACTGTCTAAGGATGAGGGAAGGATCAGAAGAAATCAAGCTATGACTAGACTAATGCGAACCGGGCTAAAGGAAGGAAATGAGGATAACGAAAAACCAGAAATTATCGATCCTTTACAGCAGCACGAAGCTCTGAGCAAGCTGTTACAGTCTTGGGTAGATGATGGAGATGAAGACGAACAAACAGAAACCGCTGAAATGCTTCGCAAGGCACTAGAAGAAAACCAGGTGCATATATAGTCCATGAGCAGAATAGTGTTGTTAGATTCTGGGCCTTTAGGAATTGTTACAAATCCCAAAGCCACCTCTCCTTTATATCAAGAGGGTAAACTCTGGCTGCAATCTTTGCCGCTAAAAGGTTACATTGTAATGCTTCCTGAAATTGCTGACTATGAGGTGAGGCGTGAATTAATTCGTGCAGGTAAGGCGGCAGGTATTAGACGACTTGATGAACTTAAATCGCAAATTCCCTACCGTCCTTTGACTACAGAGGTAATGCTTTTAGCGGCTCAGTTGTGGGCGGATGCACGAAAGAGAGGAAAGCCAACGGCACACCCCTATGCACTTGACGGGGATGTGATTTTGGCGGCTCAAGCAATATTGGAGGAAAGTGAAGGGAATGAGGTGATAATTGCCACCACAAATGTGGGTCATTTGTCTCAATTTATTGATGCTCGTGAATGGCGGCTTATTGAATAATGTTTAATGCGATCGCACTTGCCACATTTCTGCTAAAGTTTTAACTACAAATATTCACAGCAGATACCGTTGGCGACACCAACAGCAGGGCGAAAACAATGGAAACAGTCGAAACAATGGAAACAATAGATACTCGCACCCAAACCCGCTACTGGGGCAAAGTTACAGTCATCGACGCTGGCGATCGCTATAAAATCAATCGCATTGAGCTCAAGCCTGGCCACCACATCAGTACCCAAATGCACTATCACCGCAGCGAACATTGGGTGGTTGTCTCTGGTACCGCTAAAGTTATTTGCGATGATAAAGAAACTATTTTGATGCAAAAACAGTCAACCTACGTTCCCATGAATGCGGCTCACCGTGTGGAAAACCCCGGCGTGATTCCCCTGGTGATGATTGAAATTCAAAATGGTG
This sequence comes from Oscillatoriales cyanobacterium, assembly GCA_004292745.1. GTDB lineage: Bacteria > Cyanobacteriota > Cyanobacteriia > Cyanobacteriales > Microcoleaceae > Microcoleus > Microcoleus anatoxicus. Next base: position 15,449 of record RDXH01000057.1, on the reverse strand, counting down.
AATACCTCGGTGACGATGATATCATCCGCTTTCCCCAAGATGGTCACGAAGAAGATTAATCCTTGACAATTAAAAGTGTAGGGGCAGTTTCTGAACTGCCCCTACATTATTATCTTAAAGTTATTAAACACAAGTATCTGATATCAGAATAGGCGATCGCCCTAGGGCAGTGCAGCATTCTTTAACTCTACATTGGCCATATTTGCATTTCTGAGGTTAGCACCTGTCAAGTCGGAACCCACCAAATTTGCACCAGTCAAATTCGCACCGGTCAAATTTGCATCCCGTAGGTTGACTCCCACCATATCCATTCCGAACAAACTCCCACCTTTGAGAGTGACATTGGCTAGATTCAACAATGACTGACGAACATTTTTGAGGTTTGCACCAGTCAAATTAGCACTTTCCAAATTAGCTCCGATTAGATTCGAGCTGCTGAGATTGGCATTCTTCAAATTCGCAATCACTAAACCAGCCAAATTCAGATTTGCACGGCTCAAGTCAGCCTGTTCCAAATTCGCACCGTGCATCCTCGTAGCGATTAAGCTCGCACCAGCTAGTTTGGCATTTTTGAGATTGGCTTGATTCAGCTTGGCTTCATTGAGATTCGTGCCACTCAAATTCGCCCCACTCAAGTTCGCCCCATTCAAATCTGCACCGCTGAGGTCTATACCAGAAAGTTGCGCTCCTGTCAAGTCACAACCGGAACAAATTTTTGTTTCTAGTAACTGCTTGACTTCTGCGGGATTTTCGGCTTTCACTGGAGAGGCAAAACCGATCGCAATTAGTAACCCTGTAGCTGCCAAAATCTCAAACTTCATATACCCACTCCCACCAAATCTCTACTTACTAATATAGTTGATTTTTTAAGGGTTTTGAGCGATCGACATCTGGATAGAGTGTGATAATAATCACTGTGTTGTCTACCAAAAAAATGCAATAATTAGAAATGTTTTAACAAATTTAAATTTTGTAAATAATTATTGCTTTTTCAGGAACCAAAACGGAAAGGCTTGCGTCGGTTCTACACTAACACCAGTAACATTTTTTTGAGCAAAAGTATAATCTTTATCCTGCCACAGGGGAATGAAAGGTACATCTCTACCTAGTATGTCTTGAAGTTCAGCAAAAATGGCGTTGCGGATTTTTGGGTTTGGTTCTTGGCGCTGTTTGGCGATCAGTTGATTCACCCGATCGCTATAATAAAAAGAACCCTGACCCTGACTAGCACCCTTGGAACAGCCGCCAGCCGCCGAACCTTCGGCACAATCTAAAAATGGCTGTATATAATTATCGGCATCGAAAAAGTCGGCGTACCAATCAACTAACACCGCAGGATAAATTCCCTTCTCAATATTTTGAAATAAAGTGGGAGATTCCACACTATTAACTTCTACCTCTAGGATTCCCTCCATTTTGAGTTTAGCTATGGCCTTGATGGTACTCGCCACTAAACCTCTTTTTGCCGAAGATGAAGGATACCAGATTTGCAACACTAAAGGATTTGCTGCTGAGTATCCAGCCTTAGTCAATAGTTCCTTGGCTTTGGCCATGTTCGCATCGCCGTAGAGTTCTTTGAAAATTGGTTTTTGAACGTCAAAGGTTGTGGGAATCAGACTGTACAGTGGTTGTGCTTGTCCACGGAGTACGCGATCGTTAATTAATGGTCGATCGATCGTAGCTGCGATCGCCTGTCTCACATATATATTATCCAGGGGTTTAGACTTGATATTCAGCGTCATATAACTGACGGTACTGCTTTGGGCCTCGAATTCCTGCCATTTCCCTTTTTTTGCTCCCTCATCCAAACTGCGAACTTGATCTGCATCCAGAGATAAATAAGCAACATCGATCGCACCAGTGCGAAAAGAATTAAACAAATTGGCGGAACTAGAAAGCAGCAGCAAATCTATTCCTTTATTGTGGGGTTTTTCTCCCCAATATTTATCAAATACATCTATCTTGAGAGAATCAGTACCATACTTGGCTAGCTTGTAGCGTCCGGTTCCCACAAATGTATCTGGTTTAAATTTACCGTCGCCAATTTCGTAAGCTTTCGGAGAAATGGCACAAGTACCAGCAAAGGTTAGCATGGCCGGAAAAGCAGCAAAAGGCTTTTTTAATTTAAAAGTTAACTCATATTCGCCCGTTGCTTTCACTGATTCTACTGCATCACCTAATAGGAAAGCTGGACGGCCACCATTTTTGATAAACCGCTGTAAAGAAAACTCCATTGCTGCGGCATTGAAGGGTGTATCATCGTGAAAAATCACCCCTTGACGCAGGGGCATTGTATATGTTAATCCATCGGGGCTGATTTTGGGCAGGGCTGTGGCTAAATCCGGGATTAACTTTGTAGTTCCCGACTCGTAGGTGTAGAGAGTGTCGCCCAAATTGTGCAACAATTGTGCTGATATCACTTCGTAGGCGTCCCCTGGGTCGATCGTCCGCAGTTTCAAGGTTGTGCCAATGGTAATGCGATCGTTGTGAGCATTGTCAGTGCCAGAATTAACTGATGGATTTGTCGGCTGTCGGCAGCTTATAATTAAGCAGCAGCAAAGACTCAACAGCGCTAGAACTTTAATGACGGAATGTCTGATAAATATTTTTAGTGGCCACCTAGCTGTTCCCATTGTCATTTTACGCAATAATTCCCAAGTACGTATCATTAATCCAGAATCCAAAATCTCAAATTGCCCGATGCCCGATGCCCGATGCCCCATTCCCGATTCCCAAATATCAAATTCCTTTGAGTAAAGTGCGCCAATCTCGACAGCGTTTGAGATAAATGCGAGCCACCCGATCGCTAGGGTTGTTCCGCAAACACTCTTCAAACAATTTTCCCGCTTCTCGAAACTCCTTGCGATCGCACAATAACATAGCTTCATTATATATGGACAAATTTTCTAGCTTTGCCAATCTCACCTCCTCTGGTTCGGCATCAAATACTTCATAAACTGTTACAAATCGAGATTTTCCTTTTACCTGTACCTTATCGACGATGCGAACAGCATAATCAGCCGGATTCCGCAACTTCTCAAAAGTGGCGTGAGAAATTAACAGCGGTACGCCGTAATCTTTTGTCAATCCTTCAATCCGAGAAGCCAAATTAACCGCATCGCTAATCACAGTGCTATCCATGCGACTTTTGCCACCAACTGTCCCCAGCATCAAAGAACCTGTGTTAATGCCAATCCCAATTTTAATCGGGATGTATCCCACATTTAGACGGTGTTTGTTGTATTCTTTGAGAATATTTAGCATGGCAATACCAGCTTTGACAGCATCATCTGCACAGTCGCTAAATAGAGCCATGATTGCATCACCTATATATTTGTCGATGAACCCATTGTTGATCGCAATAGCTGGCTCCATCCGCGACAAATAAGCATTGATAAAATTAAAATTTTCTTGCGGTGTCATGGTTTCAGAAAGGGTTGTAAAATCCCGGATATCCGCAAATAAAACAGACATTTCTTGCTGTGTTTGATCTCCCAAATTGACTTCGATAATACTTTCATATCCCAGTAAATTTAAAAATTGATGGGGAACAAACCGCCCATAGGCATCAGTTAATTCTGATTCGGCATCTAGAGATTCTTCCAGACTTTGATTGAGTAGAGAAAGTTCATTAATAAACTTATGGCGATCGCTTTCTGCTTGTTTGCGTTCTGTAATATCTTGAAAAACTGCGATCGCAAAAGCCACACTACCATCCTCGTCAAAAATTGGTGTTCCCCAAATCTCGATCGGAATTATATTGTCATCTCGATGAACTTCCATATCTTCAGCAGTGGAAGTTTCGCCCATCAAAGCTCGGACGATGGGCAAATTTTCGCTAGGATAAATAGTCTTAGTACCCGCGATATAAATTTGATAAACTTCCGACAAATTATCAACCATATTTAATGGTAAAACCCCTTTGCCGAGCAAATTCTCTCCCGCACGATTAACATAGCAAGGTTTGCCTTCAAAATCAAGAACTACCACTCCTATGGGAATAGCTTCCAGAAACTGAGCCAGCCGCTTTTCTGCTTCGCGCACTGCTTGCAACGCCCGATAGCGTAACTCGCTTGTCAGATTATCAGAGTGGGCTGCACTGGTTTCTAACAAAATTTCCAGGTCTGCTTTTTCCTCTTTCAAATCTTCCACTTGCTGGCGCAATTTTTCGAGTTCCAAAACTAGCTCTTCTCTCGATGGTTGTTCTTCTAACATAACCCTAGAACTTGCGCCTTTACCAACAGACACTTGCATCATAATTCCGAATCCCAAAGGCCCTGGCAGTTCCTAGACTAATTCCACCACTAAAGCAGGCATTAAACGCTGCAAATTCTTCAAAGATTTACCTTGCCAAGCGACAGATTTAGAGCCTTGTACCGTCATTTGCACCCCTGGTTTTTTTCGCATCTCAATGATGAACTTCGACAGCATACTGATCCCCGAACTGTTCAAAAATTGTAACTGCTGCAAATTCAGAATAATTTTTTCGCTTTGGGTATCGGCTACATGGCCTAGCAACTGGATAATCGGCTGGTATTCTTCGATCCCGCTTAGTCGCAGGGAGCCGGAAAAACTCACTGTCGCTGTATCTCGATCGTAGCAGATGTGGTATTCTTCAGTCTTAATTTCCATTGTGGCGAAAAAAGTTGCTTAAGTTGGATAATTGATGGCCGATGGGCTTACAATTTTAGTTGTACCATCGTGGTTACGGCAATGACTTCCGGGTCTTGTTGAACAGTCTCGAACTTCCAGCCCATCTTGGCGCTGTAGTCGTTGAGCATAGTCAGCAACCCTAACCCAGAAGCGGTACAGTTGTCATCAGCCGCATTTTTTTCTAACTGCTCAATATACATCTCGCTGGGGTCGCAAAGCAGCAATTTTTGAATGTAAGCCTGAAAATTGTCAACAGCAGAAGGAGGAATGCTGTTAGCCACGGAGAAAATTAGTCCGTCTTTCTCCAATTGCAGTTTAATATCGATCGGGTAATGGGAATTTTCATCGTTAAACTTCATGGCATTTTCCAATAACTCGTTAGCAATATAGCTAACGGCACTTTTCACCTCCGCTTGTCTTGTCAGTGCTGAGCCATCCTCTTGAGTCCCCGGAAAAAAAGTGGTCAAGTAGTCCGCGAGGAAATCAGCAGATAAACCGTTATTCCGCCATCGTTGCTTCAGGGGAATGGAACTAGGGGAAAATCCAATGATTAAATATTCTTGGCTGGGAGTCGGTTCAATGAAATTACCGAATATCTGATTCATGTTGATTAGTCTGTGGTCTGTTAGTCTTAGTTATTTGTGAGGGTGTATTTGTGATTATGTATTGTTGATTTACAGGCGGTTATTTATGAATTTTGAGTTTTCATAACTAATCTATCCTAACCAATAACCAATCGCCAATAATTATTTTTGTTTGAGAATCAGCAATGTGATATCATCAAATATTTTTTGTTTGCCTATGTGCGATCGCACATCGTCAATGACAGCGTACCTGATTTCTGATGCGGTTCGTTGCCAATTTATTTGTATGACGTCAATTAACCGCTCTAAACCGTAAAGAACTTTATCCATATTTTCAGCTTCTGTAATCCCATCAGTGTACAGCACTACCACATCTCCTTTATATAACTGCACCATTTTTTCAGCAACAAATTCAGCAATATCTACATCGAGCCCGATGGGGAAACCCAAATCGATAGTATCAAATCGCTCTACAGAACCATTAGAACGCACCACAATCATTTCTTCGTGCTGACCGCTCAATTTCAGCATTCCTTCCTCATAGTCTAGCAAAGCCAAGGTAGCATTCTTGTCAGATTTCATCCGTTGTACATTATCGTAAATAGCCCGATTAATAGCACTTAAAAATCGAACTGGATCTGGTTCATTGTAAGCCAGCAAAGTTCGCACAGCCGTTTGAACCATAATCATTAAAACACCACTTTCTAAGCCATGTCCAGTCACATCGCCGATACCAATCTTTACTCTACCATCTTGCTGAAGTACATCATAATAATCGCCACCTACTTCATCGGCAGATTCCATAAATCCTGCAATATCTAGACCGATGACCGCCTTAAGTTCTCGGTCTTTCGGCAACAGCATTTGCTGAATTTTGCGAGTAACATCTAATTCGGCACTCATGCGCACATTTTCGGCTTTCAGGCGATCGTTTAAAACAGTAATTTCTTGGTTCGCATAAACCAATGCCTCAGCAATTTTGTTGAAAGACCTCACAACTTGCCCCAATTCATCTTTGTTATCCAAATTAATTTTGTAGTCAAGATTCCCTCTTGCCATTTTTTTGGAAGCTTCATCCAGTACCAAGACAGTTTCCATCACCGACTGGTAAAAAGATACAAATACATAAAATACTATGGAGAGACTCAAAAAAACAACTATTGTAATTGTCCGCTTTTTGTTCATAAGATGTTCAATCCGCTTCAGTAGTAAAAAATCTAATTCTTCTATAATTTTATCCCACAGATCAAAACTTAATTCTAGCACTCTTTCAGTTGAGTCAATATAGGCATAATACTGAACAGTTTCCGATGGATAGTTTAGTTTATCTAGAGTTTTAGATAATTGATATATAATAAAAATAAAGCTTTGCAAATCATTATTTAATTTGGGATTTAAATTTTGTTGTGGATTATTTATAAACGCAACATTCATGTTAAACTCTAAAGCCTCACTTAATTCTCTTAATTTTACAGAAAGAGCAATATATTGGGTTCTATCATCTTGTGTAGCATTTGAGTTCAGGCTGGTTTTTTCAGAAATTCTTCTGATTTCTGAAAGATTTTTTTGAATTTCGGGCAGTTTCAATAAAGTAGCATCCATTAAGTAATAAGTGTCTAAGTCTGGGTCTAATATTAAATTAGAACTATCCCCAACATCAGCAGCCAATTTATTAATATTTGCTAATAAGGTTTGATATAAAAAGTCATAGGTTTCTAAGCTCCACTGGTGGCGACGCAGTTTAAAATTTTGCCAAGTAAGATAAGTTTTATTCATTTTTTCTGAAGATTTTAATAAATTTCCGAGCCTGCTATCAGTATTGGCAAGATTTTGAAAGTTTGAGTCTATTGTTGCTTCTAGTTCTGCCCGGAACTCTGGTCGGCTTAAATTTGTGTTTAAAGGCTGATAATCTAAAAGTTGAAGTTGCGGTATGTGTTGTCTCAATTGTCGCAGGGGGCGCAGGTATTCATTGCCGTAAATTTCTTTTTGAGCAAAATTTACCTGGCTATTAATTTCGGAAATCAGCAGGTATATGACCAATGTTAAGGGCAGGGCAAAGAGAAAGCCGATGAGGATAAATTTTTGGGGATAGCTCAGACGGTTCATTAAATGGATTCCCAAGGATGTTCGGTTCATATGTGACACAATCCACAAATATTTTAGTCAATCAGTAGCAAAAGCTACTAATTTTTTGGATCATTCCTAAAAAAGTCAGTTTTTACGCACCATCAGAAGTTTGGCCAGGATTCATATACTTATTTCCTGAAACTCTAATTTAGAGAAGGAATAAGACGATACTTACATCGCTGTACTTGTAATGTTAGTTCTTGACAAAGGAACCAACACTAACATTAGCAGTGTCTACATAAGTATGGTTAGTGTTTTGTTCAGCAGCGATCGCGCCGCAGTCTCAAGTGAGGTGGAGGGCTTGTAATGAAACGAATTTCTGAAAATAACTCTCAAGACAGTCAAAACCAAGCCCAAAAGCAGCCCAGGCCTTTAGTCTTGGCTTTGGTGTTAACAGGAATTGTGGCATTGGAAATGTATCCGAGCCTGGTAGATAGCGCTGCTGCTAATGCTGGGGCGCTGAAACATTCCTTAACCAAGTTGGAAAGCCAACAACAGCCAAGCATCAAGGAATTTCTGCCCACACCTGTTGTGGAAAACATCAGCTATGCGGAATTTGTAGGGAATAAATTAACTTCCGAAGTAGACAATTTGGCTCAGGGCTCGCACCAAAACCCCCCAAACCAATTGCCCGCTTCCATAGTTGAGGCTGTTAGACTCCACTTGTCGCGCCAAACTGGTATTGCTGCTGGAGAGTTACGAGTGACTGAATCGACGCGCCAAACTTGGCCAAATACTTGTTTGGGAATCTCGACAACTAATGAGTTGTGCGGCCAAATGATTGTGAAAGGTTGGCGGGTTGTGGTTTCTGATGGTCGCCAAATTTGGGTTTATCGCACCGATGCTAGGGGAAAGGTGTTGCGTTTGGAACCGAAAAATTGATGTGTAGCTGTCGCCAAGCCGCTATAAATCAATTTATAAGACTTACGCAAAAAACCGGGTTTCTTCCAAAAATCGTCGATTTTTTCGACAAATATTCACGCAGGGTTTCGACTCCGCGGTTCAGCCAGCGTAGTCGAAGGGCAACCACCAGGGGTTTTTGGTCCCCCAGGCGTCTAGGACTGAATTTAGTTAAATTTTTGGGTGGGGCGGGCTTCTAGCCTGCCTTTGATGCTGCTTGTTTTTCGATGAGTCCGCCGCCAAGGAGCAAGTCCCCTTCGTACCAAACGGCGGCTTGTCCGGGGGTGATGCTCAACTGCGGTTCATCAAAAATTAACTTAACTCTTGTACCGTGGGTATTTTGTGCTTCCTGGGATGATTCTAGGGGAATTACTGTGGCTGGGACTGGGTGCGATCGATACCGAATTTGTACTTCGGCTCGAATGGGAGTTGTTGGCTGTGCTACAGAAACCCAATTCACTTGCTGGACATAACATTCGGATTCTACTGCTAAGAGTCGATCGCCCACAATCACCCGATTTCTGGCAGCATCCAATTCGACCACGTACAGGGGTTCCGGTGCTGCAATACCCAGTCCCTTCCGTTGGCCGATCGTATAGTGGTGTATGCCATCGTGCTGTCCGAGCACTCTGCCATCCTTGTGAACAATGTCACCCTTGTGCGGAGCAATGTATTTATCCAGAAATGCCCGCATCGAACCGTTACTTTCCACCAAACACAAATCTTGACTTTCCGGCTTATCAGCAGTTGTCAAGCCAAACTCCGCGGCTATTCTGCGAGTTTCGGTCTTGGTAATTTCCCCCAAAGGAAACTCCGTACCTGCTAGAAAATCTTGTGTCAAATCGTACAAAAAATAGGACTGGTCTTTGCCGGGGTCGATCGCCCGACGCAACTGATAGCGACCTGTCACAGTATCATGAGTAATCCGAGCGTAGTGACCTGTAGCAATTTTTTCAATTCCGAGTTCTTGGCGAGCATACTTGAGCATCGGGCCGAACTTAACAGTTTTATTGCACTGGGAACAAGGCAAAGGCGTAACTCCTGCACTATAACCATCCACCAAAAAATCCACAATACTTGCTTGAAAAACCTCGCGGCTGTCAACTATGTGGTGAGGAACGCCCAACTGTTCGCAAATTTTAGCTGCATCGACCATTCCCTCAGAGCAGCACTGGCCTTTACCTTTCATCAGCCACAGGGTTAAACCCACCACTTCATATCCCTGATGGTGTAGAATTGCGGCTGCTGCGGAACTATCGACCCCGCCGGAGAGGCCTACAACAATCTTGTTCATAGTTAGGATAAAACTGGCTATTTTACTGGAACTTCGTTCGATCGAGCTAATTTATTATAGTACAAAAATACTACAAGTTGCTACTGTTGCTGTTCTTTGAAATTTTAACATTCCTTTGACACTCAAGCGGTCTAAAGACACGCTCGATTCTGCAGACAGAATAGACATAGGCAACGCCCAAAGTCTAACTCTCGCTACGGTCGTCAAACACCGTCTATTCAGTCGGTCAAGGCTTACACCTAGCTTACTGACTACTTTTCTCAGAATATTAGCAGAACCATTTAAGTCTGCATTCACCACAGTTCCATCGGCTGACTGATACAATCCACGTTTAATTCGTCTTCCAGATGCTTTCCACCCAAATGGTTTTTCACCATATTTGGGTAGGGAGTCTCCATCTAGAAAACTAGCTTTTGAGGTATACGCTTCTTCGGTTTCGGTAAACCTAATGCCATATAAATAACAGAGCTGTTTGAGTCTATCCTTTAATTTTCCTAAAGGCATTTGAACAAACTTTTGATTGTTTACTCTGCCCATATTGACGCTAGACTTAAACCCTTCATTCCAGCCACAAACAATGTTGCCAATTCCGTATTTTAGGCAATGGCTGACAATCAACTTTGTAGCCTTGTTAATCCCATCGCGCATTTGGTGATTGCGTTGGCGAGTTACACGGTCTAACCAATTGTCCCAATAGCCTTCGGGCTTTCCTTCTTTTCTAGTTGCTACTTTTTTGTTCCACAGTTGATTCATCGCTTTTATGGCACGAGCATCAATCAGGAAGGAATTTCCCAGTGTATCGACACAAGCTGCTAAATTGTCAGCAGTTCCCAAATCAATTGACAATGCTTGACCGATATCTAGATTGTATTGTTCTTTTTCAACTTCGTAGGACATTTCCAGGTAAAAAGCGCCATTTTTAGGAATAATTGTAAACTCTTTAATCTTTGAAAACTTAAGATTTGATGGCATAGGTAGAAAGAATTCAGAGACTCCAAACCATCGTTTTACCGTTAACCCCAAGGAAAACCTTAACTGATTCCCAACAAGTTTAGGCTGTAAACCTCCCGAATTAGGATAAGCTACTTTGAACAACTTAGCGCCCGTAAGATATCCTGGTGGCTTGGGCTTAAAATGCAGTTGACCTTTGATATACAAATCTCTTAATTCTTTAAAAGATTTGAAGGCTTCTGTGACCGACATCAATGTTTGCTACATTGGCGTTGATGGCAATGATTTAGCAACCATTGACTTGGAAATTGATGGTTCAAAGGACAAGTCAAATTTGCCAATCAGCAATTTCCCGGTCTTGAAAAAAGTTTGACGAGCTAAATAAACACCACTGTTGTACAGCTTGCCAGATTGCTGGCAGAGATACTCTAACAATGCTTTGACTTCTTTAGTGGGAGACAGCAATACTTGCTGGACTCCCATGGTTTTTTTAGCTTTAGCCACCTCTATTTCCTTAAAGACTGTTGATTTGTCTAGCTTAAACGAATATAGTGGATATCTCAAGTCGTATCAACAAAATACTTATGCTGCCATTAGCTGAGTAGATGTACCTGCGTTGGTGGTTAAGTCGTTCAAAGGTCGCTCCAGTCGTTATTTGCCAGAGGAGTTTCCGCAACTAAAAAAACTGCCGTCTTTGTGGACGAGCAGCTATTTCGTGAGTACGGCAGGCAATATTAGCAGGGAGGTTGTAAAAAAATATATAGAAGACCCGCATCACTCGGCCAACTAAAGAAAGAACACTCTTGACTGAAGTCCCCCGCGCCGCTTCCCTAGGAAGGTCTAAAGACTCGCTCGTTTCCCGCATCCCGTATTACTATGATGACTATTGAAAAGTTTATTGTCTCCGCTGACCAAATGCGGCAAATAGAAACCAGAATCTTTGCCGCTGGAATGCCCTCGGCAGCTTTAATGGAAAAAGTCGCCGGACTGCTGGCCAGACGGATTCAGGCGCTTTTGAAGTCCGAGGGAAGAAGTCCGAGGGAAGAAGAACCCCCCAAGGGGAGAAGTCCGAGGGAACAAGTCAAGTCCTCCCTACTTCCCCCAAGGGGGGAAAGAAGAGGGAATAGGGAGGAGGGATTTAGTTATCTAGGATATGAGTCTCAAGGGAAAGATATCGTCAATTCTCAATTCCCGGTTATTGGGGTATTGGTGGGGCCGGGACACAATGGTGGCGATGCTTTGGTTGTGGCCCGCGAATTACACTTTCAAGGATTTTCAGTAATTATTTACTGCCCGTTTTCTAAACTTAAAGAACTCACAAAAAGTCACTCTGATTATGCGCGTTCTTTAAATATTCCTTTTTTTGACACAATTGAGCCGCTAAAAAACTGCGATTTGTTGATAGATGGTTTATTTGGATTTGGATTAGAGCGGGAAATTGTTCATCCGCTTAGCACCGCTATTGATGAAATAAACAAGTTAAATAAAATTGTTTTTAGTATTGACATTCCGTCGGGAATTCATACGGATACAGGAGCAGTTTTGGGGACGGCTATCAGGGCTACTCATACCTTATGTTTGGGTTTGTGGAAGTTGGCATTTTTTCAAGATAAAGCGTTAGAATATATCGGGACATCGGAATTGATTGATTTTGATATTCCGTTGGCAGATATTGTGGCGATATTGGGAGATTTTCCAGCAATACAACGGATTACTCCAGCATCTGCAATGCAGTATTTGCCATTGCCCCGATCGCCCATTGCTCATAAATACACCAACGGTCATTTACTAATTATTGCAGGTTCAGCCCGGTACAGCGGAGCCGCAATTTTGTCAGCATTAGGAGCAAGGGCAAGTGGCGTGGGAATGCTGTCAATTGCTGTTCCAATATCGATGAAACCGATGTTGAGCAGTCAGTTACCAGAGGCATTAGTTATAGGATGTCCCGAAACTTCCAGCGGTGCAATTAAGGATTTGCCTTTAGGAATTGATCTGGGTGTCTATGATGCGATCGCGGCGGGGCCTGGTCTGACGTTGGAAGCTGCTATTACTGTAGAATCTGTGTTAGAGAGCGATCGACCTTTAGTCCTAGATGCCGATGGTTTAAATATACTGGCTCAACTTGGCACTGTGCCGATTTTGTCGGAACGCTCAGCACTAACTATTATCACACCTCATCCAGGGGAATTCCAGCGTTTGTTTCCCGAATTAGCTGACAAAATGGGCGATCGCATTACCGCAACTCAAGAAGCGGCTCAGCTCACGGGTGCAGTGGTATTGTTGAAAGGAGCCAGAGTTTGTATTTGTTTTGACGATGAGGGCGATTTCCTAGAGGATAGCTACGCTTCACGTACTATCACTTACCTCAATCCCGAAAGTACCCCAGCCCTGGCTAGAGGTGGCAGTGGGGATGTTCTGACAGGTTTGTTGGGTGGTTTGATGGCCGGTGCGATCGCCCGCAAATCCTGCCCCAAATCCGTGGTAGAAACAGCAGTTTGGTGGCACGCTAGAGCGGGTATGATGGCCGCCAAAGAACGGACAGAATTAGGAGTTGATGCTTTTACTTTGACGGAGTATTTAATCCCTGCTTTGCGGGAATTTTAGAGCGGATTGATTTAACGACAGAGGACACAAATGCTAAACTATTGCAAAGTATGGAAAGTATTTAAATTATGTCGTTAGTAGATTTAGCTAATACTAAAATTCGGGTAATTGGATGCAGTGCGGTGATGGCGATCGGGCAACTTATTTCAAGTGCGATCGCAAATCCGGGAACACAAGCAGCAGCGGGTACGATCGGTGGCCCGATCGCACTTGGAGGTATTTCGATCTTAGCAGCGATCGCTGCTGGTGTCGCGGGGAATCTGGCGGCGAATGACATCGGAAATAAGATGACGGAACGATTGGGGAAAAATCCCAATATTCTCGACAATCACGATTTGACTAAGGCTGCGGGTGAGGCGATCGGCTATATTTTGAGAGAGGTTGCGAAGTCGGATGAATTAATTGCGATCGCCGAAACCAAAAAATTGCCTTATCCAGAACAGGCTTTAGATGAATTAGCTGAAAAAACTCCCCAATATTGGCTGGACATTAACACACAAACAGCCGATTTGTCAAGGGGTTTACAGATTTCCGAAGAACAGCTAACCAAGATTTTTTCTGCAGATGTCGAAGAGTTCGATCGAGTTACCGGATTGACAACGGCAGATTGGGCAACTTTCCTGGGGGAATTCGCAGCCAGCGAGGGCAAATCCTTGGATGCGGAAATCGTCGAATTTGTGGCGGACAAGCTATATACAACTTTCCCGAAAGCCTACCGCGAAGTGCTGAAACTGGATGCGGCGAAGGGAGGAGAAAAGTTTGCGGCGATGCTGTTGAATCTCCACCAAATTGCTTTGACAGAATTAAGAGCTTTGGGGCTGGAAAATGGGGAGATTCTGCAAAAATTGGAGGCGGTGGCGACACAGCAGCAGATTTGTCAAGTGATGGTGAAATTGGAGGCGATCGAAATTGGCATTCGCGACGATTTGGCGCAGATTCAGAATTTACTGGAACGATTTGTTGATACTTCCGCGCCTCGATTGCCGCTTCCCTACGAGTGCGAAACGATTATTCAAGACCGCACTCAAGACTTTACCGGACGGCGATTTGTATTTGTAGCAATTGCGGAATTTTTGCAGAACAATCGCAAAGGCTATTTTGTTTTAGAAGCAGATCCGGGTGTCGGGAAAAGTTCAATTATGGCGAAGTTAGTGCTGCTGCTGAAGCGGCGCTGCGTCGCCCATTTTAACTCGCAATCTCAAGGCATTGTCCGCGCCGAACAATTTCTGGAAAATGCCTGCACTCAGTTAATTCGAGGCTTTCAACTAAATTATCCGCAACTGCCGGAAAATGCGACCAGAGATGGCAATTTTCTGAGTCGATTGTTGGGGGAAGTCAGCGCTAAATTGGGCGGCAAAAAGTTGATTATTGTCGTCGATGCCCTGGATGAAGTGGATTCGAGTTTGCAGGGGCGCGGTAGCAATGTTTTGTATTTGCCAGATGCTTTACCCGATAACGTTTATTTTATTGTTTCCAAGCAGCCGAAAACTCTGCCTTTGCCAAATCATGACGTTTTCGATTTGATGCAGTACAGTGCAGAAAGTTTGGCGGATGTCAAGGTTTATATTGACAAACGCACGGGGAACAGCGCGTCTATTCAGAGTTGGATTAACCGTCAAAATTTGCAGCGCGAACAGTTTGTGGCGGCGGTGGCGGAAAAAAGCCAGAATAATTTTATGTACCTGCGCTATGTGCTGAATGATATCGATAGCGGCAAGTACAGCGATGTGAATTTGCAAGATTTGCCGAGGGAGTTGGAAGGATATTATGACAAGCATTGGGCGCGGATGGAAATGGCGGTTAAAGATAAGGAATTGCGCCGCCGGAAGTTGAAGGTGATTTATTTGTTGACGAAAACTCGCAAGCCGGTTTGCTGCGATATTTTGGCGGATTTTGCTGAGGAAGATGCTTTGGATGTGCAGGAAGTTCTGGATGATTGGGAACAGTTTCTGCGGCGTAGCGGTGATAGTCCTCCCGATTACAGTATCTATCACGCGAGTTTCCAAAGATTTCTGCATCGTATAGATGTGGTGCAGAAAGCTGGGGTGTCGCTGCGGGATATTGAAACGGCGATTTCTGATAATTTGTGGGAGGATTTGTACGGCGATGAGTAAGTTTAAAGAACGGTTGGGGAAATTGTCGCCGAAAAAGCGGCTTTATGCTTTGGAAACTCTGCCGGGGCATTTGGCCCAGAGTGTTCAAGGGGAACGGCTGCATCAGTTGTTGACGGATTTTGATTTTATTGAGGCGAAGTTGGATGCGATCGGGGTTCAAGCGTTAATTGAGGATTACGATTTGGCGAGGGTTTCTGATGTTTTGTTGTCGGAGGGGCAAAC
>RDXH01000324.1 GCA_004292745.1 Oscillatoriales cyanobacterium | reverse complement strand
AATTCGCCTGGGCTCAGGTAACGAGCTTCAGCGTCTGCGTTGACGATTGATTTGGTGACGATACTCATCTTGTGTGTACCCGCTGGATATTTTGCAATTACGAACTGCTCCACGCTCAGCATAGCGATGGTGGGCGCTTGCATCCCGTACCTCTGGCTTGCGGCAGGAGCTTTGACACTTTCGGGAATTTACCTTGCTTCCAACTGTTGAAGTTGTTGGCTGGTTGCTACCTTGGGCGTTTGACGGCGCTTGTTCTGACGCCGGTGCGCTGTTTTTGGCTGCACTTTGCCTGTCGCTTACGATACCACACATAACTGCTGCTGTCTCTAATTTTGCGATCGAGATGGCAATGATTAGGTGGCGATCGAGTGACTGTCCGATAATTGGTCAGGAATTTGATTCTGTGACGCAACTACCTCTGGCAAGTATTTTGAGGCATTATGTTCACATTCTGAGTGTTACTGTAATAGTTTGTAATATTCCTTTTCATTTTTGGGTGCAAAAATTACGTTAATAAAAACGTTATGATGAACTCACAGTAAGGAGTACAGCCGATAGATCCTCTGTGATTTTGTGGCGTGCGGTGGTTCTGGCTCAAAAATTTGCTCTTGACAGGGAGGAAAATCGCCGGAGGTGAGGGATCGGGTGCGATCGGGAAATTCCGACTTTCGAGCTTGTAGTCAAATTTTGCTGTAATTTTCAACCAGGTGCGCTTTGAAAAGAAATCTATCAGCCCTTAAAAAAGCTTTGCAGTTTGGTGTCAGCGGTGCCGTCGGCGGTTTCGTGGGTAATTTAATCACCGAACCTTTCATGAATTTCGATCGCCTGTCGGGTTCGGTATCTTTTTTTGAGAGTGTACTTTCCACCGCCCGCTGGTTTGGATTGGTAGGCGGTGGCATTGCTACAGCGATTATGTTTGGCTATTATTACTACATCAAAGGCAAGCCTCAATTTAAAGCAGCTTTCAAGAACGGGGGATTGTTTGGTTTAATCGCAGGGGCGATTTCTGGGGCGATCGCAGAAGCTATTTACAGCGGCATTGGTCCCAATGAATTATTGCGAGTAGTTTGTTGGGGAATAGCTGGCAGTTTGTTAGGGCTGGCACTTTCCAAACGGATTCCCAATTTAGGAATGCTGCGCGGCGCGGGCGGAGGCGGTGTTGGGGGCGTGTTGGGGGGATGTTTGTTTATTTTGTTCGCTTATTCTTTATCGGGTACTGTCGGCCGTTTAGCTGGCTGTGCGGCGATCGGCTTTTGGATTGGCATTATGCTAGTTGTAGCTGAAACTTTGTTTAACAAAGCTTGGCTAGTAATTAGTTACGATAACGGAGTCAATCGCACTTTGACTATTGGTGCCGAACCGGTGACTTTTGGTAGTGATGATAATTTGTCTATCATCTGTATTCCGAATATTTCGCCCTTGGCTATGCGCTTTCAATTGGAGGCTGGGCAAATTGTCTGCGAAAATTTTGATAATGGGGCGGTGACTTATTTGCGATCGGGCGATCAAAAGAGATTAGGAAATTGTACAATTACAGTCGGAAACTCTGATTTGCCTGCTCAAACTCCGGCTAAGGTTCCGCCTACATTTATATCAGCTAATCCTGCTAAAAAGTCTTTTGCCAATAGCCAATTTTCCCTGAAGTTAGGAAGTAAAGTTATTCCTTTGAGTGCAGGAACTCAGTTGTCGAGTTCTGACATATCGACCTTAAAAGCTAGTGCATCTAATGGTGTGGTAGCAGTAGTGAATTCTGGTTCCACAGATCCATTTTCATTGGGATTGACCAATTTGTCCGATCGGGCTTGGTGGGCCACAGACAGTCAAGGCGATATGAAACTGGTAGAATCAGAAGGTACGCTAACTCTGATTGTGGGTACTAAAATTGAGTTCGGGGAAATTGAGGGTGAGATTGTTGACGGTTGACAGGTGTGACTGCACCCTGAGCGTAGTCGAAGGGTCATTCAAATACGAGAACGAGAACATTGTCCTCTATTCATTTCTCTCTGATCTCCCTCTGTGTCCTCTGCGCCCTCTGTGGTTAACATCATGTAAATTTTTGAAACCTACAAATAAATGATTTGTCTAATGAAATTCCAAAAAAGATTCGCTGCTTTCCTATTAATCCTGACCTTGGCATTGGGAGTAATTACAATTAGTCCCCAAAGTGCTTTGGCAGATGCAACTGCAAATCCTGCAACGGCTGCCGAAGTTTTTAGCGTCAATTGTGCGGGTTGTCATAGCAATGGTGGCAACATTATTAGACGTGGCAAAAATTTGAAACAAAAAGCATTAAAAAAATATAAGATGGACTCGATCGCAAATATTGCCAATTTAGTCACCAACGGTAAAAATATCATGCCGTCTTACAAAGCTCGTTTGTCTGAACAACAAATTATTGATGTTTCAGCCTATGTATTGTCGCAAGCTGAAAGTGATTGGAAATAGAACCTCGGTAGATTATTTATAGCTTAGGCAATCTTGCCACAGACATCAGATATTTCTCGATCGCAGGTTGAAGCGCGAACAGAGTTTCACTTTCGGCTTGGACTGTTTCAATTAGCGATCGCCTTAAAAGCGATTCCAGCGCCTTCAGCAATTCTAAACCCCGATCTTGCTGAATATTTGAGTACAAATTTTCACACCCAACAGGCTTGACTTCTTTCGCCATACTGTGTAATAGCTGAATTTCTAATGCTGATAAGCGATGAAACTGCCGAGATAACGTATCGCTATAATCTCCCAGCAACGGCCCATTTCTTAAAAAGTTAGCAATGCTTCCGCCAAACATATCATTAATAGTTGTTGTTACTATTTTTAACGCTAAAGGATTGCCGCTGTAAGCTTCTATCAATTCTGAGTATTCACCTTCTTCAGACAAACCTTTGTTTTTAAGGATTTCCACTGCCGCTTGTCCCAAACTACCCAATTTTAATGACCGTACAGATTGATTTTGACTTTCTAACGCTGCAATTTCTTTAGGTTTTTCGCAGCTAGTCAACACTAAGCAACTTTGATGCTGCAATTCTCCTACTTGTTTCAGAAATTCCCCATATACTTCATACCCTTTTCGATAATTTCCTGTTAACTGCCCCGTGCAGAAAACAGCTTCCCACCCATCTAAAATTATCAAACATCGACGCTTTTGTAAACAGTGAATCAGGCGCTGGATAGCCTCAGCGACGATTGTCGGTTCTATTGCATTTGTGGAAGCAATTAGACTGTCCCGGAAAAATTCAAGCGGCGCTTGAAAAAAGTTTTTTTTATAGTGACTAACTAACCGCAATTTCTCGAAATCGCTTAGCGGTTGATCGGATAAACATTCGATTAAATTTACCAAAGTATCTGCCAATAGAGGTGCATGACTGAGGTCGATCCAAATCAAGCACTCAAACTGGTCTTTAATCAGATTTCTTAGCTTAGATGCTAAAGCAGTTTTGCCAATGCCACCCATACCCAATATAGCAACTAAGCGAGAGTTTTCCTCTAAAATCCATTGCCTTAAGTTAGCAAGTTCTGTTGTGCGCCCGTAGAAACTAGACGTATCCACCGCCAGCCCCCATTCAGTTCGATTTTCGATGGGAGATTGGGGAGTTTGGGCAGAATTTCTCAATGTAGAATGCAATGTTTCTCTGCTACTATTTTGTTTATAACCATATATTTCTAGCATACTTGGGATTTCTTTCCAGTCTTTGGGTTGTTGCAGCGTCAAAACTTCTATGTAGCGATACAGCCCTCTTGATAAATCTACTCTAATACCCGTGCATTTACGATGGAGTGCGACGGCAATTTCCGATGGACTATAATTGCAAAGCAATCCTCGCAGGTACGTTTTTTCTAAAGGGGTGAGTCGCTGATTTCTACTGGTAGCATATTCTTGCTTGGCCGATGTCAAGTCTGCATATAACTGTTGGAGATTCCAGCAAGCCTCAGCTTCTATAAACTTTTGTGCTGGTATTTGTAAAGGTTTATTTTGGTATGTCATGTATATATAGCAATCCTAAATGAGTCGTAAGTTTTTTACCCCACCCCAACCCTCCCCTTATTAAGGGGAGGGAGTAAGAAATTCACAAATGATTTAGGGTTGCTATACTCACAAGCAGAAGCACACTCATAATTATTGATGATTTTACCAGCTTAAGGATCTAATTTTCTGCGTATTTTTACTGGTTTATGAGGGGAT
>RDXH01000323.1 GCA_004292745.1 Oscillatoriales cyanobacterium | reverse complement strand
AGAAATAAAGGCTAAGAAAAAAGGAGAAATTTATGGCAAATCTGAAAACTATTCGCGATCGCATTAAGTCGGTCAAGAACACTAAAAAGATTACAGAAGCAATGCGCTTGGTGGCTGCGGCAAAGGTGCGCCGCGCTCAAGAACAGGTGACTGCAACTCGGCCTTTTGCCGATCGCCTCGCAGAAGTATTGTACGGTTTGGCGGAACGGTTGCAGTTTGAAAACCTGGATTTGCCGCTGTTGAAGAAACGCGAAGTTAAGACTGTTGGGCTTTTGGTCGTTTCGGGCGATCGGGGTTTGTGCGGCGGCTACAACGGAAACATCATCAAGTACGCCGAAAATCGTGCCAAAGAACTGAAAGCTGAAGGTGTAGAGTACAAATATATCTTGGTAGGACGGAAAGCTACTCAGTATTTCCAGCGCCGCGAACAACCAATTGATGCGACTTACACTAACTTGGAACAAATTCCAACAGCACCGGAAGCAGCGATGATTGCTGACGAATTGTTGTCGCTATTCCTGTCAGGAACTGTGGACAGAATTGAGTTGGTTTATACCAAGTTTGTGTCGCTAATTAGTTCTCGTCCAGTGATTCAAACTTTGCTGCCCCTAGACCCCCAAGGTTTTGAAGTGCAAGACGATGAAATCTTCCGCTTGACTACGAAAGGCGGAGAGTTTCAAGTATCGCGCGAAAAGGTTTCTGCACCTACTAAGAAGAGTTTGCCCCGCGACATGATTTTCGAGCAAGATCCAGCGCAAATTTTGGATGCTCTTTTACCATTGTATTTGAACAACCAATTGCTGCGGGCTTTGCAAGAGTCTGCTGCGAGTGAGTTGGCTGCGCGGATGACTGCGATGAATAATGCTAGTGAGAATGCTAGTGATTTGATTGGTAGTTTGACGCTGACTTATAACAAGGCGCGGCAAGCGGCAATTACTCAGGAAATCCTGGAAGTTTGCGGCGGTGCTGAGGCTTTGAATGGTTAGGTTAGGGTTGACAATTTGTTGATTTTATGCTAGGCGTCTGGGGGAACTCAGGCGCTTTTTTTTAAGATGATTCGGCGGTTGAAACCGCTGCTACACAAACGAAGTCCGCCTGCGCGGACTAAGAATAAGAAGGATATTTAAATTAGACTGTGTTCCCACGTTCTTCTAACCACCGCTGAAATGATTTCTGACTTTCTCCAGATGGTTTACCGAGAATGATATTTTTGACGCTAATATCTTCGTCAATATCAGGCCAGTGGATTCCCTGATTTTCACCAATAAATCGCCAATTATTGCGATCGATCGGTGTGCTATGCAATAGCCGAGGATACCAAGCTAAAGGAACAGAAATAGTACGACCATCGGATAGATCGACTGTTAGCGCGTCGTCTGTAACGACTACGTTTTGTGCTTGGGGGATTTCTAGCAATTCAACCATTAAAGTAGTTATGATAAAATATCAAAATGTATATATTTTAAAGCTTTAAACCTATATGAATGACAAAAAGACTGTGGCTATTAGAGTAGAAATGCCACCGGATCTGCGGAACCGATTTAAGTCGGCTGTTGCTAGGGATGGTAAAAATATGAGGGATGTTTTGCTGGAATTTATGGAGGGATATGTCAGAAAGGCTGAGCAACCTAAAATAGAAGCAAGTCAAAACCAAAACAACACATAGCTGCTGGGTACAGCGAACGCAATTGACTGGATGATCGCCTATTCCTGCACAATTTCCACCAAGTCTTCAATCATTACATCAAAGGTGCGGGCCAATTTGTGTATGGAAATGAAGTCAATAGTTGACACTCCCGGACATCTGGCGTAGTGTCTGACGGTGCTGTAAATTACGCCCGATCGCTCTGAAACCTCTTTTAGCGTCCAACCTTTCTCAGCAGCAAATTCTCTGACTTTTAGTCTGACTAAACCCATACTTGACAAATGATGGTGTACCATCATAAGATATTTTTATCCCAAAAGGCGATCGGCTAATCTTCGACAATCTCATACAAATCTTCGACCATCACGTCAAAAGTCCTCGCCAACTTGTCCAAGGCTGTCACATCAATTGTGGCTAATCCGGGCGATCGGGCATAAGTTCTCAGCGTACTGTAGACTACGCCCGATCGCTCTGAAACCTCTTTGATCGTCCAACCTTTCTCAGCAGCAAATTCTTTAACTCGTAATCTAATTAAGCCCATAAGCTATTGACACCTGACTAATATGAGTCACAAAATTATACTACAAAAGGCGATCGGCTATTCTTTGACAACCTCAACCAAATCTTCCACCATCACGTCAAAAGTACGTGCCAACTTGAGCAGACAAGTAAAATCAACCATTGCCATTCCTGGAGAACGTGAATAGGTGCTCAGAGTGCTGTAGTTGACTCCCGATCGGTCAGAAACCTCTTTGATCGTCCAGCCTTTCTCACCAGCAAATTCTCTAACCCGCAATCTAATTAAACCCATTGACAGACCACTAGATATAGTATATTATAATTTTATCGTAAAAAGCGATCGCCCAGGTCTGGAAAACTTAAAGACGATCGCCTATCCAAATCAAAGTCTCCTAGGAATCAATCACACAGGAATCAATTCCACAGCAAATTAATCACATAAGACACTAGCAAATTAATCACATAGGACACTAGCAAATTAATCACATAGGACACTTAGCCACCATGTTAACAAAATTTTCGCGAAAATCAACCCCCAGAAACAAATTAAGCCGGTTTGTGACAAAAGAGGCGATCGCGCGGCTGCTGAAAATCAAAGTAGAACAAATATATCGCTTCGAGTGCTGGGCGCATATCCTGTACGTGCACGCCCAAGGAATGAGTCGGTTTGTGAGTTATGCCGACTTTCCGCCAGTGGTGGGAGAGGAAGCGCCCTCTGGTGTAGATTTTGGTTACTGGAAGCGCCGGATGGCGAGTCTGAAGGAGAGATACGCGCCGAATTTTTGGGTGGATTTCTATGGGGATAAATTTCGAGAGGCGGTTTCTGTTGCTGAATTGTTGGAGTGGGGAGAGTTGGTGGGGGTGATTAAATTGATGTTAAGTGCGATCGGGCTGGAGTCGCTACGAAAGGTTTACGCACAAGAGAAATATCTGCTGGAACATTTCTAAATGCTGTCTGAACTCTTGTCCCCCCCTTGTTAAGGGGGGCTAGGGGGGATCTGAGCTCTGTTAAGTCGAATAGCCCTGGAGTCGCTGCGAAAGGTTTATGCACAAGAGAAATCTCTGCTGGAACATTTCTAAATGCTGTGTTTTTTTATAACTCGACTTACGAAATTGTTACCTAAAAAGTAGTGCTACAAGATTGTACCCCATATCCGTAGGGAAACGGCAATGCCCATAGGTGTCAACTTAAGCTCAAACTTAGTCAAAGATTGCTGTTTGACTATAAAAGTTAGATCCCCCCTAGCCCCCCTTAAGAAGGGGGGGACAAGAAATTACTCAAAGTCCCCCTTCTTAAGGGGGATTTAGGGGGATCTAGACTCGACTAAAAGCGAGATTTCTCAAGGGTTTTAGTCTTAAGTTGACACTAATGGGCTCCTGGAGTGTCCGGTGCCGGGAGCTACGACTTTTAAGAATTGGCATAAGTTCACGGCAAGAAACCAAGGTGATGATACCATGCAGCATCATTCCAGTCTAAGAGTCAATAATATCTTCCTCCCCTATTCCCACACTCGGCAAACTGCCGACAATTTGCACAGTTTCCAAACAGACTGCGATGACTTGGCCAATTAACCGGACAATGTATTGTTCATCATCCAAGCGATTCGGGTCATTAACAATTCCACTCCGTTTATCAGTTTTGAATTGATACTGGTCTATTACCCAATCTAACGCAGAACGGTTCCCCAGACGGTACTCAAATGCTGAAGAGGGAATGCCGCTTAATGTGAGAAAATCGTTGTAAATCAGTTGAGTTTTATCTTTACTCAATCTCATCTTTTCTACCCGCCAATCTAACGGCACGTCAGTATTTTCTATCCACTTAAGCGGATATTCGGGTTGCTGTTCGTAATTGACGTGAATTTCTGCTAAACGTTTGCCCGCATTAGCGAAAGAATGAAAATCGGGAGTGTAGGGAATATGGGGCAATTCCCGTTTCAAATTGGCGGCGTAGCGAGTGCAATAGGTGGGATGGTGCAAAACAGCATAAACGTAGTAGAAAATATCCCATTTGCTAATCCTGTCGTCTCCGTAGTGG
>RDXH01000056.1 GCA_004292745.1 Oscillatoriales cyanobacterium | reverse complement strand
CAAGTGCCGAGACCGTGACAATTGATGATTTTGGCATTGCCGTTGTAGAGATCGATGCCGTTCTCTAGCAAAACAGCACGGAGATTGGCTCCCCGATCGCACTCAAAAGTTTTTCCTTGTGCTTGTACTTTAACCACAGCAATTCACCCCAATTAGATCTATGTTAATTTTCCTATATATTATCGCACTTATTTCAAATAAATTCATCTAATATGATAAGTCATATATTACCAAGATTTCAATCTCTAATACCCCATGACAAATCGGCTCTGGATCTACGATACCACGCTGCGAGACGGTGCCCAGTGCGAGGGACTCTCCCTATCTCTGGAAGACAAACTACAAATTGCTCGTCAGTTAGACAGTTTAGGAATTCCTTTTATCGAAGGTGGCTGGCCAGGGGCTAATCCTAAAGACGTACAATTTTTTTGGCGACTGAAAGAACAGCCGCTAACTCAAGCAGAAGTTGTGGCTTTTTGTTCGACTAGGAGACCGGGAAGGGCGGCGGCTAATGATGAAATGTTGCAGGCTATTTTGTCGGCTGGTACTCACTGGGTAACACTGTTTGGCAAGTCTTGGGATTTGCACGTCATTGAAGGGTTGAAGACGACACTAGATGAAAATTTGGCGATGATTGGAGATACGATTGAATATTTGCGGAGTCAGGGAAGGCGGGTTATTTATGATGCTGAACACTGGTTTGATGGCTATAAACACAATCGAGATTATGCTCTGAAAACTTTGGAAGCAGCGGCGAAATCTGGTGCTGAATGGCTGGTGCTTTGCGATACGAACGGCGGGACTTTACCTCACGAAGTTAGTCAAGTTGTTCGAGATGTGGCAGGAATAATGGAAACTTGGGATATTTCTGAATCGGAAATTCACCCCCCCCAACCCCCCCTTATTAAGGGGGGGAGAAAAGTTGCTCAATCTCCCATTGCTAACGAGGGGAGAAATTCTAAAATTCAACTGGGTATTCACACTCACAACGATTCGGGAGTTGCGGTTGCTAATGCTTTGGCTGCTGTCCAGGAAGGAGTGAAGATGGTACAGGGAACTATTAATGGTTATGGCGAACGCTGTGGTAATGCTAATTTGTGTTCTTTGATTCCAAATTTTCAGCTTAAGTTGGGTTATGATTGTATTCAAGATGAGCAATTAATCAAATTAACTCAGGTTAGTCGATCGGTTAGTGAAATTGTCAATCTTGCTCCCGATGACCACGCTCCTTTTGTGGGGCTTTCAGCCTTTGCTCATAAGGGCGGAATTCACGTATCTGCTGTGGAAAAAAATCCGCTAACTTACGAACATTTAGAACCGGAAAAACTCGGCAACTGTCGCCGTATTGTGATTTCGGATCAAGCTGGTTTGAGCAATGTTTTAGCCAAGGCTAAAACTTTTGGGATTGAACTCGATCGCCAAGATCCTGCTTGTCGCCAAATTCTGGAAAGATTGAAAAAATTGGAAAGTCAGGGCTATCAATTTGAGGCTGCTGAGGCGAGTTTTGAATTGTTAATGCGAGAAGCTTTGGGAAAGCGTCAGCCATGGTTTACAATTCAGGGATTTCAAGTTCACTGCGATAAGGTAGGCGAAGATTGTGCGGCTTTAGCGACGGTGAAATTGTCGGTAAATGGCACAAATATTTTGGAAGCTGCGGAAGGAAACGGCCCGGTTTCAGCTTTGGATACGGCTTTGCGGAAAGCTTTGGTTAATTTCTATCCGGCGATCGCACATTTTTACCTAACAGACTATAAGGTGCGGATTCTCGACGGTGGCGCGGGAACTTCTGCTAAAACTCGCGTGTTGGTTGAGTTTAGTAATGGTCAAGATCGCTGGACGACGGTTGGGGTTTCTGGTAATATTTTGGATGCTTCTTGTCAGGCGGTGGTTGAAGGTTTGGAGTATGGTTTGGTGCTAGAAAATCAAGAGGCGATCGCCCTAGTTTGTAGGGTGCATTAACTACGGAAGAAGACAGTTAACGGTTGACGGTTGACGGTTGACAGTTCACCGTTGACTGGATTTTACCAGGATGATGCTAGCAAATTTGATATTACAGACGATGATTAGGCAAAATCTGTGGGGATTAAGATATGGCAAATAACTTATCAATTCCAGAAGATTATCATGATTTTCTGCGGGAACTTAAGGGACGTATTTTACAAGCTCAAGTGCGGGCTATACTTTCTGTTAACCGCGAATTAGTGTTGCTTTACTGGCAAATTGGACGGGATATTTTAAACCGCCAGCAGCAGCAAGGATGGGGAACAAAAGTTATAGATAATTTAGCTACTGACTTGCGAACAGCTTTTCCTGAGATGAAGGGTTTTTCACCTCGCAATCTCAAATATATGAGGAGTTTTGCGGAAACTTACCCGGATGAGCAATTTGTGCAAGAGGTGCTTGCACAAATTACTTGGTATCACAACATTGCCTTAATGGAAAAACTGAAATCGTCAGAGGAACGCCTGTGGTATGCACGCCAGACTATCGAGCAAGGATGGAGTCGAAATGTATTAGTTCATCAAATAGAAAGCGGGCTATACCGACGACAAGGGAAAGCTGATACAAACTTCTCTCGGACTCTGCCTAATCCTCAATCAGAATTAGCGCTGCAACTGTTGAAAGATCCTTATAATTTTGACTTTATCAGTTTAAGCCAAGAAGCACAAGAGCGAGAATTAGAGAAAGCTCTAATCGATCGCATTCGCGACTTTTTGCTAGAGTTGGGAGTGGGTTTTGCTTTTGTCGGTAGTCAGTATCACCTGGAGGTGGAAGGGGAAGATTTTTATATTGATTTGTTATTTTATCACTTACATTTGCGCTGTTTTGTGGTAATTAATTTGAAGGTAGAAGCCTTTAAACCAGAGTTTTCGGGGAAGATGAGTTTTTACGTTTCGGCTGTGGATGATTTGCTGAAACACCGGGATGATATGCCAACTATTGGGATAATTTTATGTAAGAATAAAAAACAGAAGATTGTGGAATATGCTTTGCGGGATCTGAATAAGCCGATCGGGGTTTCGACTTATCAATTGCGGGAGGCTTTGCCGGAACAGTTACAGGGGAGTTTGCCGACTGTTGAGCAGTTAGAAGCTGAGTTAGAGGCAGTGGAGATTGAAATTGAGGAGGAATGATATAGCAACCGCTTTCGTCGGTTAGGACGCAAGGCGCAAGACATCCAAGGGTCGCATCCCGTAAGCAATCAAGTTGACTGGCTTCAATAATTTTTAAGCCATCAAGCTTGATAGCTTGGATGACTTTCTCGCGTAGATCGTAGCTGTAGGGTTGAGACATAAGTGGTGGTGCGATCGCTCCGCAACAAAAAAGACTATCCTCAGTTTACGCTCTAACCACCTTGGCGGTTGCTATACCACATTAAAAGTTGGGCGAACTAACGAGAATCAGCCGTTTATTGGAGTTAATTTCAAAACAGAATTTTAGAAAAATTAGCTCCTAGTATTTCACTAGGAGCTAACAGAGTTAATTGATTGCGGGAAATTTAATCCATGAAACTTACAAACCAAAAATTGGTTTAATTAATGAGATTAATTCTTGAACCACCTTAGCCGATGCAGCAAAGTCCTTAACTATGCGTGTAAGCCCTCTGATGGCTTTATTGGCTAAATCTTGATTTTGTTTAGGTTTTTGACCTGCTTCTGCTAACTTCTTCACTTCGTCTAAAGCGTCTTTTTTGTCATCATCTGATAATTCTTCAGAAGATTTTATTTGTGTTTCTAGCTGAGTTAACAGTTCTTTGATTCCCGGTTTATTTGGATCAGATGAAGAAGGTAACTGCTGGATAAGATTATTAAAGGTGCTATGGTCTCCCATATTGGCTATAATTTCACGGGCGTTAGTAAAATCTTGAGTACGATGGTCATCTTGCATTTTGGTATTGTTTCCGATTTGTTCGACTGTATGTGTGAAAACGTGAAAGATATTCCCGTTGTGAGTGAGCGTGTTTGTGTTGTGGGAAGTCGTGTTGATCTTGAAAAGATTGTTCAACATTACTATGTAGTCAGTGATAGGCGTTGGCTCATCAAAATGCACGACCTCAACAAATTGGACTTTTGAAAGAAAGGGTTGAGGGACTTGAATAGGATCTGGATTTATTGTACGGTCTGATTTTCCAGAAAAATCGTATTTTCCTCCAATCCCACATTGGAACGTATCAGTATTCCAAAGACGCTTACCGCTTTTATCAAGTAAAACAATGATGACTCGACTGTGAGCGCCCCTTAATTTATTTTTTGTCCAGCTTCGTGTGGATAACGTCAATACCCCGGATTCACTTAGAGAGCAAGACGTTTGGATGAAAATGCCGTCTGCTATTTCATCGGTTGGAGATTGAAAGTAGATAGGAAACGCCATCAGAAGACACCTTCTAAGTTTCTATATAATGCTTTTCTGTTTCCCAGGCTTCATACCGGATAAATAAAATGTGGAAAATTGTACATCACTGTGTGGGGGAAACCGTACAGGATGCGGACAACAACAAAGTACGATCGCTTGTTAATTTTTCTGTAATCCCAAGTTTTTACGAATTTAGGATCTTTCCAAACATCGG
The DNA here is from genome assembly GCA_004292745.1 of Oscillatoriales cyanobacterium. GTDB lineage: Bacteria > Cyanobacteriota > Cyanobacteriia > Cyanobacteriales > Microcoleaceae > Microcoleus > Microcoleus anatoxicus. The sequence goes on along the minus strand of RDXH01000056.1, from coordinate 31,149 downwards.
ATTTATCGGCTTCACATAGTTACGGGACTGCCTGTTATTGCAGCGGCGGCTAAAGCTTGTCAAGAATTACTACCATTAATTACATCATTTTTCGGCTTGTAGAATCATTGCTGTTTATAGCGATCGCGTCGTCCCCACTCGTTGAGGAAATTAGTTAAATGGAAACGAAACCCCCTTAAGTAACACTGACTTAGGTGGGTTTGTTGGTATAGTACATTTTTACTGAGAAACCAAATAACGTATGCCAGCTTTTACTTCAGGAGGTAAATCGTTATAAGTTGCGTAGACTTCCTTGATAGTGTGGTTCACTACTTCCCGTGCGCTTCTTCCACCACTTCGATCTTGAACAAAGATATCGATTTTTGCTATATATTTAGCTACTTCAGGGTTAATTTGAAATTGGTTAGAGCCGCTCCTATTTGATGAACAACTATCGGGCTTACTGCAAGCAGTTGGTATGTCAAATACTTGAGATGCAAAGAGGGCACGACCTTTACTGTCTGAACCAACAACAAAGACACTACCCTTTGTCCCTGAAGTATACGAACTACTTACTGCGTGTGTTTGAATAACAATCAATCCGTTTCGGTAAAAAGTTGCATTTGCCTCTGCATACCCTCCACCCATGCTTTTCCTACCATGTCCCTGAAGTATCCCGCTGATTTCTACAGGAAGAAAGCTGTTTCTGGAAGATACCTGCGGAGAACTAGCAGTGCGAGTTTCTTTACTCTTATTGGTTTGAGTGTCTGGAGCCGTTGTCTTGCCTGAATATTGATGTTGTGGGGCGGGAGCTTGGTTAGCGAAAGCCGGCTTTAATCCGACAGAATTCATACTGGTTAAACCGACTAAGGAAAGAGTTAAAATTAATGCTTGTTTTTGAATGTTCATTTTGTTTAAGTCCTTTGTTTTGTTGATACTTAAACAATAGGGTGAACTTAATTAGCGTTGTTTAGTGGTTGTGAGACTTTCAATGGATGGCTACTGTTTGAGAGGAACTTCAACCCATTTCTGTCCCCCTAAATCCCCCTTAAAAAGGGGGACTTAAAGACTCTTTCCCCCCCCTTTTTAAGGGGGGCTGGGGGGGATCTTTGGGTTTGAAAACACGCCCTACGCCTACGCGCTACTCTCTGATTGACGAATCACTCACCAACAATGACACAACTCGAACTTTTCCCCGACGACTTCAACACTAAACCTAACGTCACTCAGCCTCAGTTATAGCAGTCGCCAAGGCGAAGAAGGTCGTTGAACCCTTCGACTCCGCTCCCTGAGCGATCGCATAAATGCCTTAACCACCTTGGCGGTTGCTATAAAATGCGATTTCGCTGCCAGATTTGCGATTTTACTGATAGATTATTGATAGCGACGCACCTGACGATATTTTGTAGGGTGCGTCGCTACCAGAAAATTGATTTTACTGACAGATTGTTGATAGGGACGCACCTGACGATTATCATGCTGTGGAATCTAAATACACAGCCTGAACCGCTATAATACGAGTAATTCAGAAACAGAATTACTATTCGCTAGAGAGCTAACCCATGAGCGCAGCGATCGCGACACAAATCAATCAAATTAAGTTGACTCCTGGTAGTGCCATGATCATTTCAGGGCTAACCTGGAAAACCTATGAAGCGTTGCTGCAAAACTTGGGAGATAATCGCCCAACTCGCATTGCCTATAACCAGGGAGTATTGGAGATCAGGATGCCAGGAGAACTTCACGAAATCGTCAATCGGTTGCTGGCAAAAATCATTACAATGCTGGCAATGGAGTTGGGGATGGAGGCGAATGATTTTGGTTCAACCACCCTGAATCGTGAAACCATCGATCGCGGCATTGAACCCGATACCTGTTTCTACATCCAAAATGCCACACGAGGGCAAGGGATGGAGACAAAGGCTTCTGAAAGTCTTGCCCCCGATTTGGCGTTGGAAGTAGATATTGCCAGTTCTTCAGCCAGCAAAATGTCTATCTATCTGGCAATGAAAGTTCCCGAAATCTGGTTGTATCGGCGGCATAAATTGAGCATACAATTGCTTCAGGATAGCCAATACACAAATGCAGTTAACAGTCGTGCTTTTCCTATGGTGAACGTTGACCAGTTGAATCAGTGGATTGAACTACGAAAAACAGAAACGGATCTGACTGTGTTGCGAGAAGTGCAGAATTTTGGTCGGGAATACATTGCATCAAACTGAAAATCAAAGTCTGCCATCATAATACTACCCTACTTTTATAGATATGCAATCCACAAATTTCATAAGTTCTAACTCGCTCAAGGATGCAAAAACTCTAAATGATCTCCGGGAATCGATCGCAATCTGGCAGCAGATCCTTGCACTTTCAACTTCCCTCGTTCTAACATAATAATCCAATCAGCGCGATCGATCACCCTCGGCCTGTGACTGATAAAAATCGTAGTTTTTCCGTGTCGGTACATCAACAACTGTTCTAAAACTTCCGCTTCACTGGCGGGGTCTAAGCCGGCGGTAGATTCGTCTAAAATCAATACGGGTGGGTTGTTGAGAATTGCACGGGCGATCGCCAATCTTTGCCTTTGTCCCCCAGAAATATTCGCTCCAAATTCCCCTAAGACAGTCTGGTATTTATCTGGTAATTGGCTGATAAATTCATCCGCCCCAGCAATTTTACAAGCTTTAACAATTTGTTCAAAGCTAATTTCTGGATAGCCTAAACGGAAATTCTCCAGAATCGATCTACTCCAAAAATGTGCTTCTTGAGGAACCAAAACTACCTGCTGTCTGAGACTGTCAAGAGACAAATCCTGTAAATTATAATCACCAATTCTAATATTACCAGATTGCAGCGGATACAAACCAGCAATTACTTTAGCTAGGGTACTCTTGCCACAGCCGGAATAGCCAATTAAAGCGATGGATTGACCACCAGGAAACGTGACCGAAAAATTTTCTAGCAAATCCAGTCTACCTGGATAGTGAAACTTAACATTCTTACAAACAATATCGTCCCGGTTTTGAATTTGTACAAAAGGTTTATTCCGGTCGCTTTTGCTTTCCGGTTCAGCGTCTATCACCTCCGATAGCCGCTGAGTTGCTGTCTGGACGCGAGTCATTTCGTCACTAAATCCTACTACTGAATTTACTAAATTTGTCACATTTTGATTCATGCTGATAAAGGCTAGTAATTGACCTATACTTAAGACTTTTTCAATCACTAAACCGCTCCCCAGCCACAGGATAGTAATGCTACCAGCCGAGGCAACAAAACCAGAAAATATATTATTTAATATGCCTATTTGGGTGGTGCGAAAAGTAAGATTAGCTAAACGACCAAAGCGTCTTTGCAATTCTTCCCAAAGTTGTTGGGTGCTGCTAGTAGTTTTGACGGTCAACGCCCCTTTAAAAGTTTCTACCAACATCCCTTGTGTTTCCGATTCTAGTACAAGTAAGTTGCGTGTTTTTTGCTGCAATGCGGGCAGAAATATTATAGTAGAAGCAGTCATCAAACACGCAATTAGTGTAGCGGCTAGTGTTAGTTCTTTACTATAAAAAAGCATGAAGCTAAAAGAAACTATTGCTATAAAAAATTGACTGGGTAAGCTGATGGCTACTTGAGAAACTAATTGATTTATTTCTTGAATATCTTTTAATCTACCGATGACTTCGCCACTGCGTCTACTTTCGTAAAAGCTCAGAGGTAAACGTAGTAGTTTGCGCCCGAATTCCATCACGAATCCCAATTCTAATCGCTGGGAAAACTGAGCAATTAAGTTCGACTGGACGAGTCCTAAACTGCTGCTAAATAGGTTCATGACTATAACGGCGATCGCCACACTAGCCAAAAGTTGCGTATCGCCTCGCACCAAAATATCATCGGTGAGAATTTGCACCAGAAAAGGCGAAGAAATTGACAGCAAACCTAAGACTATATTTAGCAAAAATGCTTCCATCAAAATCGAGCGGTAAATCCCAATGCGTCGCATCCATCTCTGTAGAGAACTTGCGGATGCTTGACTCTCTCCTTGGGCAAAAAACCGCTCTGGATCTGGTTCCACCAGCAAGCACAACCAATCTGTCCAAGCCGTGGCTAATTCCTCTTTGGAAACATAGCGAATGCCGACTCCTGGATCGGCGATCGCATATTTTTTGCCCTGCTTTCCATACAAAACTACCCAGTGATAACCTTTCCAGTGAATAATAGCAGGTAGAGGGGCATCATCCAGCTTGTCTAAAATGGCAGATGCTGCTCGTACCGATCGAGCATTAAAGCCGATCGCCTCAGCTCCTTGTTTTAACCCCAGTAAAGTCGTCCCTTGTTGACCGGTACCGACGAATTCTCGCAAACGACTAATAGTCAAATTTTGACCATAAAATTTAGCGATGGAAGCCAAGCAAGCAGCTCCGCAATCTTCTTCACTATGCTGAAGAACAACCTGATATTTCATAAATTATTGACTTTTTCGTAGATGGTATTCTCTGGAGAAATATAGCAACCGCCAAGGCGATTAAGGCAGTAGGGGCGAAGCATTCGGGCAGATAATTTATGGGTTTTACTCAAGGATTTTCCGCCCGAATGCTTCGCCCTTACCCCAAAGTTATGCCTTAACCACCTTGGCGGTTGCTATAACAATATATATTGACAATTTATTGTCATCACCAGAGCCTAAAACAGATTACACATCGCCGGATACTCAATCAGAAAAAAGCACCCATAATGTTATGGGTACTTCCTCGATTCACAGTTATAAAGCTGAATTAACCGACTTCAAATTTACCAGTAGCGAACTACTGCTCTGAAAGTACCGTTACGATTACGGCGGTATACAATGTGACGACGGGGACGGTAACAGCCATAGTAACCACCGTTGACACTAGCAGATTCTTCAGCAGTGATTTCAGTAAACAGTGAGCTCTCTTTAGTTGCTTGCATGATAAACTCCTTTTAAGCTGATAAAATTGGACAATAATTAGAAATTTCAGCTAAATTCTAGATCATCGTTTAAATTGGAATTTCTGAATTTTTACACCAAAATTTCTGAAGTTCTCACAGTCAGTTACCAGTCGTAGTAGCGACGATAGGACACATTGTGTACGTAGCCATGAACTGGGCGACCATCGAAGTAGGGATTGTAGCTGTAGTTATCGCAGTTGCTACGACGGCTGACATAACGATAACGATGAGCCCCGTTGACACTGGCAGATGCTTCTGGGGTGATGTCAGTAAACAGTGAGCCCTCTAGTGAGGTGTCTTTAGTTTCTTTCATGATAGACTCCGTTTTATGCGCTCAAATTGGACACAAGCTAGAAACTCGATAAACTTTCTAGCTTCGTTTAAATACTGATCTATGTTTCTTAAAAGCAGATGGTTCTCCGGAATATTACGGAGATTTTTTCCCAAGTAAGCCCCTACACTTACTTTTCTAAACTACGATGGTTTTATAGGGACGCTGGCGACTCGGATCGTACATATAAAGTTGACTGACATCCGGTACAAAAAAGAAGGTATTGATATCATCAGCATTGCTATTGCTGGCATCGCTATTACTGTCGATATCGCTGACACCGCTGCTCCTATTACCACCGCTGACAGTAGCAGATTCGGCATCTGTTAGTTCAGTAAACAGTGAGTGTTGTTGATTTTCAAACATAATGAACTCCTTGGGAATTTAATTAATCAAAAATTTGCAGTCAAGACTTTTTCGTCCCTCTGTCTCAGAGAGATCGATCTCAGTCAAAGATTCGGTGACTATTCAATACTTACGTGTAATGAAAATAGAACCCGGTTTTTTTACCAGTCTCGATATGGGAGCGAAGTTGGGATGCTCATTCAGGGAATCTGTGCGGATTTTTGGCTGTAGCCTACGAATTTTGATTGAGACTTCTAAATGTATCTGGGCTATCCGGAAAGTTAAAAATAAATGCGCTCAAAGAAATAAGGATGTTTAGAGTTAGTCACTATGTGGAATTTTTAAAGCAACCCGAACCGTGGTTAGAAGATTATTAATTGCTGAAATCCTTAGGGCTAATTAGGCGATCGCCTAAATTTCTTCCATCTTCCTTCTTCGATCTTCCATCTTCCTTCTTCCTTCTTCTTACCCTGTTGTCGCCATGTCTCCCCTTCCCGAATCCCCATCCGTTGAAACCTTTGAGAACGACCAATTTTTGCCCCCTGTCAGCCGCTGGACAAGTTGGGGGGGAATTTTGATGGTGGCTACATTTGGAGGTGCGATCGCCCTTGCTAGCGTCACCAAATACAGTGCTACAGTTAAAGCAGATGCGATCGTCCGCCCCGCCGGAGAAGTCCGCGTTGTACAAGCGACAACAGAGGGCACCGTCGAAAGCATTGCAGTTACTGAAAATCAGGTGGTGAAACAAGGAGATCCGATCGCCGTTGTGGACGCATCCCGGTTAGATAGTCAAAAAAAGCAATTCCAAGAAACTGTCACTCAGTCTCAGACAGCAGCCGATGAAATCAATCGCCAATTGCGGGAATTGGAGAATCAAATTTTAGCTAGCGCCCAATTTCAGAGTATCCAAAATGAAAGTTCCGCAGCAGATAAATTAGTGGAATCAGCTCTGGTAAAATTAGCAACATCCCTGCCCGATGTAGCTGAACGATTAGGCAGAAGTCGGCGGGTTTTGCTGGTGAAACGCTCCTCAATTCAACAGCAATTGATTCAAGCTCAAAAAGAACTAAATCAAGTTGAATTAAAACTCAAATATAGCGTTGTCAGATCTCCAGCAGACGGTACAATTCTCAAAGTAGAGTTAGAACATCCTGGTCAAACTGTGCAAGCAGGAAGTGCGATCGCCCAAATCGTCCCCAGTGGCGTACCCCTCGTAATCAAAGCCAGAGTAACATCCCAAGATATTGCTAGCATCCAAATTGGTCAACCCGTACAAATGAGAATTTCCGCCCTACCCTTCCCCGACTACGGTACATTGAAAGGGACTGTCAGCGAAATTGCTCCAGATGCGATCGCAACTCAAAACCCCAATAATAATTTAGGTAGTGCTTACTATGAAGTTGCCATTAAACCCGATCAAACCTATCTAACAAAACTCGAATCTACCAGCAATCAAGCATTCGGAACTTCCCAGGCAAATACCCCACGCCAGTATTCAATTCAGTCGGGAATGGAAGGTAGAGCCGACATTATTACTGGTCAAGAAACAGTGTTGACATTTGTGTTGCGGAAGGCAAGGTTAATGACAGATATGTAATTAGTCATTAGTTATTTTGATCCGGCGGTTGAAACCGTACACTCTTCAACCCGCTTTCGTCGGGTTTTGTTTGTGTAGACGCGGTTTCAACCGCCGAGTCTAATCTTATGTAGACCCGGTTTTAACCATCGAGTCTAATTACGTCTATAATCAATACATAGATTAACAAGCATTCCGAATCACAGGCCGGCGCAAAAACTATGCTAAATGAATCTTCGCGCCTTGTTTACGGCGATGAATTAATCACCGCAACCGAATTGAACCAACAACCGGGGCGAGTTCTCGATTTGGCGATGGAACACCCTGTTACCATCACTCGCAACGACCAACATTTTGCTTTGCTGCGGCGCGAGGAGATGGCGCTGTGGGTAAAAGCTGCAACTGTTTCTTTAACAGTATTTGAAGTGATGGCGGCTGCTTACCGCCTGCGTTTGGGAGAACCAATTAGTTCAGAACATCCCTATGGGTGGCTGAAAGTATTTGACTCAGATGAATTGTGCGAATTGATTGCTGAATTAGAAACAGCTTACCGACTTGCGGAGTCGGAACCTGGGGCGTGGAGTGCGATCGAGATTGTAATCCATGAATGGCTAGAAAGCGCGATCGCACTTTCGTGCCCGGAACTCGCAGCAGCTTTCAACGATGCAATTGACGAAGTTTTGTTGACAGCGCCTCAAATAGAAAGCACAACTGAATCCACTCAGGTATGACACACAATCCACCCACTCCAGACGATTCAGAAAGCGCGGTTTCCTCTGAAGAACTTGCCGCACCTGTACCCGTGCTTTCTGAGTTAGTAATCCCGCCTGAAGAATCACTTACAGCACCTTCTACACCCCCATCTGAAGAAAAAGAAAATCCAGCCGAAATTATCGCGCAATTATCTGAATCGCCCTGGTTAGTAGTAGCGAAAAACCGAAGGGTTAATCGGGATTGGGAAGCTTTATTGTTACGTGCGCCTGAGAATACTCGTCGCTGCTATCAGGATTTATGTAGTAGCCCGATGGTGAGAAAGCCGAAGAGAGTTTTTCCGTTAAAAGGCAAGCTTTATCAAGGTGCATGGGAATATGAAGTGACAAGTTCTGATCGAGTATTTTATGTACCCGATGAAGACCAACGCAAAGTGCTTGTTTACTACGCAGGAAAACATCCTAAGTCAGCGCCAACTCCTCCGTAAAAAAAACAGGGGCTTTCAACCACCAAATATTATTTATGAAAATCAACGATAAACTCAAGACCATTCTAGCTGAATTGCGATCGCACTTCGAGTTCCTGTATGGCGATCGGCTCACCCAAATGGTACTCTACGGTTCCCAAGCGCGGGGCGACGCAGATCCCGACTCAGATATTGATGTTTTGGTAGTTCTGAAAGGACAAGTCAATCCCGGCGAAGAAATCAAAAAAATTAGCCATATTCGGGCAGACTTGTCTCTCCAAAATGATGAAGTGATTAGCTGTTTGTTTATGGACGAAAATCGGTTTTTGCACTACAATGGGCCTTTATTGAGGAACATTCGTAAAGAGGGAATAGCTTTATGAAACCCGAACAATTAGAATTAATTAGGAAATCTAGCCTGCGATCGCTAATATCAATTAAACACTCCAAATTTTTATAAACCAAAACAGTAACGAACCGCCGATTCAACTTCTAACATTTTTTCTGCGGAAAGTTCTCCTGCTGAATCCGTAGTAAATCGCTCTTTATCCAAAGATCGAATCTGAAAACAGAGGAAAACTGTTTCTATTTGCAAACCACTTTCAGACGCAGAAACACGCACATTGGTTCGATAGTCGCGGTGAATATTAGTTCCTTTAGTGCCGACAATGACAGTAACAACTAAGGGTGACTGGTTAATAGTATCAATGGAAAGCACCAAAACAGGTCGCATTCCAGCTTGTTCTCTTCCATGAACTGGGTTAAGATTGACAAAATAAATTTTCCCTCGCTGAATGCTCATAGTGCTTCTAAACCATCCATTTCTGCCACAAGAAACTCTTGATTGATAGCAGCAATCTCAACTTGAATATCTGGATCGTTGGCCATCTCTGCTATCTCTGCTTCCAGGTATTTAGGATTAGCGAGTTTATTAGCTATGTAAGTTTTCTCCCGCACTCGGCAAGCGATACGTTCCAGCAGCCAAAGTTGTTCTTCTATCGACAGGGAACTAATAGAACGTTCAATCTCTACTAAAGTTTGTGAAATCATTTTACTTTCCTCTTGTTTTTTGCCCCATCGCAAATTATCGAGATTTTTTTGAATGAGGTTGCGTCCATTCAGAATAGATTCATTATTGCGATCGCTTACTTATCTTGTTTCTATATTATACGACATAGTGGCGTAGCAGCTTATGACGCACACTCCAACGACTCCAGACGATTCAGCAAGTCGGGTTTTCCCCTTGTTTTCCACTGGCAAAGAATGTAAAATTATAAAAACATGGGTTGTAAGCAATGAACGAAGAACGCATCCAAGCTTATCTGAATCTGATTGAATCGCTACTGAATTGCCCCAGCGGGGAAGAAAACCAAATTTTGCAGGCAAACTCCGAGTTGGTTGATGCGGGGTTGGTACAGGTAATGCTAGAGAGGGCAAATGATCTAAGAAAAGAGAACAACCTGGATGATGCTAATTCTTTAATGACTCTTGCAGGGCATCTCATGGGTACTTATAGCAATACAACGCTAGAGAAATCATCACCCGCCACTTACCGCAAATTCCTAATGGAAGTGTTGCAGTTAACTTCAGACAGCGACGGCGATTGCAATGTAATTTATGCCCTGCTTCGGGATAATCTCAACTTAGTTAATGATAATTTGGCTGTGGTGTTGGGAAATTGGGCGAGGGAAACTTTGCCAAACTCAGATAGCCAAAGGCGAATTTCTCTAACAACAGTTATTTTCAATTTTAGCAATGCACTCCAGAAATTTACTTTAGGCAGCAAAGCTAGTAATTTGGAAATTGCCATTGCAGGTTATGAAGTTGCGTTGACTGTTTTTACCAGTCAAGAATATGCTGAAAATTTGGCAATGACTCAAAATAATTTGGGGCTGGCTTATAGTGACAGAATCAGAGGCGAAAAAGTAGATAATCTAGAAATGGCGATATCCATTTATCAGGAAGCTTTGAAAATTCGCACCCGCGAGGCATTTCCTGAAGATTGGGCAAGGACTCAAATTAATTTGGGGCTTGCCTACAGCAACAGAATCAGAGGTGAAAAAGCGCATAATCTAGAAATGGCGATATCCATTTGTCAGGAAGTTTTGAAAATTCGCACCCGTGAGGCATTTCCTGAAGATTGGGCAGGGACTCAAATTAATTTGGGGCTTGCCTACAGCAACAGAATCAGAGGTGAAAAAGCGCATAATCTAGAAATGGCGATCGCCACTTATCAATTAGCATTGTCCGTTTACACCCGCGAGACATTTCCCTTTGAATGGGCAAATACTCAAAATAATTTGGCGGCTGCCTACCTCTACAGAATCAGAGGCGAAAAAGCAGATAATCTAGAAATGGCGATTTCTTTTTTTGAGGCATCATTATCAGTTTACACTCGCGAGGCATTTCCCTTTGAATGGGCAAGAAGTCTAAATAATTTGGCCGCTGCCTACAATAACAGAATCAGAGGTGAAAAAGCGCATAATCTAGAAATGGCAATTTCCGCTTTGCAAGCATCATTGTTAGTTTCCACCCGCAAGGCGTTTCCCTTTGAATGGGCGGGGACTCAAAATAATTTGGCGAGTACCTACATCGACAGAATCCGAGGAGAAAAAGCAGATAATTTAGAACAGGCGATTTCCGCTTGTCAGGAATCATTATTAGTTTACACCTCCGAGGCTTTTCCCTTTGAATGGGCAAGAAGTCTAAATAATTTGGCGAATGCCTACAGCCAAAGAATCAGAGGGGAAAAAGCGGATAATCTAGAAAAGGCAATTTCCGCTTATCATAAAGTATTGTCAGTTTACACCAGCGAGGCATTTCCCTTGGAATGGGCAAATACTCAAAATAATTTGGCGGTTGCCTACCTCTACAGAATCAGAGGGGAAGAAACCAACAATCTAGAAATGTCAATTTCCACTTTTCAAGCATCCTTAAAGGTTTACACCCGCGAGGCATTTCCCTTTGAATGGGCAAGGAGTCTAAATAATTTAGGGAATGCCTACGGCATGAGAATCAGAGGGGAAGAAGCCGATAATCTAGAAAAGGCGATTGCCACTTATCAGGCAGCTTTGTCCGTTTACACTCGCGAGGCATTTCCGATAGATTATGCTCGATCCTTATCTAATCTGGGAATAGCCTACCAGAAAAATTCCCAACTCCCAGAAGCTTACAATACCTTTAACTCTGCCATCGAGACAGTCGAATTAATGCGGAGTGAAATCATTATCGGCGGCGAAGCAGACAGACAGAAATTAGCTGAAGAATGGAATATACTTTATCAGCGCATGGTAGAAGTTTGCCTAGCAATGGAAAACTCCACTGCCGCCCTAGAATACATCGAACGCAGCAAAACCAGAAACCTCGTAGAATTGTTTCACAAAGCCCGCAGCCTTCCCAGCCAAGTACAGCGGATTAGTTTTGCAGAAATTCGCAGCCTGTTAGCTGAAAACGAAGCAATTTTAGAATGGTACATTACCTACAACAGCTTTAAAGTTTTGATTGTCACCCGCGACTCTCCTCAACCGGATATCTGGCAATCTTCCTATCAAGACTTGCAAGCATTAGAAGAGTTACAACAGGAATATCTCGACGACATCAAAGACGAGAAAAAATACGACAACTGGAAAAACCAACTAGACAGCCGCCTGAAAAAATTAGCCCAGATTCTGCACATCGACGAAATAATTTCTCGCCTCCCCGAAAACTGCCAAAAATTAATCTTAGTTCCCTTCCGATACTTGCACCTATTCCCCCTACACGCCCTCACCAGCAGCCGAAAAAAAGCAGACAAAACCCTAGAAATTGGATGTCTTCTCGAACTTTTCCCAGGTGGCGTGAGATACACACCCAGTTGCCAACTTTTGCAATTATCTCAGCGGGAAAACTTGACAGCCGAAGACTCATCACCCAGCAAATTTTTTGCCATCCAAAACCCCACAGAAGATTTAGACTTCACCGACATCGAAGTCGAAGCCATTGCCAAATCCTTCAATCCCGCTGAAGTATTGATTCGGGAAAAGGCAAGTAAAGCAGGATTGCAACAACAAATTGCCAGCTTGCAAAATGCCGATATCGCCCACTTTTCCTGTCACGGCTTTTTCGACTTTGACAATCCCGAAAAATCCGCATTAATCCTAGCCGGTGCAAAAGTAACCCCCCTTAATCCCCCCTTGGTAAGGGGGGAGACAGGAGAGGATTTCCCCTTGCTAAGGGAGGAGACAGGAGGTAATGAAACTCCCCCCCTTAGCAAGGGGGGGGCTGGGGGGGGTTCCCTCCGAGGAAAAGCGTTATATTCGTTCCCGCCGAGGCGAAACCTTCGACATCACAGAATGCCTGACTCTGACAGAAATCTTCGATTTGCAGTTAAGCAAATGCCGTTTAGTAGTCCTTTCTGCCTGCGAAACTGGGTTAACTGATGCCAGGAATACCACAGATGAATATATCGGATTGACTAGCGGTTTTTTCTATGCCGGGGCGACGAGTATACTCAGCACTTTGTGGGCTGTCAATGACGTATCTACGGCGATTTTGATTATTAAATTTTATGAGCTTTTCCTGTCGGAAACTCGCCCGCCTGTGGCTGTTGCTTTGCGCGAGTCTCAGTTGTGGCTGAGGGATGCAACGGTGCAAGATTTGGTAGCTTGGGTTGCAGGTTCTAAATTGATTTTAGATAAAAGGAAAGACGGAATGCAAGATTATATTGCATGGGGTGAAGAACCAGAAAACACACCTTACCAATCTCCCCATTTCTGGGCTGCATTTTGTGCGGTTGGTCAATAGATGCGTCGTCACACCGCAATCAGATAAGGCAATGCCCATAGGTATCAACTTAACGCCAAACCCTTTCAGAAACTACTGTTTGACGATTAAGGCCAGATCCCCCCTAACCCCCCGATCGAAGGGGGGGACAGGAGTCCGATCTTTCGTCCCCCTTCTTAAGGGGGATGCGAGGGGGATCTAGACTGAGGTAAAAACCAGATTTATCAGGGCTTTCAGGCTTAAGTTGACACTAATGGGCAATGCCGTTTCCCTACCATTGATATTTGTAGCGGAATGGCAGTGCCGTGTCCTTGGTGAATATGGTAAAATGACACAATCCTAAACTACAAGAGGTAAATCAAACCATGAACCCAGAAATAATGATTAACTCGTTTCTAGAAGTCTTGAAAACCAGTCCCAATTTGTTTTCCGAACCAGCCACAGCAGCCTTAAAGACCCTTGAAGAAATAATCGTGGCTGCGGACAATAAATCAAATCAAGCAATCTCGGATATTCTGAGTGATTGGTGTTGCAACTATCGCGAAATCACAGAAGCAGTGAAAGCTGCCGCCACCAGGGGCAAAGCTATCCCTAAAGCCAGCCAACCGCAAAGAGACGAAAACATTTCAGAAAATCAATTTCCCCGCCGATTTCCACTGCTGATACAATCTTTAGAAAAGCGAATATCTGATACTCCTAAAAATTAATGAGTGAAATTGAAAAAGTTTTAAAACCTAATGTCTACGTTTTTGCCTTCCACCTAATCGGCGAGATCAGCGGTAGAGATAATCCCCTCTGGAATTGGGGCGATGATTTTTTAGAAAGCTTTACCTCTGAAAAACTCAAACCGAAACTCAATTTTTCCGAAGAATTATCTAATTTTCGGGTTGATTTGTTGCCAGATATTAGCTTAGATTTTGAAACAAAAGTCAGCTACAATCACAGCGAATTAGAAGCCAGCGGTTTTGCTATCCCTCTCAAAATTGGAGACAGTTATGCGCTGTGGTTGAATGTCGGTTTCCCCGATACTTGTGCAGAGGAAGTTTCCCCGCAATGGTTGAGTACATTTAACCCCGAAAATTTATTGGGAATCGTTACCGGGGAAGAGTTTCTAGGTGAAACAATTCTAATTACCGCTAAATTACCCCCGCAATCAGAATCACCAAGTCACGAAAACTTGCAATCTCTAGCTGACAAATGCCGTAACGCTTTACTTCCCGAAAAATATCGCCCTGCTTTCAATCGCGCCGACGTGTTATTTGGAAGTCCGATTTTTGAATACGGTTTAATCAAGCAAACTTTTAATTATCGGCACTTGCTTGTCTGGTTCCCCGACAGCGAAGCATCTGAAGATAAGCTTGGTATTTACCAGCAGGAAATAGTAGACTTGTTTTACTACCGGAATAAAATCATTAAAGCCTTTCACAACAGCAGGCAAATTCACCGCATAATGTTTGATTTTTACAGACAAGTGGAGGATAATGTTAATTGCTTGCAGCAGCGAATAGATGAACTAGATAGTGACTTAACTACCGAAAATTTACAGGAATTTAAGGATGAGTTGAAAAAGCTACTGAAAACAGCACTGACTTACACTCAAGGGCTGACAAAATTAGAAGATTATGACAATACAATTGCGATAAATCTTAACAATTATGATGAGAAATTCGCTCAAATCTATGCTAAAGTAGAAAGCGATAAGGAAGAACTATCAATATTAAATAACTTCAGTAGAAAAACGGCTCCTTATATGCGATCGCAAATAGCAGGCGACTTAGGATATTTCCGCCACGGCACAAACTTAATCGACCAGGCGATCGCCTCAATTCGCGGCATAGTAGAAATAGAACAAGCCAGGAGCGATCGCACCAACCAACTCGCACTCCGCAAGAGCGAACTAGGAGAGAAAAATCGGGACGATCGCCTAGAGAGCACAGTACAGGCGATCGGCGTCGGTTTAGCAGCCGGCGGCATCGCAGCATCAAGCGGCACAGACAAAGTATTCGAGACAGTCCAAAACCATCAAATCCCAGTGTTAATGCAGTGGCATCCCTTTCTATTTTCCTTTGCCTTGAGTTTTGCGATCGCACTTGGAGCAGCCAGCATCACTTGGTGGCGCACCAAACCGAAAAACAATTGACAATTGACAGTTGACAGGGATGTTTTTCAGACTGGGATTTAAACCTATTTATAAAAATAATCCGCCTTAAATACCCGTTAATTCTTGAGTCCGCGCAGGCGGACTTCGTTTGACAAGACGCGGTTTCAACCGCCGAGTTATATTTGACTTAGATCGAGATAACGTGTCAATATAGGAATGTGACTTAAATTCTCTTCTCTCCTCATGGTCAAACAGCGCGTTCTTTCAGGAGTGCAGCCAACAGGCAATATGCACCTAGGCAATTATCTCGGTGCCATTCGCAACTGGGTAGAAGGTCAAAATCAATACGAAAACTACTTTTGCGTAGTTGATTTGCACGCAATTACCGCACCGCACAATCCAGCAACTCTAGCCTCAGACACTTACACCATCGCCGCCCTTTATTTAGCTTGCGGCATCGATGTCGAACATTCGACTATTTTTGTGCAATCCCACGTCTCGGCGCATACAGAACTAGCATGGTTGCTCAACTGTATTACGCCGATTAACTGGCTTGAAGATATGATTCAGTTTAAAGAAAAAGCAGTTAAACAAGGCGAAAATGTCAATGCCGGATTACTAAATTATCCCGTATTAATGGCAGCAGATATCCTACTTTATGATGCCGATAAAGTGCCAGTGGGAGAAGACCAAAAACAACATTTGGAACTGACACGTGATATAGTAGTCAGATTAAATCACCAATTTGGTACACCAGAAAACCCAGTTCTAAAACTTCCAGAACCGTTGATTTTGACAGACGGTGCAAGGGTGATGAGTTTGACAGATGGCACTCGCAAGATGTCCAAATCTGACCCTTCCGAACAGAGTCGAATTAATATGTTAGATTCACCAGATACGATCGCCAAAAAAATCAAACGCTGCAAAACTGATGCGGTGCGTGGCTTGACTTTCGACGATCGCGATCGCCCCGAAGCCAGAAACCTACTCACCCTGTACCTGCTGCTTTCCGGCAAATCCAAGGAAGAAGTCGCAGCGGAATGTGAAAATATGGGTTGGGGAGACTTTAAACCCCTGTTGACAGAGACGACAATCAATGCCCTGAAACCGATTCAGGATAAATATGCAGAAATTATGGGCGATCGGGGATACTTGGAGTCAGTATTACGTCAAGGAAAGGAACAAGCTGAAACAATTGCCAACCAAACTATAACTAAGGTTAAAAAAGCTTTCGGTTATTCTTTACCAAATTAGTTGTTAGTCATTAGTCATTAGTCATTAGTTATTGGTTATTGGTTATTGGTTATTAGTTGTTGGTTGTTGAAAATAACAAATAATCAACAACCAACTGCCAACTGCCAACTGCCAACTGCCAACTGTCAACTGTCAACCGTCAACTGTCAACAAATAATGAATCGTTTTCGCACTGCTTGCACCACCCCCGGAGAATTTATAATTACCGCCGAAGTTGCCCCCCCCAAAGGCGGTGATATGACTCACACCCTGGCAATGGCTGAAATGCTCAAAAACCGCGTTCACGCAATTAATATCACCGATGGCAGTCGTGCAGTGCTACGAATGTGTCCCCTAGCAGTGTCCGTAATTTTATTGCAGCACGGCATTGAGCCGATTTGTCAAGTTGCTTGTCGCGATCGCAATCAAATTGGTTTGCAAGCAGATTTGATGGGAGCACAGGCTTTAGGTATTCGCAATATATTAGCACTAACGGGCGATCCCGTCAAAGCCGGAGACCATCCAAAAGCCAAAAGTGTATTTGATTTTGAAGCAGTGCGACTGCTGCAAGCTATTCAAAAAATGAACAGCGGCAAAGACTGGAATGACAAACCTTTAACAGATGGAGTTACTGATTTATTTGCCGGTGCCGCTGTCGATCCGCAATGCCCCAGTTGGTCAGGTTTACAAAGTCGATTTGAGAAAAAATTAGAAGCAGGAGCCCAGTTTTTTCAAAGTCAATTAATAACAGATTTTAAAATTTTAGATAAGTTTATGCACCACATTGCTGCGGGTTCTAACAAACCAGTTTTAGCAGGAATTTTTCTGTTTAAATCCGCTAAAAATGCTGAATTTATCAAAAAGAATGTGCCGGGAGTTCATATACCACAAGAGACGATCGATCGTTTGGCAAAAGCTCCAGAACCCTTACAGGAAGGCATAAAAATTGCCGCCGAACAAGTTAAGCTAGCGCGACAAATTTGTCAAGGAGTTCATATGATGGCTGTCAAGCGGGAAGATTTAATTCCTCAAATTTTAGATTTGGCAGGAATCAAACCCATGAACTAACATTAAATCCTAGGGGCGGGTTGTATAAATTATCCATGTCTAAAACTAATGATTTAGTAAACCCGCTTTTCCCCGCTGTAGATAATCCAACAACTTCTGAGTTATATCAATTCCTCTCTTCATCGTCCTGTATTCATTTCTCTCTAATCTCTCTAATCTCTCTGTGTTCTCTGTGTCCTAGTAAGGTTAAATCATGACCATGCAACTGTCAACGATATTAGATTAATTAACTACCTTTAAAAATGCTCCATTCGACTAATTAGATATCTAATTTCAAGAGAATTCTAGACTATATGGTAGCGGATAAAATTAACTACCGATTCTAATCCTTCCTGGCTTTTCAAATTAGTAAAAACAAAAGGTTTTTCCCCACGCATTTTTTTAGTATCCCGTTCCATCACTCCTAAATCTGCTCCCACATAGGGTGCGAGGTCTGTTTTATTAATTACCAGCAAATCGGATTTAGTAATTCCTGGTCCTCCTTTGCGGGGAATTTTGTCTCCCGCAGCCACATCGATTACGTAAATTGTCAAATCTACTAACTCAGGGCTAAAAGTTGCCGCTAAGTTATCGCCCCCACTTTCGACAAAGATTAAATCTAAGTCAGTGAATTTGTATTCCAATTGTTCAATAGCCACTAAATTGATCGAAGCATCTTCCCGAATAGCCGTGTGGGGACAGCCTCCGGTTTCTACGCCCAAAATTCGATCGCTATCCAAAGCTTGACTCCGCACCAAAAACTGTGCATCTTCCTGAGTATAGATATCATTAGTCACCACAGCCATCTTGTAGTGCTGACGGAGGGATTTGCACAAAGCATCAAGTAAAGCTGTTTTTCCCGAACCAACAGGGCCCGCAATTCCAACACGAAAAGCACTCATAGGGATTTGAAATTTGAGATTGTCTGATTTTTAACTGCGAAATAATCGAGTATATTGAGTTTCGTGGGCCATACTAGCTAGGGCCAATCCCCAACTACAACTACCAAGGTCGTCATCTTCTAATTTTAAAACTTCTTGGGCAGTAAAGCTAATTTGCGAGTGCAAATCTAACAATAATTGTTGACCGGCTGTTTGACCAAGGGGAATCAATTTGACGCCCGCACTCGCCAAATTTGTCGCCCAACTGTACAAATATCCTAACACGGCTGCTTCTTCTTCTATTTGCCAGCAAGCGCAAGCAATGCTAAAGGCGATCGCAAAATTGCACTGATTACCCTCCGATGCGACGAATTCTGGTACTATTTTCGTTAATCCATCCGGTGTGGGCGATCGCAAATCCAGCAATAACCGCATCAAAGTCCGTCCCATTTGCCAACTTTGCGATCGCAATTCTTCAGTTTCCTTAGTCGCCGTCGCCCACCCATTCCAGTAACTTAAACCTGTTAAATCCCCTTTATTAGCCGCCCTCAAACCCCGTACCGCCAGCGCAGCTTCTACTCGAATCGCCCCGAATTGCAGGGAGTCTTGCAACCAATTTCTCAAGCTAACTTCGCTATCGATCTCACCTGTTTCTACTAAAATTTCGAGCCCTTCAGAATAACTATAAGCTCCCACAGGTGCAAAAGCTAGCTGCAATAAACATAAAAGTTGACTGTTCACTGTTGATTGTTAACTCTTGATTGTTCTCTGTTCGCTTCTTTCGTAAATCTCAAATCTCAAATCTTAATGGCTATGGCCATAAGCTCCCACTTCTGGGTGAAATGGTACAATTTCTGCTGTTACTTCCAAACCCATTTTTTCCAGCATTCCCTGCAAGACTGAATCGGGAGAAAACTTTAAATAATTATCAGCCACTTCTAAAGCTACGTGGCGGTTTCCTAAATGATAGGCCGCCCGCATCAGTAGTAGCCGATTTCCAGCACGTACTGCAAGCACTGCTTCTGGTTTGGCTGTGACTCGCACTAAACAATTACCGTCTTCCGACTGCAATAAATCCCCATCGCGCAGTACAGTACCTCTGGGCAAACGCAAGTTTACCACTTCTCCGGCATCCGTTTCAAATCGGTGACGACTGCGAGTGCGATCGTCCGCAGTCAGGGGTAAAACAAAGCTGACTACAGCATCAGGATTTCCAGGCAAATGTTTTGTAAAAATTAGCATATTTATATTTTATCCCTGACAGGATTTGATGTCGCACCTATTTTTGAGGAATATCTTATTTATGGGGGTTTTCCTGTGAATCGGGAATCGGGAATCGGGAATCGGGAATCGGGAATCGGGAATCGGGAATCGGGAATTGGGAATTGGTGATTAGCTATTGGCACCAACCAATCACCCATAACCAATCACCAATCACCAATCACCAATCACGAATAACTATGGATTAGCAGTTTGTTGTTGCAGCCGTACCAACTCGGCTTGAATTTGTGCTTTGACAGCCGGATTAGCTTGCTGGAGCAAAGTAAGCTGGTTGAAGCGAGCAACTGTCAAACCACTATTTTCTATAATTTTTTTAGCTTGGTCGCAGTAATTTACTGCCACGCCACGAATGTTTCCAGACAGCCTATTGATTCCCTGAGCTTCGTTGCACAATACTCTTGGAACCGCTCCACCTGGTGCCATTCCTTTTATTTCTCTATAAGCTTTCTCGCGTCTAGGTTCCATTGCTAAGACAGCACGAGCGTAGCTAGTAATCTCCTCTCTGCTAATCTCTTGAGCTTGGGCGGTAGAGCCAAAAACGAGGCTGGGCGAATTGCCGTACAAACCGGGAACCCATCCGCTAGCCAAGGCTGCTGCGGAGATGATGCTTGCTAGCAGGGATTGCCTCAGCATTCGATTGAGATGCAATTTAGGGGTGTTAAGTGAAGTGTTCATGGTCGTCGGTGATTGCTTGTGTTTAGATAAAAATGACACAGGGCTGGGAGGCTCAATCTTTTTGAATAAATTGGTGGCAAGAAAGTTCCTGCCAGGAAAAAAATGTTATATTTTGGCAGAATAGTTTGGGATTTTCTCAGGGCGATCGAATTTAGCTGGATGCTACAGGTAATTCTAGCCACATATCTTGATAGCTTGCCTATCTGGTCGAGCCGCATCGGCAAACACCCTCTGGCTCACGCGGCAGTTAATAACATTTTTTCGATGACATTACCTATTCTAACATCGTTGGGAACTTCCGAAAATACCAATTTTTGAGTGTGATTTATTGCTAGAGAAAAGGAGACAATTTTTTCTCACAATCAATGGGGATTAAGAAAGTTTAAATAAATCTAAAATAACTTGACATCCTGGGCGATCGCCCTGTCAAAAGTCAAACAACTCCCTTAGACTCGTAAAACCTACAAGCAGCGTACCCCACCGTATAAAACATCACAGCATTGGTACTCGCGCCGATCGCCATTCCTGCCAGTGGCACATTTCGCAGCCCACCAAAAAGCACTTTCAGCACTTCGGAACTACCCACCGACAGGCCAAAAATAGCCAAAACTTCAGGAATTCTCGCAGCAGAGGGTTGTCGCCCACTGCTTCCAAAACTTTTCCTGTCTCGCGGGTGGCTGTGTCGAAATATTCCTGGGCTTGTTTGAAAGTTGCCTCGGCTGCTTCCCCCGCACTGGCGGCGGCAGCCGTGCCAATTTCCGTTGCTGCTACACCGATCGCGTTAAGTGCGATCGCCGCCGTTTCCGCAGCAGAGATAGCCGTTTTTAGCTGCATCTGAAACGCCTCACAAACCGAATTTGCTGGGGGCTTGATTTCCTCTGTTGGTTGCTGCTGTTTGTCTGTCATGAAAGCTAAATTCCCGATCGCATTACCTCCATTTCTAATTTAGCAATGCCAGCCCAACCGGTTGTATCGTCAGGTGATTTAACCGCGAAGGCGCTAAGGACGCGAAGTTCGAGAAGAGAGAGTTTAATACAGGACTCGGAAGAGAGGATTTGGTATGAGAGTCCCGCAGCACTTTTAGTTGTCTGGGAATCTGGGTATGCTATTTTTTTTAGCAAAACTGCCGGAGGAAAGAGGCGAGCTCCGGCAACGGGAGATTAAGATTTTGATATAACACCCGCGCTGTTTTATGGGGTGACAATCCGCAGCCGTTTGTCAAAGTTCCCCTAGCGGTTAGTTGTTGACGGGGAAAACTGGGTAACTGTTTCACAAACAGCGGATTTTGGCAAGGATTATTGCTGCAAATTTACAATTTTTAATTAATGCTCTCCCATGAAAACTCAAAAAGAAATTTGGCGAGTTATTCTCGCAGTGGCTATTAGTGCTGTTGGTGGAACCTTATAAAGGAGAAATTCTGCCTTTTTGGAGATTTAAGACTCCTGAAATTGCCGCGGAGTCCAGTAGCAAAATTTACTCTCTGTTTTTAGAGTATCTCGATCGCCAAGATTTTGTAGGAGCGGATATGGCCCGTAAGTTTTTGCAGATGGGCTATACTCGATCGCGGCGCTACGCCAACCACCTTCATCGGCAAAAAATACCAGCAGAATCCTCAGAATCTGCACTCTGTTGAAGCACAAACCGCAGCCCGCAAAAATATTTTGCCCCTGGCACCGGATTTGGAGAAAGCGGAATCTGCCACTATTTTTAAAGAGAAATGGATGCTGGCCAAAAATCACCCCACCTATCTCCAGCTTTTAGCCAGACACAAACAGATGTACGAATCTTAAAAGTTGCCAGTTGGGGACTACCACCTGTTTGTTTGCCATTTCCATCTAAGTCCCATAGTTAGAAAAACTGACAACCTAGAATAGGACCCCCAAAACAGCAGTACAGTTAAGTTTGCCGAACTGGGGGCTTCTGAAATCGAGCTTGGTCCTAGTAAATTACTCGTCTGCTTCTTCCTGCTGCCACTGCTGCCAAATTTCAAAGGGATTAAACCCCCTGTATTGGAGGTAATTCAAGACTTTACCCTTGGTCTTTGGATCTACTTTATCCCAAGTATCAATCTTGTATTTTCGCATGACTTTGGCTTTTAATCCGGCAAGTTTTTCTGCTTCGGAGTCTACATTTTCAGCAGATTCTTCCTCCCAAACTTGCTCGAACAAATCGCTGGAAATTCCTTTTTGCAAGCACTTGCGCTTGACGGCAGACTTCCCGTATTTGCCTGCTGCGCTTGCGATCGAGTTTGCCACCAAGCGAGTATCGGACTGATAGCCCCGGTCTTGAATTTGCGCGATCGCCTCCAATATTTCGACCTGGCCAAAACCTTTCTCTTGCCCCTTTTTGCGAAGTTCAGAGGCACTGTAGTCTTTGCGAGACAAGAGAAAATAGAAATAGTCTAGACAGCTCATCAGTTAAATCGAAGGTGGGCGCGCAAATATTCATACAGTGAATGCCAAATCTAGTCGCCTTACCATCGGCTGACTGCATCGGGTTCGCTGCTATTCTTCTGTATCCTCCTCTTGATCGTCCATGTCTACATCAGCTCTGTCCACATCGATCTGAATCAAGCGAATGTGCTTGTATCCGAGTTTAATTTCAAACTCGTCTCCGGGCTTTAATCCCATTTCTTGGGTATAATTTGCCCCGATCACGATGGAACCATTCTTGTGAACGCTAGCTCGATAACTGGCTTCTCGTCCGCGTCCATCAGCTTTCGACTTCTCTAGCTCAATTCCCTTAGCAGCTAACACTGCATCGTAAAACTCAGCCAAGTTAATCCGAGTTTCTCCACTCTTGCTCACTGTGAAGTAGCCGCAAAGCTTTGCCAGTTCTCTGCGTGGCAAATCACTGCCTTTGATTTTTTGAAGCAGACCTTTTCCTGTTAAGGGTGCTGTTGCTGTTTCTGCCATTGACCTTACCTCGCTTATTGGACTTTACTTATATCAATTACAACACATTAGATGAAGTTTGTTTGACTGTCAATACTAAGAATTCTGAATATTAAGATTCTGGATTAATTTCTGTGGCCGATCTGGTCTGGTCTGAAACTAAAGATGCTGGATCTGTGATATATTTGCTGCTCAATCCTGATGATTGAGCTCGCGAGGGAGCTCGACGCCGGGATTGTTGCTGCAAATTAAAGAGTTTACTTTTGGAGAGTAAAGTCTGTTCAGCAGCATTCACCAGTCCCCCGATCGGGTCGGCCAATAAAGTAAAAAGCCTTGGGGCGATCGCTGGAAATACCTAGGGTACCTGGTAGAGCAAATCTGTCGAAACCGCCGATCGCTGCGGGATGAAATTTTACCAAATTTTACGTCAACCAGATGAAGCGGTACTGATTGTCAACGGCACTGCCACCTACTCAAAAAGCCAGTTATTCGCCCCTGGAATGACCTCAAAACCCCAAATCCCTGGGAGGAATCTTCTATTAAACAGTTCACCATATAACTTGTAGAGAACAGACCAGGGGGATGGCAATCCCACAACAGTTGGGTAAAATTTGCCCTAACCGTTGCACAGGTTTTAGCCCAAAAGGCACTCAA
This sequence comes from Oscillatoriales cyanobacterium, assembly GCA_004292745.1. GTDB lineage: Bacteria > Cyanobacteriota > Cyanobacteriia > Cyanobacteriales > Microcoleaceae > Microcoleus > Microcoleus anatoxicus. The sequence goes on along the minus strand of RDXH01000056.1, from coordinate 7,258 downwards.
TGAGCACTGGTACAAACAATCGCGCAACCGCCCTGACAGCTAGTGCAAAATATTGGCCACACCACCAATTAACAGCCGTTCCTGGCACTGATTTGCGGCAGTAATGTACTGAATTTCTACTGGTTCCCTGTAGGTTGTCGCTCCCAAAGCAGCATCAGCCACAAATTCACCAAGGCAAAGTCGTCCCTGAGCCTCACTGTTGGTACAAAAACGATCCAACACCCTAGAGGTAGAGCAAATGCCTTGGCAATGAGGACTTTTTTAATTGCTGAAACCATTGATTTTGTTGAATTTCCCCCTCAATTTCTGCTTTGTTCTGCTCCAATTGTGCGTTCTTCCCTAAATCAATTTGCCCGATCGCACAAGCCGATCGACACTTGCCCACCAGCGTATTTGGGCTGAGTGGGTCTGTCGATCGGGTCACAAAAATTGTACATTTTAACAGTGGATACAGAGAATCACAACACTAGAATATTCCTCCATACTTTTGATGGATCATCGCGCTTTTTGCAACTTTTGCAGGGACTGCCAATCGCGAATTGCCGCCTCGGACCACAGCCAATTTTTCGCCAGGGCATCAGGCCCAAAACTCAGCGGATCGCTAGCAATCACTTGTTGGCGAAATTCGATCGCTTTGGTCAAACGAGCTGCTTGCTGTTGAGGCGTCAGGTTGGGAAGAGATTTTGCCATCACCATTCCCAAACCGGCGATCGCAGTTAAAATATCATTGCCGGCTTGCACAGACACAGAAGCATTTGGTTTGTTGGGAATCGGTGCGATGGAATTGAGCACTTCCGCCCAAACTTGATAAGCACGATCGAAATTACCTTCAGCATAATAAGCAAAACCTAAAGCATTCCGATACTTCAGGGAATGTGGACGCGCCTTGAGAGCGATCTCCCAGGAACGCCTCGCGTCGTCAACACTGTATTTTTTGTTGCCGATTTGTTGAAATTGCCAAGCCAAACGACCTTTAAGAAAATTAACTTCTGGCTGATCCATGGCAAATTTGGGGACAGCTTGCAGAGCACCTTCTGCCTGTGGCAATGCTACTCGATCGAGCAATGCTTCTGTAGCTTTAAGACCGGCCCAAGTCTCCCCAGCCTGAAAGTTGTTCAGAGCGATCGCCATTACTTTAGCAGTCTGAGTTTGTTCCAAATTTACCCGCTGTATTTGTAGATAACCTTGGGAAATAGGAGTCCGCACCGTCGGTAATAACTCTTCGGGTTTGGAATTGCTGTTTTGCAATTGTCGCCACCCCAAAAAACCAGCCCCCAAAGCCAGAGGCAACGCACAAAACGTCACAGTCAGATATTTTTTCCATCCCAATTTTTTGATTGGTTTGACAGTAGCTACTTGAGTGCGACTTGGTTGAGTAGTAACAAGGGAAGAGCCAGGAGTAGAAATGGGGGGTGTTACTGGCGGAAGTGGAGACGGGGCATTTACAGTCGAGAGAGCAGAATTTTGCTCCCGCCCATTCATGGGAAACCCTAATTTGTCTGGAAAATGGCTCCTGACTTCCCCATCAGCACAGTCTGCTTCTTCCTCAACATTAGCGGAATTCCAAGTCTTCGATTTGGCACCAGCCAACAGTGGCTGCGTTTCCGACGCTAGGGATTTTTTGGGCTGCAAAAAATCTCCTGTCCCTTGTTGAGTAGGAGTACCTGTCAGATAGCCGTCAAATTCGGGGTGCTGGTAGAGAATCGGCAAAGCCCAGTATAACTGATGAGAACCGTAGGCAGTAATCAGTCCCGCTCTAGCCCGACTCAGGCTCAGATCCACTGGATAGCCTTGATTCAAGTTGCGGTAAAACAGCCGTGTCAGAGTCAGGGCCACATCGTCGGGGATGCTTTCTGCCATTGCTAACACCGCAGGAATCCCCCGCTTGACCAAAGCTTCTGTTAAGTTGCGTTCGGGACTATCTTCCGCCTGGTTTGAGGCATCGCTGTAGGCGCCTCGGCAAGAGTTGAATACGGCCATTTGAATGCCGTTGTTGACTAGCAAGCCAGCTAAGTCGTCGCCACTTAAAGTTTCGGTTAAGCCCGTGCGGCTGCTGACTAGGTAAAGTTCGCCACCTCTGGAACCTAAGTTGCTATGTCCGGCGTAGTGCAGAACTTGGTAGTGCCCTTGTTCTAGGGCTTGGGTTAATTGTTCTCGATCGGGCTGTTCGAGAATTGTCAATTGAATCTCTGGCGCGTGCAGGTTGTGTTTGAGGGGGTTCACAGTCCGGTTTTGGAGTTCTTCTTGCAGGTGAAGAACTTCTCGCTTTAGTTGCAAGCTGTCTCGATCGCTGGGAGAGGCGATCGCCATTAAAATCCTTAGCGGGCCGCTATTGGGAATAATGTGAGTTGGTTTTACTATGTTTGTACCCGTGTGGTAGCGCGAGAAGACCACATCAGTGCCAGTGGCCAAGGGGCGATCGTCAGCGTGTAGAACCTCCCAAGGCAACCGTGACAACCGTCTGTCTTTGATTCCCACACGCAGTTGCAGCACTTCTCGGCGATGCTGTGCTATGCCTTGAGCGCAAGTCCAGCTATCGCGCAACCGCCCTTGAAATAGCCCACTGTGTAATTGTTGGCCGAGGGCTACTAAATTTGGTGCTGGATTTTTTGCCGATCGCGACAGCACGCGACTGGTTTTTCCCTGAAGCAAGCCCATTAAGGGGTCATTCATCAGTTCGGCAGACAAAGCCAGCCATTGGTCGATCGGCCAGCGGACTCTTTCTTCTCCCAAGGGTACACCGGGTGCAACCTTTTCTGTCCGCACAAAGTATTCGTCATCCTCAACTGGGGTGACAGACAGTCTAAATTCTTGGCTCACAGATTTAATGCCCTCCCGCCTCAATTCTGAACTTTCCTAGGTTTTTGTCACTAGCAATAACAATTGACCAACTTATGTTTACTCTTTCAATCAAAGTTTCTGAATCGGCGTCTTCCCATCTGGCGATCGCCTGGTTGCGAAATATTTGCTCAAACACTTTGAGGTTATAAAACTTGTACTTTAATAACAGTTTATTAGTTTTTATGGCCTTGTGGCTCTTGGAAAGCTTACTTAACTTAAATATTCCTATTTTTGACATTTTGCACCTCTACCACAGACCCCTTTACATTGGCGGTAAACTCAAGTTTTTCATTGCATGGTGAAGTTAACTTGGGAGCACTTTACCAGGCGGATCTTTAGTTCTTATTAGAATTACTTCTACTCTCACCCACCGGTTTCAGGGTAATATGGCTAACAAAGTTGAAGTAATTTTTCGGGGAGAGTGCTTGGGAGGGAAATGTCGCCACCGCTTATCCTCTACCATCTGCCCTCCATCTCCTACATCCATAGTGTGTCAATTAGCTAATTGGTCTGTAGATTTAGCCTTTGGCATTTGCGATGGGGGATTTGGCATTGTCCCCCCTCCAGAGCACCGACCTCAATAAATCTGCGGGCTTGTGCTTATGTTTATCTAGTATCCCCAATTTAAAATCTCAACCCTCCGTCGTCATCGCTAAACAAATCACTATTTACCAATTACCCATTACCAATTACCTATTACCTATTACCTATTACCAATTCTCGCTCGTACCTCATAGGAGAGTTAGAAAGGCTATATTACATTTTTACCTTTTCCATTTTCTCTGGCTATTTTCATAATCTGTCTTGAGATAGATATAATTTGGTCTGTTTTTTACTACTTACCGATCGAAATATATTTTTCCACTCCGATCGGGCAAAGGGGCGGTCAACGAGATTGCCACATCCAAAACAAAAACAAATGTTTGCATCAGTAAACTATATAAAACAATAATTAATTATCGGGAACTAGAAGCAGGAATTTTAAGTCACTGTCTATAGAATCCTGCACCTGTAGGTAATTTATCATCCTTGGGGTTGTTGTCCACAGATTGTTGTCAAGGGATTGTTACAAAAATTCAATATAATCCCTGCTAGATTTCTCAAAAGCCCGCTCAATTTTGAGGGTTTAGTGTTTAGGGTAGTTATGGGCTGGGCTTTGTACATTGCAAGTAAGAATTCACCAAATTATACTGTGGAAATTACGTAGACAATTTAAAATCAGGGTCTTGAACTGTGTAAAATACGCAGAAACATAAGTAAAAGTAGTGTAAGGTCAAGCTTACTCTGTATTTAGCATCTCCATTATTGTTGGTACGTAATTCCTGAAAAAAAGACTTGCAATTACCAAATATAACCTTTACAATCAAACAGGAATATCTTGCTAAAAATTGCCTTGCAGAACCCCTTCTATTAGGCAAAATAAAAAAGCTTGAAAGTATTTTTATAGCTTCTAGTGTAGCAGGAAAAAATTCCAATCTAATCATAAATTCGTTGGCAGGAATAATTAACGATGGAAGAAGAAATGTTGTTGGCCAATCAGTCGGGGACACTGTTTCCCGATCGAGGTGATAGTTTGGTTGAAAGTTCCGACTCAGATAATTCCGATCTCGATTTCACAAAATTAATTGAAGAGGCGATCGCCCAAAAGTTGAACAACACCGTTGACGACAACACAAACGAGAGTGCATTTAACGACACACCCGAAGAAAGTAGCGCCGATCCGAGCGTTGACACCAAAGGCATCAAAGAAAAGGGCGACACCATCGAAGGCACCGATGACGATGACTTAATCACCGCCACCAGCGGTAACAAGTCGATCTTCGGCAAAAAAGGCAAAGACGAGATCAAAGGCAGCCGTGACAAAGATAAAATCTACGGCGGTAAAGATGACGACAAATGCGATGGTGACGATGGCGATGACGAAATCCGAGGCGATAGCGGTAAAGACAACTGCGACGGCGGCAGTGGCAACGACTCCATCTTCGGTGGCAAAGGCAACGATACCATTACTGGCGGTAGCGGCAACGATACCTGCAAAGGTGATGATGACGATGACTTCGTGTACGGTAACGACGGCAACGATGACGTTGATGGCGGCAGTGGCAGCGATAACGTCTACGGCGGCAAAGGCAACGATACCTCCAAGGGTGGCGAAGGCAACGATACCGTCAGAGGGGACCTAGGCAACGACAATTGCGACGGCGGCACCGGCAACGACCAAGTTAACGGTGGTAAAGGCGACGATACCGTTATAGGAGGTATTGGCGACGACACTTGCATGGGTGACGACGGCGACGACAGTATTGTCGGTGGCGAAGGCAAGGATACCATCATGGGCGGTGCCGGCAAAGACACTTGCATGGGCGATGACGGCGACGACAGTATTGTCGGTGGCGCTGACGACGACAGTCTCATGGGCGGTGCCGGTAATGACATGACAGACGGTGGCGACGGCGACGACACTGTGATGGGCGGTGGCGGTGACGACACCGTGATGGGTGGTGCCGGCAACGATACCATCGTCGCTGGTGACGGTAATGACATGACAGACGGCGGCGACGGTGACGACAGCGTTGTCGGTGGCGGATTAGGCGATGACACTTTGATGGGCGGTTCTGGCAACGATACCATCGTAGGCGGTACTGGCAACCATACCTGTACCGGCGGTGCAGGAGATGACATTTTTGTCATTAGCGATCGCACTTCCGGCCCAAATTCAGTCATCACTGACTTCACAGAAAATGACAAATTTCTGGTATCTGGCAGCTTAAATTTTAGCAGTTTGTCCTTTGTCCAAGTTGGCGCCAATACCGAAATTCGCGGCAGCAGTAACTTTGTGCTGGCGCTATTGTTGAATGTCAACGCTAGTATTCTCAAAGCCGCCAGCTTTTTGGGAGTTACTGTTTCTCCCCCAAACAATACGGCAACAACTCTAACGCCGATTAACACTCCTCCGCGACTGGAAGCTAACAACGATGTTATTCTTGGTTCCGGGAAAACACAGACTATTACTTCTAGCGATTTGAAGTTTTTCGATCGCGAACAAAGCCCCAACGCCATTATCTTCACGCTGACGGAACTACCTCCTGCTACCAGTGGGAAACTGCTCTTAAAGGGAGTAGAAGTAACACAAGTAGGTTTAACCTTCTCCCAAGCAGACATTAATGCCGGTTCATTAACTTTCCAAGGCGTAGCTAGCTTCACCGGTGCCGTTAGTTTTGGCTTTAAAGTTACCGACGGCAAAACTACTGTCACCAATCAGAAATTTAGTTTGAATTTTGTTCAAACTGTCTTTAATTTTGCTGGCAATACAGCTCCTCAAGTCATTGTCGGTTCTGTACTCGATGACGACATCGAGGGCGGCGATGGTGACGATGACATAAAAGGTGGTAAGGGTTCAGACAAGATCAAAGGAGGGAAGGGTAAAAACAAAATTAAAGGCGACGAAGGCGAGGACGACATCGAAGGCGGCGATGACGAGGACTCCATCGAAGGTGGCATAGGCAGCGACAAAATCATTGGCGGTGCTGGGAATGACACCTTAACCGGAAATGAGGGCGATGACTCCATCGAAGGTGGAGAAGGCACAAATATTCTCAGTGGTGGTGCTGGGAAGAATCGGTATAGTTACAAGAAATCCCGCGAAGGCATCACTAAAGTTTCAGACGCAGACTTAATTACTGACTTTAAAGTCGATGACGATGTTTTAGAGTTCTCTAATGCTGCTTTTGGTTTCAGCGCGGCTAGCTTCACCCGAATTGAGATTACTGCTAGTTCTGTTGTTGGCATCATCGGCAGCAATAATTTGCTCGACTTCAGCACTGATACCACCGTCACCAGCATTGCAACTTTGCAAGCACGGTTTAAAGCTTTAGGCGGTAATAGCGAACAGCCTGTATTCTGTCAGTTTACAGATGCCGAGACAGGCCGTAATGTGCTGGTATTTTCAGTTGGGGTTCGCTTTGAAATTGTCGCTAGTTTCTCAGTGAAATTTAGCTTCAAAGTCAGTAACTTTGTGTTCACTGGCCCACCGCTAAATCTTCCTGTCGGTACTCCCGGCCCTGACAATGTGAATTTCAGCACTTCTCCAGCGGGAATTAAATTCGATGGTTTAGCAGGCGATGACAACATTGTTGGCAGCAATTTTAGTGATAGCATCAACGGCGGTGACGGCAACGATACGATTACAGGTGGCCTCGGCGCGGATCTCCTGACAGGCGGTAGCGGTGCTGATATCTTTGCTTACACCACAACGAAAGAAGGTGGCGATAAAATTCTTGACTTTAAGTCAGGAGTTGACAAATTGCAGTTCGTCAGCGGTGCTTTCGGCAATTTGACTACGACTAACTTTGATGCTGTCAGCGGTAGTGCTCCTGATGTGACTGGTAAAGAGTTGGTGATTTTCACACAAGGTACT
>RDXH01000322.1 GCA_004292745.1 Oscillatoriales cyanobacterium | reverse complement strand
TTTATCCGTAGAAGAATTAGAGGATTTAGGAGAGGCGTTGCTGGACTTTTCCGAAGCCTCAGATTTAACCAATTGGTTGAATGAACATCAGCCTTAATTGCTAAAACATCGCCGCCTATTTTCAAAACTTCACCATATATAGCGATCCTAAATGAATTGTGTAATTGTTGTAGGGGCAAACCCCCCGTGGCGGTTGGTGAGCGAAGCGTCGCCCTGAGCGTAGTCGAAGGGTCGAACCATTGCCCCAATCCGTGGGGGTAGGCACGGGGGCACTACCCCTACATATTTGTACTTTAAGGAAACATAAGCCATGACCGTTGATGAAGCAATCGCGATCGCAGAAACAGTCCTCGATGGCGAAGGCTTAAACGACGTACAAGAGCTCATCTTCAGACAATGCTGGGAAGGCCGATGTTCCTATGAGGAAATTTCTCAACTCTCTCAATATAATGATGAATACATCAAAGCGCTGGCGGCTAAACTCTGGAAACAACTCTCTGAAGCTTTTGACGAAAAAGTAAAAAAAAATAATTTACGCTCTGTTTTTAAGCGATACTTGCGACGACATCAAGTGACATTACATCGAACTCAAGTAATTGGAGTTAATCTCAGCGGTGCTAACTTAAGTGGAGCCAGATTATCATTCGCCAACTTAAGTGAATCTGATTCATCAGCAGATTTACACGGTGCAATTTTAGCTGATTATCATACAGTATCAGATGAAATTATTAAGCCTGAAAACGCGCATAACCAGGGAATTTTGTCAAGCATAAAAGAACGGATTTATCACTGGAACGATCTGCGTTTTCACAGCCAAGAACAAGTAAAAATTGCCGAAGCGCTCGATCGCACTTGCACCCTCTTTTTCCCCAACTCCAAAGCCCGCCTCACCACACCCGCAGGCCGACAAAACCAAGAACCAGATTTCCTCATCTTCCACGAAGGCAAATGGGGTATTCTGGAAATATGCCATCCCGACACAGAAAAAGATGAAACGCGCGATCGCCTGTTTGCATCTGCTGGTATTACCATCATCCACTATTGCGACGCCCAAAGATGCTGCGAAGATGCCGATCGCATTGTCCAAGAGTTTTTAGATATATTGAGTCACGGATAGGGCGAGTGGTTTGTTTCGTAAGGGCGATCGTATAGGGGCCCAGAAACCGGGTTTTTTACGAAAAGACGCGTTGTCACCGACAGATTAGGAAAAACCCGGTTTCTTTGTCGGAGTGCGTCAGTCCATAAGGGCGATCGAACACATCTTATGAGAGCCTTAAACTTCTTCATCAAGATTAGACAAAATATCTTCCAAATCCCTAGCACCATGCAAAACACGGAGAACCTCCACCCGATCGTCTTGAATCCGGTAAAAAATTAGATAATCTTGAAAATCCTTAATTCGCCACTGACGAATCTCCCCCATCCGATAAGAAACCAATCGCACGACTTTTCCCATTCCCGGTATTGTCGCTAATTGGGCAAAAGTGGCTTCGGCTAACTCCAGAAATCGCTCGGCAGTACGAGCATTTCCATTGACCAGAATATAGTTTGCCAGTTGTCTGAGATCCTGCGTGGCACGATTTTTGACAATTAATCGATCGCTCATACTGGTTGTGAATCGCCACCGAAAACCGATATCCGCAAATTCTGCCAGTACACAGCCGTCACGGGTTCTCCCTCCGAGTCTAAACCCTCTTGCAGTAAACCTTCTAGTTTGGCTTGTGCCTGTTTTCGCTGGCGATCTTGCTGCACCAAATCTAGAAAATATTCTACCGCACTGGCGTAAGCCCCTGCCTGAATTTGAGTCTCAATATAGGTTTGTAGGTCTTCTGGTATGGCAAGAATAACGTTCATCGTCAACACAGATTTAGGATATCTATCATTGTATCGATCGGCGATCGGGCAGCACCATAAAAATTAAAATTTGCAGCTTGAACAGATGAAACGTGCGATATAGGGGCCCAGAAACCGGGTTTTTTACGAAAAGACGCGTTGAAGCCGGCAGATTAGGTAAAAACCCGGTTTCTTTGTCGGAGTGCGTTCAGTCCATAAGGGCGATCGGGTGTAATTTGCAAAACGGGCGATCGCGATCGATCCTAACTCATTCCCCAGCAGCCTCAGCCGACGCCGCAAATCTATCGGCTACAGCTTTAGCAATTAGCGCCACCTGACGAGGAGGCAAAAACTGAATTTTTTTGACAATATCGCTAAGTTTTTGTCTATTTTGGATGTTCACAACTTAAAAGCTATGCGATCGTACCTACAAGAAAATTGGTCTATCTACATCAACCATACTTCCCAGAAGCCACAGCAGCAGCAGCCAGTCGCTCCATACCAGCTCGAACAATCACCGCTAAGTCACTCAGCGGCATACATTGAATGTTCTTAAGCATATCGTTCGTATCCATCGGTTCCCGCATCGGCTTCCCGTCCAGATGACATATTAGTTCTTCGAGCGTGAAACCAGCTCTAATCGCAATCTGAGTCAAATTTTCCCGATCCGGGATACTCTGGCCTTTTTCCCACAACTGTACAGCAGTCGATGACACGCCCAAAAGCTTGCCAAAAGCTCGCTGGCTGAGGTCGCCACGCGCTAACTTAACAACCTCAATTAGTTTTTCCGTTTTCTCATTTTTCGGCGTTATCTTGGGATTGGGATTCGGTGTGCGGTTTAACGGAGGTACAAAAGATTTAATCAGTGCTTCTTCAATTTGAGAAAGTAATGATTCATCACTACAATGAAGCCATGCAATCCGAACATTCCCTATTGTTTTGAGTTCGGTATAGCGATGGTGAACATTCCAGCGAGCTGCCAAATTTTTAGAACGACCAATATAAAGAATTTCATCCGAATTTCCCAGGGCAAAATAAATAGCTGGTAATCCCGGTAAGTTCTGTTTTTCTGTTAAAGGCAAGGATGGTAGAGTCAATGGGTTAACTTGCAAAAACTTTTCGATCACTTTTTTGTGCCTAAAAAAATAAACGATTTTATAAAAGCAGCCAACACAGCCAATGTGATGCAGATTGTTAATTCCCAGTTCACAGATAAATCTGCCTAATACTCATTCTCCAGCAGCCTCAGCAGACGCAGCGAATCTATCCGCTACAGCTTTGCCAATTAGCGCCACCTGACGAGGAGGCAAAAACTGAATTTTTTTGACAATATCGTTAATTTCTGGTGTTTGCGAGACTGGATTTCCATCCAAAAAGCACCAGAAACTATTCCAGGGTATAGCCGGCTCTGGCTGCTATCTTAGCCAAGTTTTCTGTCTCTGGAACCGTATCGCCCCTTTCCCACAATTGCACGGCAGTCGCAGAAACCCCCAAAAGCTTGCCAAACGCTCGCTGACTCATTGTTCCGCGAGCAGTTTTGATGATTTCACTAAGTCTTTGTCTATTTTGGATGTTCACAACTTAAAAGCTACTCGATCGTACCTACCAGTCTACTTACAAACTGATACATCAACCATACTTCCCAGAAGACTCAGCAGCAGCAGCGAGCCTATCCATCACGGCTCTACCAATCACCGCCAACTCACTAATCGGCATACACTGAATTTTCTTAAGCAGATCGTTGGTATCCAAAGGTTCTTGCACCGGCTTACCTTCAAGATGAGCCATAAGCTCTTCCATCGTAAAGCCTGCTCTTGTAGCAATCTGAGTCAAATTTTTCGTATCTGGAAGTACCTGCCCCTTTTCCCAATACAAGACAGAAGCAGCAGAAACTCCCAACAGCTTGCCAAAAGCGGTCAGACTCATCGAGCCCCGCGCTAATTTAACAACCTCACTCAGTTTTTTCTTAGCTTCTGCGTCCACGGTATCAGCCACGAGATAACCACAATTCCTAGTTTACTTGTGTACCAACAAATTTAGCTGTCTTACTTGACAGGAGAAGATGTAACAGATATTATTTTAATTAGATTGAATCTTTTAATTTTAATTAAAATAAACTTAGGAGAAATAGCAATGACCAAGAGACGCACTCAAAAAACTCACAAGCCCAGCCGCACCCGTCAAAGCCTCACCGCCTCCGGTTGGCTCAAACCTCAACGCTGGCAAATCTCCAAAATGGAAGCAGCCGAAGCCCTGAGAATGCCCGTCAACCGCATAGTCAAAGTTTACCCCAAACAACATCAAGTAATAGTCGTTTACCTGAACAAGAAAGGACAAAAATGCAGTTCCTTTTTCAGCTACAGACTATTTGCCAGATGGGAACAAGAGACGATCGC
>RDXH01000321.1 GCA_004292745.1 Oscillatoriales cyanobacterium | reverse complement strand
CGTGGACTAACTAACAAAAAATTTGGAAATTCCGGCGGTTTCAACCGCGACTACACAAACCAAGTCCACCTCCGTGGACTAACTAACAAAAAATTTGGATAGTTTGCGTAGTGTTGGTAAAAAATCTAGACTTCTCGTCGCCGAGGCTACCTGATTGATTACAAATTTTCCGATCGCCCAATCCGCTTTTGCCACTCCGCATCTATCTTCGCTGACTGTTCTAGTTCTTGCGCTGTTAATTCGGTTTCTGTGGTATAAGCTAAATCTTGTCCATTCAAAATGTTTTCTGCTGCAAATTCGCGGGTATAGGCAAGTTTTTTTTGTAAGTTAGCATCGGGTTGATTTAATAACATTGCTCGCTGCTGCCGCTCTTGATTGCGGGCTGCGATGCTGGTATTTTTCCACTGAATCCAGAAGTAGCGAATTAGGGGAATTGTTAGAAATCCGACACCGTAAATCAGCAGCATTGGATAGATAGTGGCGACTAAACCGACCAATCCACCGCCGATCGCACTTTTAGCTAATAAACTCCCTAAAATTAATGCACCTACTACATTCACCGCTCCCAAGCCTGCTGCGAGCATGATTTGTCCAGAACTAGCGTGGCTGAAACGCCACAGCATTTCTCGCAGATAAGCCGACACTGGTTCAGCATTTCTCTCGGTGGCTGTGGTTTGTAATTGGGGGAAATGGTACACTATTTGTCCTTCGGGACTGACTTCGGGACGACCGTCAAAACGACTTAGGGTTGGTAACATATATTCTTCGTATTCTAAGGCGTATCCCTTTGGGAGGTTGTCGAGATAGGGAGCGATTTGTTCGGCGACGATCGCACCTTGGTTGTTGCGAATAGTGGCGGCAATACTGCTCCACTTGCGTTCTTCTAAATTGTAATTGGGATTCCCGTCTCCAAATAGAAAGGAGAAAACTGATTCTAGAAAACTCATTTCGGGTTTTTGGCTGGTTAAGCGCGATCGCCTTTGGTAGTAAGGTTCGTCTTGATTCCAGTAAAATAGCCAGATTAAGTCGTTCCAGAAGTAAGGAAAGAAGAAAAAGCCGCCACCTCTGTCGTCCCCTGAGCCTCCACCTCCGTTATTGTTGTCGCTACCGCTGGAGAGTAAAATGGCGATCGCCACAAATATTAATATTAGGGAAGCTACTAAAACAATGCCAAAAGATATCCGAATCAAGTAAAATAGGATACGCCAAATTTTTTGCCACCATTCTTGCAACTGCAACCGTAAAAATTTGTTGCGTAAAATATCTTGAAAGTTTTTGGGAAATAGGTAAGCAATATCGCCGGATTCTGCTACTTGCAGGTGGCCGCCTGCTTCCGAGGCTAGGGTTAAGAGTTCTCGTTCGGCAAAATTGACATCTAGTCCAGCTTTTGCCGCCACGTCTCCAACCGTAACGCGGTAGCCAAGTTCTGTGACGGCTTGCATAACCTTGGGATTTGGGGCCATGTCTTTCTCTTTGTGAAAATTACCCGGTTATTTTCAATTATAGGTTGCCAGCCTTCAAGCTGGTTTATACCTGGAGAATTCAGGCTGTTTGGAGGCTGACCTTGACTTTGGTGCAAAATGTTGGTAGTGTTTGGGCGCATGAGTTTTGAGTAGTATCAAACATTAGTTGAACCTTGAAAACTTAACAAAAGTTTAAATAAGTCTAAAAAATAGGTTTTTTGCAATTTTTGCAAGAGTTATTTAAAATAGATAGGACTTCCCCCTGTTGTCAGGTTTACAGTTTAGTCTCAAAAGTGTTTTGAGACTCATCGGTGCTAATATAGCAATCCTTGCAGGAGTCGTAAAGTTTTTTACCCCACCCCAACCCGGACCTTATGAAGGGGAGGGAGTAAGAAATTCACAAATGATTTAGGATTGCTATATAAACCAAAATAGTGCCACAACTCTTAATAGGAAAACTTTACCGACTAATTTTTCTGATTAGTCATCAACCAAAGAATCACATATGCCAAGAACTCAACGCAACGATAACTTTATTGACAAAAGTTTCACGGTAATGGCTGATATCATCCTCAAGATTATGCCAGCCAAGAAGCAGGCGAAGGAAGCTTTTGCTTATTACCGAGATGGTATGTCGGCTCAATCTGATGGCGAATACGCTGAAGCTTTGGACAATTATCAGGAAGCGCTGAAGCTGGAAGAAGATCCTTACGATCGCAGTTATGTTTTGTACAATATGGGGCTGATCCATACCAGCAACGGCGAACACGACAAAGCTTTGGAGTTTTACAGCCAAGCTCTAGAACTCAATCCCAGAATGCCCCAAGCCCTAAATAATATTGCTGTGATTTATCACTATCAAGGGGAAAAAGAAAAGGAGGCTGGGAATCTGGAAGCGGCGGAAGGGCTATTTAATAAGGCTGCGGATTATTGGAAGGAGGCTATTCGCTTAGCGCCTAATAATTACATTGAGGTGCAAAACTGGCTGAAAATTACAGGTCGCTCCCAGATTGATGTGTATTTTTAACTATGATTGGGCATCGGGCATCGGGCATCGGGCATTGGTAATTGCTAATAGTTAGTAATTTTGCTAATAACAACAAATAATCAATGCCCTATGCCCTATGCCCTATGCCCTATGACCAATTCCCAATTCCCAAATTTTATGATTGACAAAGAAGAAGTTCGGAAAGTAGCAAAGTTAGCGAGATTGGAGTTGACTCCTGAAGAAGAGGAGCAGTTTACTGGTCAACTGAACGGTATTTTGGATTATTTTGAGCAGTTGAGTGAACTGGATACGAGTAAGGTCAAACCGACAACGCGGGCGATCGATGTTAGTAATGTAATGCGATCGGACGATTTGCAACCTTTTGGCGATCGCGAAAGTATCTTAGCTGGATCTCCCGATCGGGATGGGGAGTTTTTCAAAGTACCTAAAATCATGTAGGGCTTAACAATCCCAAAACAGAAACCGGGTTTTTTCGACAATACTTGATTGCAGCCCAAAATTTCGGAAAAAACCCGGTTTCTCAACACCCCACGAAAGCCCTCAACCAAAATTCCCCCATCTCAGCTATAATCAAAACCATCCTCTCCACCCCCACATATCCGCCATGAGGCACTGGCCCCCCGGACAACAAATACACAACGGCAAATACATCATCGAAGCCATCCTCGGTGGTGGTGGATTCGGTGTCACCTATCGCGCCCAAAACCCCAAAGAAGGCAAAGTAGTCGCCATCAAAACCCTAAATGCCAACGTTCAAGGGAAACCCAACTTTCGCGAATACCAAACCAAATTTGTCAACGAAGCATTATCTTTAGCCCGATGCAGCCATCCCCATGTCGTCCAAGTTTACGAAGTATTTCCCGAAATGGCAGGAAATATCGAATTGTGGTGCATGGTGATGGAATTAATCGAGGGCACTAATTTAGCAGAATATCTCGAAGATAACGGCATTTTGTCGGAAGCGAAAGCTTTGCCAATTATTCAACAAGTCGGAAGTGCTCTGAGTTTTGTGCACCAGCAGGGACTTACTCATCTTGATGTTAAACCCCAAAATATTATGTTAAGAACCCCCCCCAGCCCCCCCTTGGTAAGGGGGGGAGTAAGAGAAAATACGGCATTTTCTTCTCTTAGTAAGGGGGGAGAAATCTCTTCTTCCCCCCTTAGTAAGGGGGGAGAAATCTCTTCTTCCCCCCTTAGTAAGGGGGGAGAAATCTCTTCTTCCCCCCTTACTAAGGGGGGAGAAATCTCTTCTTCCCCCCTTAGTAAGGGGGGCCAGGGGGGTGCAGTTTTGATTGATTTCGGCTTGGCGCGGCAGGTGACAGCGCCGGGGAAATTGCGGACAAATAGCAATTCCGGGACTGAGTGTTACGCACCCATTGAATTATTAGAAAAACGCGCTGAACTTGGTGCTTATACTGATGTTTATTCCTTAGCAGCAACGCTTTATGTCATGTTGACTGGTGAGTTACCCTTTCCGTCGCAATTCAGGAAGCAAAATATTCCTTTAACTCCGCCACAACAGCACAATTCTGAGATTAGCGACAGAGTGAATGCCGGTGATTTCAGCCGTGGGGATGGATTATATAAACTTGCGGAATTTATTAGCTGCCAAAAAGTGGAAAGAGGCGGATGAAGAAACGGCAAGAGTGATGTTTAAAGTGGCGGGTAGGGAGAAAGCAGGATGGCTGGATACAGAAAATATTGAAAAATTTCCCGGCGAGGACTTGCGTACCATTGACCAACTTTGGGTAAAATACAGCGATGGGCGCTTCGGCTTTTCGGTGCAGAAGCGCATCTATCAAAGTTTGGGGGGAACTAGGAAGTATAATCAGAAAGTATGGGAAGCGTTTGGCGACAAGGTAGGGTGGAGAAAAAATAATGAGTGGTTGTACTACGAGAAATTCTATAATATAGCACCTCAAGCTCACCTCCCGGCGGGGGCCGTGGGAGACTTGTAAAGTGTAACATCTAAGCGTTACAGATTTTTATTAAATACAAATAAATTTAAGCCACTCGAATAAAATGATAGAAGATGAAAGCTTAAAAAATTCAGAACCCAAAGACGAAAAAGCTACTCTCATTTCCGAACTTAGCCAATCAAAAATCAAACACTCACCAGATGAAATTCTGCGAATCGCGAAGCTGTCCGATGGCAAAATAGTATTCTTAGAAAAAGGCAAAGGTGGAAAGCGTGGAAGTGGGATTAAACACATCCTAGAAAACCATCAACAAGAATTTGCAACTCGCGGAATCTCTGAAAACGACCTACCAGATGCTATAATAAGTGCAGTCACTCAAGGTGAGATTGTCGGCCATCAACAACCCAATAGACCCATTTATAAAATTAGCTTTAATGGCAGAACTCAGCTAATTGCTGTAACTGTTTCTGACAATGGCTATATTGTCTGTGCCAACCCAGCTTCACTTCCACGAAGTCGATGATTAAGGAGAGAAGAAAATGACACAAAAAATTAAATTAATGCCAGATTATTGCTGCCATCCTTTGTGGGGATTAGACATAGATAATATTGGCAATATTGACCCGGAGACATTGCCACTTTCACTCGCTACAATTCATCGGTTAAAAACATACTCAGCAGCCTACGAATCGGGTATCAACTGGGATTATCCACCGAATTCCCCAGAACCAACAGAAGAGGAAATAGAGAATTATGAGCAAGAAGGTATAAGCCTATGGCTGCAACTTCAAAAAGAATTAGCCCCAGATTATGAGGTGAGTTACTTCAGTCAAAAAACACTAAAAATCATCAGTAATCCTAGTGAATTAATGGCAACAGCATAATTAGCTGTAGGTTGGTTAGCCCTTCGGTTTCGTGGTATCCTGATCAAAGGTGGTTGAGCGAAGCCGAAACCCTCTACACCCCCATCAAAGGCCTCAAGAAACCGGGTTTCTGCGATAATTTATGTATCATCACCCAGATTCAGGAAGAAACCCGGTTTCTACCTCCCCACCAACAGCCTCCATTCCTGGACTATAGCTGTTTGTGTTATGATATATTGAAAAAGCAGATTTTTACTGAGAGGTAAATCGATGTCAACATTAGCATGATCTTTAACCTATACACAACTCCTAGAATTAGTCCAACAACTTCCTAGCGAAAAACAAGCAGAATTGTGCGAATTTTTACTAAAAAGTAAGTGGGGCTGGTTAAGTAACTTTACTAAAGATAGCGAAGCAAACGCACGAATGGCTTGTTGGAAGCGCGGAAAAGATTGGGACACGATGACTGAAGAAGAACGCGAAGAATTTATTGACGATGTTTTACACGAAGCTTAATAATGCTACCTATAGTCGTATTCGATAGTTTCAAAACTAGAAGCGAACGGCAAATGTTCGACAAAATACGAGGTGAATCGATGCCAAGATTAACATTCACATTGACCGACGAGCAAGTAATTGAATTAGCTCAAAAATTACCCGATCGCAAAAAACACGAATTATTAAAACTATTGCTGATGCAGCCTTGGGAATCTTGGGCAAAGTTAACCCATGATGGCCCAGAAAAAGCGCGACAGGCTGCGGCACAAAGGGGAAAAGACTGGGATGGAATGACAGAGGATGAACGGGAAGAATTCATTGATGAATTATTGCATGAGGACTAACTCTTACTCCCCCCCTTAGCAAGGGGGGGCTGGGGGGGTTAAAATACCAGCAACCAACAATAAAATCCTATATAACAATGACAAAACTCTACAACAAAAGCTCAGAGAAATTCAAGCGGCAGAAGCTTCGCAGAGAAATGACGGAAGCTGAAAAGCAGCTATGGAAACGTATCAGAAACAGACAGCTTGAAAATTGTAAATTTCGCAGACAATACAGTGTAGCAGCATTTGCGATCGACTTCTACTCGCCGGAAATCAAGTTAGCACGCTTAAGTTGATGGTGACAGTCATTTTGTGGATGGTGCTGTAGAATATGATGCAGAAAGGCAAGAGTTTATTGAGTCGGCAAGAATTCATTTTTTGAGGTTTACTAATGATGATGTTTATCATAATTTGGATGGGGTTTTAGAGGTGATTGTGGAGGGGATTAAATCGTTGAGAACATCGGGTGTTTTACCCCCCCTTGTAGGGGCGGGCACGGGGGCACCGCCCCTACAAGGGGGGAGTAAGAGTTTGGAGGGTACATAAGATTTGATCGTTTATCGCATCAACTCTAAACCCCCCCCAGCCCCCCCTTAGTAAGGGGGGGAGCAAGAGTTAGCATTTTACTAAGGGTGGGTGCAAGAGTGTCTATAATCCAAAATTCATAATTTACAATTTATATGAGTTCAAAAGTTACCCTCACTATCACCGCAGGTAATCTCAAAGGTCAAGAATTCACCTTTGACACCCGCACAACTTGCATAATTGGCCGCGCCAAAGATTGCTATCCCAATATTCCCGATGACGAGAAACACCGCAGGATTTCTCGCTATCACTGCTTGCTAGATATCAATCCTCCTGATATTCGGGTGCGCGATTTTGGTAGCAAAAATGGTACGTTTGTGAATGGCAAAAAAATCGGTCAGCGAGAAGCACATCAAACTCCCGAAGAAGCTGCTCAAATTCAATTTCCAGAATACGACTTGCAAGAGGGAGATGAATTTACACTCAGCGATACTTCTTTTCAAGTTGCTGTTGCCCTTGACCCGGAAATTGCCAAAACTGCCCAACAACAATCACCCCCAGTTATTCCTTCAAATCAAGAGAATTTGTGGGAAATGCTGAAAGCTTTTCTGTTCAAAGCTGTGGGTAAAAACAATATCGGAGTTCTCGGTGATTATGTTTTGCTAAAGGAGTTGGGTAAGGGTGGTTTTAGTTTGGTTTATTTGGCGCAACATAGGGTGACTAATGAACAAGTTGCGCTGAAGGTGATGTTACCAAAGGTGGCGGTTATGCTGATGAAACTTTCTTTTTCACGATGGAATACTGTGAGGCTGGCAGTGTTGTTGATTTGATGCAAAAACGCGGTGTTAGCACTTTGCCGATCGCCGAATCTGTAGCTATTATTATACAAGTTTTAGATGGTTTGATTTATACTCATAATGTGGAAATTCCCAATGTCAGATTGGCTGATGGTAGTTTTGCCAAGGGACAGGGTTTGATTCACCGGGATTTGAAGCCGGGGAATATTTTTTTGGCGAATATTGGCGGCAAACAAGTTGCTAAGATTGGGGATTATGGGTTAGCAAAGGCTTTCGATCAAGCTGGTTTAAGCGGTTTAACTATGAGTGGTAATGCTGTTGGTACGCCGTGTTTTATGCCGCGACAGCAAGTGCTTGATTATAAGTACGCGCAACCGGAGGTTGATGTTTGGGCGGT
>RDXH01000320.1 GCA_004292745.1 Oscillatoriales cyanobacterium | reverse complement strand
CGCTCTGACGGCGAAAACGTAGCCTTAATTGCCGCTGACGAATTGGCAAGCTTAATAGAGACAGTCTACCTGCTGCGATCGCCCAAAAATGCCGATCGCTTGTTAAGTGCCCTGAAACAGGCAAAAGCCAGAACAGCCAAACCTCAAATCGATCGCTAAATGCACGTTATCAGTCGCAAAAAATTAAGAGACTACTGCCAAAATCATGCTGATTCCTGCGAAGCCCTCGATGATTGGTACAAGATTGCTAGTCAAGCCAACTGGACTAAGCTTATTGAAGTTCAAACTATTTATCCTCAAGCTGAAGCAGTTGGAAATTTTACAATTTTCAACATCAAAGGAAATAGATATCGCTTAATCGTAAGTCTTAATTATCAAAAGCAGATTGTTTATATCAAGTACATTTTGACTCATGCAGAATATGACAAAAACAACTGGAAAAATGACCCTTACTTTTGACTCCGACAGGTACAGCAGCTTGCTATCTCAATATCAACCGCGCCTCATCAAAACTGAAGATGAAAACGAGATATTTTTGGAAATAGTTGAAAGCTTGCTCTCTCGGAATAATCTAACTCCCGAAGAAGATACCCTGCTAGAACTCTTAGTCAAACTAATTGAAGATTTTGAAGAAACACATTATCAAATAAATGCTTCAACTCCCCACTCAAGACTTCTTCATTTGATGGATGCTAGAAGTCTAGAACCAGCGGATTTAGTGGGAATTATGGATACAATTGAGATAGTAACTCAAATCATTAATAACCAGCTAGAAATTACCAAAAAACAAGCTGAGGCTTTGGGAAAGTTTTTTCATGTCAATCCGAGTTTGTTTCTGTTCAATTAATCGTAATAGAGACTTCTATTATATAATAGATTGAAACTTGTTGCCATCAGCCCTTTATCCCCCCTATCATGCTCCAAATCCGCCGCCGTCCCCCCAGCACCTCCGTCTCCGTACTCTACCTCAGCTACAAAATCGCCGTACCCGACGCCGAACCCCAGCACATCCTCGAAGAAATCGTCTGGCAAAAAGAAACTGAAGTAGCCCAAAAGCGCGATCGCACGCCCTTAGCAGATCTTCACAAAAAACTCCCCTTCGCACCAAAAACCCGCGACTTTCTCGCCGCCCTGAAAAATGGCAAAACCAAACCAGCCATCATCGCCGAAGTTAAAAAAGCTTCCCCCAGCAAAGGCGTAATTCGTGAAGATTTCGATCCAGTGGAAATTGCCCAATCCTACCAAGAAAACGGTGCAACTTGCATCTCCGTCCTCACCGACGAAAAATTCTTTCAAGGCAGCTTTGAAAACCTCAGCAAAATCCGTTCCGCCGTCGATTTACCACTACTTTGCAAAGAGTTCATCATCTACCCCTACCAAATCTATCTCGCCCGCATTCATGGTGCCGATGCCGTACTTTTAATCGCAGCTATTCTATCTGATAAAGACTTACAATACTTCGTCAAAATTGTCAAGACATTAGGCATGACAGCCTTGATAGAAGTTCACACTCAAGAAGAACTCGATCGCGTATTAACCCTCCAAGGCGTCAACCTAATCGGCATCAACAACCGCAACCTAGCAGACTTTTCCGTCAGCCTAGAAACCACCAGCCAACTATTAGCCTCGCGCCAAACCCAAATCCAAGACAAAGACATCCTCATCGTCAGCGAATCAGGCATCCACACCCCCGACGACCTCGCTAAAGTCGCCAAGGCCGGGGCCGGCGCTGTCCTGATTGGCGAATCCCTAGTCAAACAGCCAGACCCAGGCGCAGCCTTAGCCTCCCTTGTCGCCGACATCGCTACTGAACAGTAGCGACCACTTAACATAACCAAAAATCATAGTGAGAGGTGGCATCAGAATCCTTCATCTCTCTCTTCTCCAACTCTGCGGTCTCTGCGGTCTCTGCGGTTAAATCAATCCGAAATAATTAACAACAATATCAAACGCCAGATTCCTTGACAATATCCCTAAATTCTGATAATAGTTAAGTTAGAAGAATTATCGGAAATCAAGTATTTATAATTCAAATGTAATGCTTCATGGCAATTCCCATGAGGTGTCGGTTCACTGAGGTATGTCGTCTTTAATGGAACCAATTCCCCTTCCGTCACACGTTCACTACGAATTGCTACTTCAATTGTTGGAACGTAAAACAATGTTGGCTGTCAGTCCGCAATCACCACAGCAACAACAAGTTCAACAACTGATTGTTACTTTGCGGAAAGCCCTTGCCCTTCAGAAGCAATTAGAACAAAGTTGCGATCGCTCCAAATTACCAGTAGAATACCGCTGGTCGCTGAATGAGACAAATCCTAGGGAAATTAAAACTTAAAACTTAAAAAACTTAGAGAGACGATTCCGCAACACAGCTTTTTGATCTATTCTGTTAACTCCCACAGAAATAGTTAGGACAACATCATGGATAACAAATCAATGCTGATGATTCCCGGCCCGACGCCGGTACCCGAAGCGGCTTTGCTGGCGATGGCAAAACACCCGATGGGCCACCGCAGCAAGGAGTTTGATGCGATTTTTGCTGAATGTACCGAAAACCTGAAATGGTTGCACCAAACGAAGAGTGATGTGCTGAGTTTAACCGTTTCCGGTACCGGTGCGATGGAAGCTGGGATTATTAATTTCTTGAGTGCGGGCGATCGCGTTTTAGTCGGTACCAATGGTAAATTTGGTGAACGTTGGGCCGAAGTAGCCGAAGCTTACGGTTTAAATGTCGAAATCATCAAAGCTGAATGGGGCTTACCTTTAGATCCCGAAAACTTCCGCGAAAAACTCGAAGCAGACACAGAGAAGCAAATCAAAGCTGTCATCATTACTCACTCCGAAACCTCCACCGGCGTCCTCAATGACCTCGAAACCATCAACCGCCACGTTAAAGCCCACGGTGAAGCTTTAATTATGGTCGATGCTGTCACCAGTTTAGGTGCTGCAAATGTGCCGATGGATGCTTGGGGAATTGATGTGATTGCTTCTGGTTCTCAGAAAGCTTATATGATTCCCCCTGGTTTAGGTTTTGTCGCCGTCGGTCCCAAAGCTTGGGAAGCTTACAAGACTGCGAAATTGCCCCGCTATTACTTGGATTTAGGCAAATATCGCAAAGAAGCGGCCAAAAACACGACTCCTTTTACTCCACCCGTCAATATGTTTTTTGGACTGCAAGTTACTTTGCAGATGATGACAACTGAAGGACTAGAAAATGTCTTCGCGCGGCACAAACGCTTGATGACTACTACTCGCGCTGCTGTACAAGCTTTAGGTTTGCCCTTATTTGCCGCCGATGATTGCGCCAGCCCTGCGATTACTTCCGTGATGCCGCCCGCCGAAGTAGATGCACAAAAGGTGCGGACTTTGATGAGAAAGAGATTTGACATTTCCCTGGCCGACGGACAGGACCATTTGAAGGGCAAAATCTTCCGCATCGGTCATTTAGGCTTTGTGTGCGATCGCGATATTCTAGCAGCTATTTCCTCTTTAGAAGTGGTGTTGCGAGAAATGGGTTACGAAGGCTTTGTTCCTGGTGCCGGCGTTGCCGCGGCTGCGAAAATTTTAGCTGAATCTTAATCCAATAGACATCTCCAATAATTCTTGTGGAACAGGCATCTTGCCTGTTTTAAAAAGCCTTTTTTGGAGATATTGAATTTATTAAAGGATTTTAGATTTTAGATAAAATCTAAAATCTAAAATCCTTTTAATATGCTTGGGCCAACCAATCAAAGATTTTATCTAACTGTTCTAGCGTCACCAAACCGTACTGCCACAATACCATCGGCAGGGAATTCGGGTCGCGATCGCGTTGGCGTTGTTCGTTACCGCCCACACGTTCAGCGACATCAATTGACGCGCGAGAAATCGCCAAATCTTCTTGTAAAAATCGAATTAAACGAGTATAAGTAGCGGGTGTCATTAATTTTTCCTCCGAGTGTAGGACACCATTTTCTGATGCGAACCTGATGTTTTTGATGAGTAATAAGCCAGTTTTAAATCTGTCTTGAAACTGTGGATATCTGTTAAAACAGTATTTGCAGTTAAAAATGGAAATTTTGTGGTTGAGTGCGACTATAAAGCCAACCTTTCCTCAAAAGTGAAAGGTTTTCGATTTTTGTCGCTGGGGTTCGAGGGATGTGCGATCGAACGTGACATACTCCCACATCAAATCTGAGTACAGATTATGATGTGGGCTTCTTAACAGCCCGATGAAGGGTATGTAAGATTTCCTTGATGGTACTGTTA
>RDXH01000319.1 GCA_004292745.1 Oscillatoriales cyanobacterium | reverse complement strand
GGGCGCAACAAAGCAGCATCCAAACTTTCCGGGCGGTTAGTAGCAGCCAGCACAATTACTGTAGTATTACCTACTGCAAAACCATCCATTTCAGTTAATAGTTGATTGAGAGTTTGTTCGCGTTCGTCATTGCCGCCGAATGCAGCATTAGTGCTACGAGATTTGCCGATCGCATCCAATTCATCGATGAAAATAATACAAGGAGCTTGTTTCTTAGCCTGCTCAAATAAATCTCGGACTCTTGCAGAACCAACACCGACAAACAGTTCGACAAACTCCGAACCAGAGATGCTAAAAAACGGTACACCAGCTTCACCAGCTACTGCTTTTGCTAACAGAGTTTTGCCAGTTCCTGGAGGCCCGACTAACAGCACGCCCTTCGGAATTCGCGCGCCAATTGCTGTAAATCTATCGGGAGTTTTCAGGAACTCAACAACTTCGACCAATTCAGTTTTAGCCTCTTCTACTCCAGCCACATCAGCAAATGTAATCTTCGCCGATTCACCTTCCACGTAGACCTTAGCTTTGCTTTTGCCGATCGAGAGTGCGCCCTGCGGGCCACCACCGCCCCGATTCATAAAAAATTGAAAAATCGCCACAAAAATCAGTGGCGGAACTACCCAGCTCAAAACACTGCCGATCCAGCCATTTTTAGCCGGAGGAGTTGCAGCAAATTCCACACCTTTGTCTTGCAAAAGTTTAGGCAATTCCAGGTCAAAAATCGGCGTAGTAGACAGAATTTGTCCTGGTTTATCACCTTCGCCTTTAAGTTGGTAGCGAATTTCATTTTGACCTACCGAAGCTCTGACTACATTTTGTTCTTGCACTTGATGAACAAACAAACTGTAAGGCACTTGGGGAATTTGGGGACCGAACAAATTCGGCAAAAAGATGTTAGCCAGTAAAAACAGACTTGATAGCAACAACAAGATATTGCTGATTTGGCGAAAACGAGGGGGCTGAGGTTGGTCTTTAATTGCCATTGATAATCGTCACCCTTTTGGTTAAATTTGTTTTATTCATCTATTTTGCCATCAAATAGGCACCCACTGTCAAGCGGATTTCCTCACTTGATTAGTCGGTTAACCGGGCTGCACTGATTTGGTTTTTTTGAAACGAACCGCGAAGACGCGAAGGACACGAAGGAATAGAATAAGAGAAGAAGAGAAGAAGAGAAGAGCATTATAGTTGTCAATGGTTATTACTTCACAA
Organism: Oscillatoriales cyanobacterium; assembly: GCA_004292745.1. GTDB lineage: Bacteria > Cyanobacteriota > Cyanobacteriia > Cyanobacteriales > Microcoleaceae > Microcoleus > Microcoleus anatoxicus. The sequence goes on along the minus strand of RDXH01000319.1, from coordinate 8,502 downwards.
TCCCTTTAAGATTGTCTTCCTCTTTTCTTACTTCGCGCTCTTTGCGCCTTCGCGGTTCGTTATTTCCAAATTCCTAATGTTTCAAACTACTCGCCGCCGCCTCGCTATTTGGTACACTGCTGTTACTGCTGTTTTGTTACTTGTATTCGCGACTGGTTTTTATTTCTACGTCCGTAATACTTTAATCGATCGCATTGATGACACTCTCAATCATGTTGTCGAAGTAGTTGAGCGCACTCTGGTTATTGAACCGTTAACTTCCCCTACTATCGGAAATAAAACTAAGTCGCAAGTTAATATTCAAGCAAGTTTTCGAGACAGCACGGATGCAGTGGAGGATGACCACATTGATTTAGAATGGTTTAGTCCTACGGGCGAATTGCTGTGGTCTACTTTGTCGGAACCGCTGAATATTCCGATTCACGCTAACCGCACGGGGGAAACGGTTTGGGTAATTAACCATAAGTTGCAATCTGAAAACTATTCTCTCAGACAGGTGACACAGCGTGTGGAAATTGGCCGCCAAGTTTTGGGGTATTTGCGAGTCAGTCATCCTTGGTTTGAAGTGACAAAACCGATTCGCCAATTAATTCTGGATTTGATTTTGGGCGGGAGTTTAACGCTGATTTGTGTGGCGGCTATTGGCTGGCTGTTGTCGGGATTGGCGATGAAACCTGTGCGAGAATCCTATGGGCGTCTCAAACAGTTTACTGCGGATGCTTCTCATGAACTCAGAAATCCGATCGCCACTATTCAAACTAATGTCCAAGTCGCTTTGGCGGAACCGGATATCGAACCTCAGCAATATCAACAGCTACAAGTTATTGAACGCCTAACTCGCCGTTTGGGACGTTTGGTTGATGATTTGCTATTTTTAGCTAGACAAGATAGTGGTATCGTACAGCAGCAGTGGATTGTGGTTCCCCTGGATGCTTTGTTGATTGAAGTGATTGAAGAACAACTGGCGATCGCCAAAACCCAAAATCTCTCTTTATCCTTAGAAATAGTCGATTCACCAAACACAGAAGGTAACTTTACAGTATTGGGAGACTGGGATCAATTAGCCCGACTTTTTACTAATCTCCTTAGCAACTCTGTGCAGTACACGCCCTCTGGCGGTGAAATTCAAGTGGAATTGCAACTTTCCGTCAAAATGTTAAATCCCTCGCTGCAAGTCAAAGTCACAGACACTGGTATCGGTATTTCTCCAGAAGCATTGCCGCACATATTCGATCGATTCTACCGCGCCGATCCCGCCCGCACCCACCGCAGCGCCGCCGGTTCGGGTTTAGGATTAGCCATCGCCAAAGCCATTGTCGAAAATCACCGAGGGCACATCCACATAGACAGCCAAGTCGATCGAGGTACCGCCGTTATCGTCACCCTCCCCGCCCACAAATCAGAAACATCTCGCCCCTAAAACTTCCCCTCTTCCCAGGGCTGTTTCATTCTTTGTAGGGGCAATCCCCCCGTGGTTGCCCCAATCTCACCAAACACCTACAAAATCGTGGATGGGGAGGGTAGGAGGGTAGGCACTCTTGGCACTACCCCTACAAAACCATGATTTGTCACCAGAATGAAACAGCCCTGCCCCTCTTTCCCTTTTCCTCTGCGCCCTACCACAGAAGAATCCAGTCTATTCATGGGTGGGGAGGTCAAGTCATACATTAACATTAACGGTGGAAAACCTCGATCGAACCCGTGAGGAGTTACTTATGTTTCGCCACAATCTACAATTCCCAAAATTGAGCTTGCTAGCAGCCACCCTCCTGCTACAGCGACTCCTGCGGTACCCCAAGATGCGCCTCCCCGATTTCCGTTTCCCGGTGCCAGAGTCACCCCAGTAGACGGTATGGTGACAATCAAGCTGGTCAATAGCACCAACGCCGTGATCAATTATCAAGTAGTTGGAATGAGTCAATCTCGCACTCTGGGGGAACAATCAGAAATTTCGATCAAAAACTTGAAAGCCCCACTCACCCTCACTTACCAGCGATCTGACGGCGGATTGCTGTTGGTGCGAACCCAAGCAACCGCTACAGCGGGAATGTTGCAAATCACTTTTGGCGCAACCACTGACTTGGGCGCTGATACCAAATCCCTGGAAGTTCAGGAAGATGGGAAAGTATTTTTGAATTAGTCATTAGTCATCGGGAATTGGGCATCGGGAATTGGGCATGGGGCATTGGGCATTGTTGACTGTTAGCTGTTGACTGTTGACTGTTAACCAATTGCCAATTGCCAATTCCCAATTGCCAATTCCCTATTCCCAATTCCCAATTGCCAATTCCCAATTCCCTATTCCCAGTTAATCGCCTAGAGACAAAGGAGGTAACTGAGTAAAAGGTAAATCTTGGTTGACTGCATCAATTTCTGCCTGTTCTCGTTCATTGATTTGACCGATATAAGACTTGAGAATTTGCGCCAAACGGTTGTTATAAAATCGGTGCAAACTATAATTGGGTGTCGCTGGAAAGCCGCGCCGTTTTTTGTGCCTCCCGCCCGCACCGGGATCGAAGGTTTGGATGCCGCGATCGATCGCCCATTCGATCGGTGTATAGTAACAAGCATCGAAGTGCAAGCAGTCAATTTCCTGCAAACTTCCCCAATAGCGCCCGTAAAGTCGATCGCCCTTATACAGACAAAAAGACATTCCCATCGGCTGTCTGTCGTCTTCTTTATCGTAGGCTGCTACAAACAAAACGCGATCGCGATAATTGTCATGCAATTGTTCAAAAAATCGCTTCGTCAAATACTTGCTTCCCCACCAGCCAAATTTGTCGCAAGTATTCTCATAAAAAGCATACATTTGCCCAAACATAGCTTGAGGAATTTCATCGCCAGTCAAAGTTTTGACTAACAAACCTGCTGTTTCAACAGCTTTGCGTTCGCGCTTGATATTACGGCGCTGATTGGCATTAAATGTGCCTAAATAACTATCAAAATTTTGATAGCCTTGATTTTGCCAAATATAACTGTGGTGCAACCAAGGGCTAAAACCGTGCTGTTCCATGCGTTGACGCCATAGGGGATCGACGTACAGAAAATTGCAACCGGAGATATTGTGGCGATCGCAAAAATGGTCGATCGCGCTTACCATGACTCCCGTCAACTCATCTTCATCTTCCCCCTCAGCAATCAAAAACCGATAGCCTTCTGCGGGTGTAAAAGGAGTCATTCCCATCAATTTGGGATAATATTGAACACCCAAACGTTGAGCTAAATCAGCCCACTGATTGTCGAAGACAAATTCGCCGTAACTGTGACTTTTGACATAAAGCGGTGCGGCCGCAATCAATTGTTTGTCTTTCCATATTGTCAAATGATGCGGTAGCCAACCGTTTTTACCTGTGGCGCTACCGGAAGTTTCGAGATTGTTAAGCCAATTCCATTCGAGAAAAGGCGTTTTTAGTGGCATCGCCAAAGCATCCCACGATGCTTGCGAAATATCTGCTATTTTCGTAATCCAGGCTACAGAATATTGTTGAGCTTTTGGCTTTTGCAGCATAGGGAAATTTGAACGTAGAGCGAACTTCATCGAGACTTACGCAGAGATCCCCCTCGCATCCCCCTTAACAAGGGGGACGAAAGAGAATACTCTTGTCCCCCTTGTTAAGGGGGACTTTGAATACTCTTGTCCCCCCCTTCGATCGGGGGGCTAGGGGGGATCGAGCTTTGAGACTCTCCATGCGTAAGTCTTGTTCATTTAACTTAATACAACTCCCCTATTTATGGGTATTTTGACTCTGCGTTCGATCGCACCGATAATGCAAAAACACCTCACCCCCCACCTGTTTTACCGCCAACAGCTCCAATTTGGGCGCTAAATCCGCTAAAAAACCCTTTCCCTCCACAGGTGTCGGTGCATCCGCGCCGCCCAAAATTAGCGGGCACACCGTCAGCCAGAGCTCGTCGATGAAGCCTACAGCGAGCACAGAGGCGACGAGTTTTCCGCCTCCCAAAATTGCCAAACGTTTGATTCCGAGGGCTTCTAGTTGTTGAAAAGCATCGATCCAATCGATTTCTCCCTCGATGGTGTTGGCGATTAAAGTGCGATCGAACAGAGATGTTGCACCAATATCAAAAGTCAACCCCCCCCAACCCCCCCCAAGGGGGGAATATCCGAGAGGGATTGCTGTTTTCCTACAGTCATTTCCAGTTAGCAGCCAGCGGGGCACCGGTTGCTGGAAAAATCGCCAGTTGGGGTCAAAGAAGCGCGATCGCGAACATACAATGAGGTGAGATTTGTCGTTAGCTGAACCGAATCTGGCGGCGGTGAGGGCGGTATCTGTAATTTTGCCATCGGCACTCATGGCGAGTATTACTGTTGTGTGGGGCATTGGATTTTAGAGGTTGGATTTTAGATTTTAGAATACAAAAACCCGGCGGTTGAAACCGCGTCTATACAGACAAAACCCGGATGGTGCGCGGGTTGAAGAGTCGTAGCGTAGCGGGGCGTAAGCCATCGCACATTTCTCTCAAATTCCATATTTCTTAGTCTCGCGTTGCGCGGACATCGTTTGTGTAGACGCGGTTTCCAACCGCCGGGGATTTAAATGGCTGATTTAACTAACGGCGTATTCGGTCAACTTTCTGGTAAAAGCCGACTTAAAAGCAAGTATGATATCAGTTTTCGGCACTCCGAATTCGACTAATTCTTGAGCGATTCCTGTATCTGTCCTATCCTGTTGAATCCAGATTTTATCATCTTTGAACTCAATGTGAACTGAAACACCGTAGACTCTTAATTGGTCGTTCCAGCCTGCGAGAATCACCAGGTAATTACCGCTTTCGCGATCGCAAATAATTTTAACTTCTGTTCCTTCTCGTACAACCATGTCTGAGAAGCTGTTCAGAATTTTCTCGATCGCTTCAGTATAGTTTAATTTCTCCATAAGACAATCTCCTCTGAATCGGGACGAAAAATAATTAGCTTGATATCGTATTCTTCCACACGTCCTTGAATGAATTTCAATCTAAATAATTCATCGTAGGTTTCTAAAGGAACTGCTAAGTACACAATCAAATCTGGCATAATATCTCTCAATGCCGATCGACAGTTGAGAAATTGACCGAGGGCTGCATGAAACTGGTAGAAATCCGATCGTTCTCGAAAGCTTTTGACTTCTACAGCTATTTTGCGACCTGCTTTTTCTGCACTGATTAACTTTTCGGCGGTCAAATCGATAAACATTGCTAAACCTTCGTCATCGACTTGCACCCGAAACTTTTCACGGATAACTATCCATCCGTCTTTTTGTAAGGCAGTTTTGACAGTATCGTGAAAAACATCTTTGGCAGGCATTTAGAAACTCCGTTGCTTTCACTCTCTATTTTATACCAATTATTAAAACCCGATCGCTCTTTTTAAGGTAAGTAACCCAAGGTAAATAATATGATATTTTCTAATTGTGCCAGTATCTCTGGATTGACTTCACCAATTTTGTTTCGCAATCTTGTTTTATCCAAAACTCGCAGTTGATGGCACAATGCAACAGAATCTTGAGTCAATCCTCCCTCACCGCCGGGAATCAAAACACAGGAAGGAAGAGATGCACGGCGCAGATTTGTGGTGAGAGGAATACTGATAACAGTAGTCGTGTATCTCGAAATTGTATCGTTTTGAAAAATAATTGTGGGACGCACGCCTGCTTGTTCGGAACCTTGTGTGGGATCTAGGTTAGCAATCCAGATTTCACCTCGTCTGATTGGCATGATAAATCCTCATGTTTGAGGAGTTCTGCATATTCGCTGATTCCGAGTTCTGCAAGTTGTCGGTCTTCTTCGGCAAATTCGCTGTAGAGTGCAGCTAAGTTAGTTTCATCGATCGCAGGAATACTCACTAATCTGGCACGGAATTTCAGGAAGGCAATAAATTCAAATACTTGTTGGAGTTGTTCAAGATCGAACTTTTCTAATTCTTGTTGGATTAACTCTCTCATGACAGTTGTTTTTGTTGTCAAGTTTTCTGTATTATAGCCCGATCGCCCCATCCACCCAAAAATGCGATCGCCCATCCACCCAAAAAACCCGATCGCCCATCAACCAAAAAAACCGATCGCCCATCCACCCAAAAATGCGATCGCACATCCATCCAAAAAACCCGATCGTACATTTCTCTCAAATTCGATCGCCCTGAAACCGACCGAAAATTTGTCTGCTTTGTGGCACAGTCCGCCGGGGGTTGAAACCCCCGTCTCATAGCGAAAGTCGGTTGAAACCGACTGAAAATTCGCCTCAAACCGATACACATCAACTAATTCTTCAGTCCTCTTTTAGAGGACTTTCGCTATGAGACAGGGGTTTTAACCCCTGGCGGACTCGGCGACGAACCAACTAGCCCCTGGCGCGGACTAACTAACGGACTAACAAATCAAATGCGATCGCCCATCCACAAAAAAAACCGATCGCGAGGCCCCAGAAACCGGGTTTTTTCCGAAATACTTCCATACAACCCACAGATTCGGGCAAAAACCCGGTTTCTTGGATTATCCCCCGCCGCTAACTCCCTCCAATCTCAGGAAATGCACCCGGCCCGATCGATCGCCCGCTACAACTGTCACTCCATCAGGGGCGATCGCACAACAATTAAACCCATACTCTCCGATGAAACTAGCAATTTGTTTGCCGATAAGCAAATCCCAGACTTTTAGGGTGTTATCCGATGAACCGGAAACCGCTATGAGGCCGTTAGGGGCGATCGCAACGGATGTTACCCCGCTAGTATGACCGGTAAGAGTTCTGGAAAAAATCTCACTTGCCCAATCAGTATCACCGATGAGAATTCTAGAAAAAATCTCACTGTTTATGTCCCACTCACTGTTTATGTCCCAGACTTTTAGGGTGCCATCAGATGAAGCCGAAATCGCTATGAGGCCGTCTGGTGGAATCGCGACTGCTGTTACCGAGTCAGTATGACCAGTGAGAGTTCTGAGTTCATTGCCCGTGTTTATGTCCCAGATTTTGAGGGTATCATCCGATGAAGCCGAAATCACTGTCTTGCCGTCTGGTGCGATCGCCACTGCTGTTACAGCACCAGTATGACCGGTAAGAGTTTTTAACACCCTGTCGCTGTCTGTGTCCCAGACCTTTAAGGTTCCACTATTTAAAGCCGAAACTGCTGTCTTTCCGTCGGGTGCGATCGCGACTGCATTCACCTGAGCCTGATAATAGAGAGTTTTGAGGGCAATCCCGGTGTCAATCTGCCAGACCGTTAGGGTGCGATCTCCCGAACACGAAACCGCGATTTCGCCAGACGGTGAAATCGCGACTTTATTTACAACGCCAGTATTATCGTCGAGAGTTCTGAGCGATTTGCCACTATCGATATCCCAAACTGTTAGGCAATCTGAATTTGAAGCGGAAATCGCTGTCTTACCGTTGGGTGCGATCGCGACTGCTCCTACTGGATAATCATAACAAGTAACAGTTCTGAGTTGACCTTCGCTACAAATGTCCCAGATTCTTAGGGTGTTATCAGATGAAGCTGAAATCGCTATTTTGCCAGACGGTGCGATCGCCACTGCATTTACCGAGCCACTATGACCCTTGAGAGCTTGGATCAAAGTGCCTCTATGTATGTTCCAAACTGTTAGGGCGTTATCCTCAGCCCAAACTGCTGTCTTGCCATCGAGTGCGATCGCCACTGTACTTATCTCCCAAGTATGACAAATGAGAGTTCTGATTTTGGTGCCACTGTCAATGTGCCAAACTTCTAGGGTGCGATTTCCTGAATCCAAAATCACTGTTTTGCTAGACGGTGCGATCGCCATTGCTATACCGAAATCATCGAACTCAGTAAGATCGGTGAGAGTTCTGAGGGTTCTGCCACTGCTGATGTCCCAGATTTTAAGGGTATCCGCTGAACCGTAAATCACCGTTTTGCCATCCGGTGCGATCGCCACTCCTGTTACCCAGTTAGTAAGATCGGTGAGAGCTCTGACGGTTCTGCCACTGGTGATATCCCAGATTCTCAAAGTATACTTTGAAGCTGAGATCGCGGTTTTTCCGTCTGGTCCGATCACCACTGCTGTTACTGAGTCACTATGACCAATGAGAGTTCTCAGTTCCCTCCCACTGTCAATGTCCCAGATTTTCAGGGTTTGATCCGATGAACCAGAAATCGCGGTTTTGCCATCCGGTGCGATCGCCACTGCTGTTACCGAGTCAGTATGACCGAAAAGAGTTCGCAAACATCCTTCTTCTGGTCGTTCTAAATGACCCCTCAAAGGTCGCAGCCAAACACTATTTTTCAAATGCTTAGCCTGTTCCAACATCCTCTGAATCTCAGGCAATTCAAAATCCAGCAACCTCCCCAACAAATGACCTGCCAACTGCATTTTATCCCTATCCAAAATGTGCGCCGAATCGCAAATAGCCCCTTGAATCAACCGCAAAGTTTGAGTTTGCCCCTCCGACAACAAAACATCAGAAACCCTCGCCAAATCGTAATCCTCAATTAACGCTTGAACCCCGATCGCATCCAACTTCGCCTCAATAAAA
>RDXH01000055.1 GCA_004292745.1 Oscillatoriales cyanobacterium | reverse complement strand
CATAACACAATAGTGGAGATTTTTTAAATGGTTTTTGGACCTGCATCTCGACTTGGAGTCAGTTTATTTGAAGAAACACCATCTTTAGAACTGATGCCAGGACATTCACAAGAAGAAGTAGAAACCATAATTCGTGCTGTCTATCGGCACGTTTTGGGTAATGCCTACGTCATGGAAAGTGAACGAGCCATAATTCCTGAATCGCAATTCAAACGTGGTGAACTCAGTGTACGCGAATTCGTCCGCGCTCTGGCAAAATCAGACGCCTATCGTTCTCGCTTCTTCGACACTTGTCCTCGCTATCGGTTCATTGAACTCAACTTCAAACATCTTCTCGGTCGCGCTCCCGATGGCCTAGAAGAAATGAGAACCCATAGCACAATCTTAGATACCCAAGGCTTCGAGGCAGAAATTGATTCCTACCTCGACAGCGATGAATATCAAAACGCCTACGGGGAAAATATCGTTCCCTACTACCGTGGCTACAAAACCCAACATGGAAAAAACATGGTTGGGTTTACTCATATGTTTGCCCTCTTGCGCGGCGCTTCCAGCAGCGATTTCAAAGGCAGCATTTCTGGAAAAGCCCCTGTTTTGAATAAATTCGTCATTCAAGAAACCCCTTTACCAATCGTTCCCCCTTCCGGTGGCACAGTTGGAGACGGTTGGGCATTCCAAGAGTACGCTATGAATGCACGTAGCCGTGCTGGATTAGGTGCACAAGCAGAAGGCAAAGTTTATCGCATTACAGTAACTGGATATCGCTCTTCAGGAACCACGGTGATGAACAAAGTCTCCAAATTCCGTCGTAGCAATCAAGTATATCTTGTACCATTCGATCGCCTCTCGCAAGAATATCAACGCATCCACAAACAAGGTGGCGTAATTGCCAGCATCACTGCTGTCAACTAAAAACGGCTTAAACTTATGCCTTAACGACTTAGGGAATTTACGTCCCTGAGCGTTTTTAGGCAATCCTTAATTCTCAGTTTTGAAGCATTATTTATTTGTAGGAGAAAGTCAATGAGTGTTGTTTTAGATGCGCCCGTAGAACTATGGTCTACTAGCAGCTCCGACGATAAACAGGCCGTAATTCGCGCCGTTTACAAGCAAGTTTTGGGTAATCCTCACGTCATGGAAAGCGAGCGCCTAACCGTCGCCGAATCCCAATTATGCGATGGCGGCATGACTGTACGGGAATTTGTGCGTGCTGTAGCCAAATCCGACTTCTATCGTAGTCGGTATTTTGAATCCTGTGCTCCCTACCGCTTTGTTGAGCTCAACTTCAAACATTTGTTAGGTCGCGCTCCCTTAGACCAAGCAGAACTATCTGAGCATATCTGCACCTGTATCGAAAAAGGCTACGAGGCAGAAATAGATTCCTACCTCGACAGTCAAGAATACCAAGACAAATTTGGCGAGAATACAGTCCCCAATTATCAAGGCGCAAAAAGTCAAGTCGGACAAAAGCAAGTCGGCTACAATCGCACCCTGTCCCTATATCAAGGTTATGCAGGCGTTGACAGTGCCTTTACCGCTTCTCGCTTAGTAGATTTTGTCGCTGGTAATAGCGGCAACAAAATTACTTTGCCAACAACCGGCGGCCGGATCAGCGCTTACAAAGATGCTACCGAAAAGATGTTCAAGATTTTAGTTAAAGGCGCTAAATTTGATAGCCCTCGCCGACTAAGTAACACCGAATATCTAGTTTCCGGCGCTAAAATGACACCGCAAATTCAACGGATTCATCGTGCAGGTGGCAAAATTGTCAGCATCACGGAAGTAGTTTAAGACTTCACAACTCGATGAAGGGAGTATCCCCAAGTCAGTAAATTGACTGTTTGTAGCACAGGCATCTTGCCTGTGCTATGGAAATGGAAGACCAAGATTCTCCACAAATTCTGGCAAGTCGTAGTTGTAACAGCTATCACATTTTACAGTCGCGGACGAACATAATTTTTTAGTTTTTCTGGAGCGAGTTAATTATTCGCTCTTTTTATATGAAAAAAAGCTACAAGCTTGATTGATAGAAAAACGAATCAGGCTTTAGTTATCTAGGACAGAAGAGAAAATTCTATAGTTGAAGCGCGTCCAGGACTGTTTCTAAAATCTCAAATCTCAAATCTCAAATCTAAAATGGTATTACCACCCATAGCGGACAGGGAAATCATCGACAAGTTATCCTTTATCAAGCCAAAGGTAGTTTGCATACACCTCACCATGAACTGCGACAATATTGGTTTAAATATGGCAGTTTTCAGACTAGATTTGATGAGAGAGTTTAGAAGAAGGAAGAAGGAAGAAGGAAGAAGGAAGAAGGAGGAAGGAGGAAGGAAGAAAGCCCTTCGACTACGCTCAGGGTACGAAGAAAGCCCTTCGACTACGCTCAGGGTACAAAGAAGGTGGAAGGTAGAATATTTCTGTTACAGTATAAGAAACTTGTGCTTTGTGGTTATGGATATTCACGAAATCGAAACGTCTCTAGAAAATTCTGACTTTCAGTATCGACTCAAGGCGATCGCAGCTCTTAAAGACTATACACCAGAAATAGCCGTTCCCTTGCTAAAATCCAAACTCAACGACCCAGAATTTTTAGTACGTTCCTTTGTCAGCCGGGGATTTGGGCAACAACAAAGCGCCGAATCCTTCGCCGCACTCCTGCAAATTATCAAACTTGACAACACCCCCAATGTCAGGGCCGAAGCCGCGAATTCGCTATCTCTATTCGGGAGATGCGCTGCATCTCATTTACTGCTGACTTTTATTCAGGATGACCACTGGCTGGTGCGTCGCAGCATTCTAGCAGCCCTGGTGGACATGGAGTGCTACAACGAACTTTTTGAAGTTTGTCTCGAAGCATTAGCTGGCGAAGATATGACCACCCAGGAAGCTGCTGTGGATGCACTCGGTGCCTTAGCTGGAACAAATCAGGAACCGGCCGCACTTTCTCAATTATTGACGCTGGCTAATTCTGAGTATGAAGGAATTCGTCAGCACACTGCATCTGCTTTGAAGCATTTTGATACTCCCCAGGCGAAGGAAGTTTTGAGTCAACTTCGGCAAGACTCCCATCATCAAGTAGTTGGCGCTGCTTTAGAAAATTTGCTTGAGAACAGTTAAGAAGAAGGAAGAATTTCTGGAATATCGGGAGCATCCCGACTTTGCATAGGCGAAGCATGACCGCAGACAATTTATTAGCGATCACCAGAGATTTACAGCGGTCATGCTTCGCCCCTACGAATATATTTGCACTCATTGAGATGCACCCGGAATCTCTACTAGACTTCTCCAATAATTACTGTGGAACAGACATATTGCCTGTTCCAGAGTGGCTTTTTTAGATATGTCTACTAAGTCAGAAACCGGGTTTTTATGAATATATAGGCTGGACTGCGAAAATATGGGTGAAAAACCCGGTTTCTTGAATCCCCTGGGTACTCAAGCTTGACTAAACTGTTTTAAGGCACTGATTAAATGGTCAAAATTGAGACCCAATAAATCCTGTTCTTCTGAACTAAATTGCTGTAAACTGACTGTTTTTAACTGTTCTAATCCACAGAGCATCGCTGGCACCGGAACTCCCAATTCTTGATAAAGTAGCTCCATATTTTTGAGTCCTTCCTGGCTGAGGAATTCAGGATTTTTCCCAGCAACTCCATAGGTGACGGAGCGCAAGAAATGCCAAAAATCTCGCCAACAGGCTTCAGCACGAGCCGGAGGATAGAGGTCATTTCCTGGTTCGGCGATATTCGGAAATTCTGCTAATACCTTTGCTCTGGCATTGGCAACCAAATCAGGAGCTTGCTCTCGCAGCAATTTAGCTTGTGCTACCATTAAAGAATTATCTGAAACCAGATTTTGAATGCGTTCTAAATCTGCGTCGGTGAGATATTGACCTCGATTGTCTGCTGCTTGAAAAATGGCGATTACTTCATCGGAATAGAGATTGTTCCAAGTGGCAAAACTGACGATTCTGGCTTTGGGAATTAATTCTTTGGCTCTTTCACTTAACTGCATAGTTATTAAAATTGCATTCTGGTAGTTGGAGACAATCCAAGTTATAGACTAGAATTATGAGAATTTTTATTAAGTTTTGTTACAAATATGAAATTTGCACAGGGGAATATGGTAAAAAGTCTTAGTTAGATTGATCCCCAACTGTCAAGAGCTGGCCCCATGCCTACTCCACAGGAATTATGGGAAATATCTATTACAAAAGTTCGAGCGAAAGTTTGGTTTCATAACGAAATATTACTTTGTTAGCTAAAAGAGAGACGAGACTTCGGGCGATCGCCTATCATCCTGTATTTAGGGAAAACCTCTAAGGGGCTAAATTATCATCTATGTTTAAGCCATTTCAACAATTTTTAGAAAAAGAACTGTCTGAGAATTTTGCACTAGAGAGTCGTCCCATTCCCTCTGGTTTGGAATCAGTGGTGAGCGAAAGAGGCAAAAATCCAGCCACGATTCAAAGTTGGTGCTATCAATGCCCTCAATTGCGAAAAATTCGTTACACCTACATCGATGCTGGGGAAACGGCGCAAATTTTCAACAGCGTTATTTATCCTAACTATAATTACGATGTACCCTTGCTGGGGATTGATTTTTTAGCGTTTGGGAAAAAGAAAATCTTGGTAGTAATCGATTTTCAGCCGTTATTTCGCGATCGCCCCTACATAGACAAGTATATCGAACCATTGACGGAAATTCGCAGTAAATACAGCGCCTTGGTACAAGACTTAGAAATGAAGTTTTATGATGCCAACCAGTATTTTTCCAAAAATTTGCTCTTTGCCAAAACCGATGCCGAAACAGTGGTAAACCAATTGTTTCCCGCCTATCAAGAATACGTCCAGTTGTATTGTCAAATGCTACACCAAGCTTCTGTCCTGAATACTCCCGAAGAAATTCAGCAGATTGTGAAAGCACAGAAAGATTACGACCAGTATAGTGCAGAAAGAGACCCCGCATCAGGACTATTCAGCAGCTATTTTGGCCATGAATGGTCTGAGAAATTTTTGTACGAGTTTTTGTTTGAAGATGCTGTTCCCTTAGCGATTCCCGCCGGGGCTAAATAAATTAAAAATGACTCTTTATCAGCCTTTTTTAGATTACGCAATCCCACTGATAACGGAACGACTAGACCTAGCTCCTTATCCGATTCCGGCCGGTTTTGAACACAAAGAATGTATCACTGGGAAAGGAAAAAAAGAGCAGTTGGTGGTAACAACCAGCCATGCTTTCAAATCCTCAAAACTGCGGCAAATTCGGGCAGCTCACGTTCAGGGTGGTGATGCTCTCCAGGTACTGAATTTTGTAATTTTCCCCCAAATAAATTATGATTTGCCTTTTTTTGGGGCGGATTTAGTAACTTTGCCGGGGGGACATTTGATTGCTTTAGATATGCAGCCGCTTTTCCACGATGTGGCTTATCAACAGCAATACTCCGATCCAATTTTACCGATTTTTAATAAGTATCAAACAGACTTACCTTGGGGTGGCGATTTTCCTGAAGAAGCAAAACCTTTCTTTTCTCCGGCTTTTCTGTGGACTCGTCCCAAGGAAACGGAGGCTGTGCAAACTACGGTGTTTGCAGCTTTTCAGGATTATCTACAAGCTTATCTCGATTTGGTCGATCGCGCCGAACCAGTCACAGATAGCCAGAGATTAGCAGAAATCCTTCAAGCTCAACGGAATTATATCAATTATCGTGCTGCTAAAGATCCGGCCAGGGGGATGTTTTTGCGGTTCTATGGTGAGGAGTGGACTGAGGAGTATATTCACGGTTTTCTGTTCGATTTGGAACGGCATTTATAGAGCTGATTTTCCATAACTTTATTTAGGATAGTATTGGCGATCGGGTTAACCCCGATCGCCAATACTATAATACATTGCTCCGGCGACAATTAATCCACCTTGCCCTTGGGGGGGTTCTTCTTGCTTCAAATATCAATATCAGAATCATCAATAATTTCACAAATCTGCTTATCCACATAATCAGCATCGACATTTCGCGCCATCAACTCCGCCAAAATACCCAACGAAATCAATTGTACCGACAGGATTGTACACAAAATCCCAAAAAATAACAAAGGTCGATTCCCGATCGGACCAAAATTCATCCCTCCCAAATTCAAAAACCAAATCACAATCAAATAACTCAGTGAAACAGTCCCAATCAAGCCAAAAAACAACCCTAAACCCCCAAACAAATGACCCGGTTTCTGTAAATAATGCGTCGTCGCCAACACCGTCAACAAGTCCAGAAAACCCCGTGCATAACGTTCCCAGCCATAATTAGATTTTCCATGTTTGCGGGAATGGTGTTCGACAACCACTTCCCCAATTTTAAAACCCAAATTGTTGGCTAAAGCCGGAATGTAGCGGTGCAATTCTCCATACAATTTAATAGATGCTAAAACTTCCTGGCGATAAGCTTTAAAGCCGCAATTCATATCGTGCATTTGTACGCCAGTTACCAAACACGCCACCGTATTAAACAACTTGGAAGGTAAAGTTTTAGAAATAGGATCGTTCCGCTGTTTTCGCCAACCCGAAACTAAATCAAATCCCAATTCCAAATGGTCTAAAAATCTAGGTATTTCCGCCGGATCGTCCTGAAGATCCGCATCCAGAGTAAAGATGATTCTGCCTGATGAATTGCGAAATCCGGCGGCAAGGGCGGCTGATTTGCCAAAGTTGCGACGCAGTTTAATAGCTTTAATTAGTTGAGGATTATTCCTGGCTAAATCTATGATTTCTCGCCAAGAATAGTCGCGACTACCGTCGTCTATGAAAATTACTTCGTAATTGTCTATTCTGGTTTGGGTCATCACAATTTGGATTTTTTCAAACAGCAATTTTAGGGTTGCTTCTTCGTTGTGAACGGGGATGACGAAACTGAGGTGTTTTTGCATTTTTTTTAACCGCAGAGGGCGCAGAGAGGGAGAGTAGAGAGGGGTTTTTAGGTGAGTTTTTAATTTTTATTGATGGTTTGTGAATTTCGCAGGCTTACTTTTTTTTAACCGCAGAGGGCGCAGAGGGCGCAGAGAGGGAGATTTGAGAGGGGTTTCTGGGTTGGTTTTTAATTTTTATTGATGGTTTGTGAATTTCGCAGGGCTACCCAGCCTTGGCGGTTTTTGAATGATGCGTAGGCTGTTAAGAATTTGTCGGTTGGTGATGTCTGAATGTAGCCTCTCCAAGCTGCGGATGCGTAGGATGGGCCAAATAAATTAACTAAATCGGGGCGGGGGAATCCTGACATGGCGAAACCTCGAACGACATTTTCTTGGTTGAGGATGGCTATACATTTTACATTGTTTTCTGGGTCTCCTATCCAGCCAATTACTCTGCCGGCACTGGGTGCGAGTTTGGTGATTCTATCAAAGTATCCTGGTACTCCGTCTTTGGGGGCTGATAGTAAGTTGGGATCGATTTTTGTATCTAGTGGTGCACAGAAGTTTTGTTGTTTAATGTCTCGGTTAAATGGCACTAAATTATGAGTTTTTAAGGCATCGATTAAGCCGATGAAAGCTGCTGGTCTGTTGCCTACTTTTTCTTTAATTAAGGTGACATCGGTGATGCCTAATTGTAATGATAATGCGACTAGGGGTTGATAGGTTGCTCTCTGGGCGATCGCACTTGCTATGTCTACTCCCACGCCGTACATTAATACGATCGCTATTGTGGTGATTCCTAACAGCGATGTCAGCCAACCTGTTTGGATTCTGGGAATTAGTTCTGATTGGCGTACCCACAATACCGTGAGGACAATTGTACTCATCCAAAACAGTGCCGGGAGTGTGGCGTAGCGGGAAGCGGTGGCTTGTTCGACTCCAAATCCCGATCGACTAACGGCGGCCATTAACGCTGTTTGCAAGGTGTAAATCTGGATTGATAGCCAAGGTAGCCACTCGGTGCGATCGCTCTTTTTGCTAAACAACCAATAACCCACAAAAATCGTTACAGCTATCAAACCAATGATGCCCATAATTGAGGCTATCGCAATATTTTCGCTAAATATTCCGCCTAAATAAGTAGGAATATATTCAACAAATTTTAGGGGGTTAATTTTGGTTAAAGAAGGGTGATGAGCGGGGGTTTTATAAGTTAAAAAATAAGTCCCAACCACTGCAATAGAAACACCACAATACAAATAAATAACTTGTCTAGGAAAGCGCAACACCATAGCAGCAGCACACAATATTGGCCACAAAGCTAAAGGAGTGCTGTAACTAATACAACCTAAAATACCAAAAATAATGCTACCAATTACCCACTTATCTTGTAACGAGGATAAGGAGGGCGGCGGCACCGCCCCTACGGACAAATTTGTCGCATAGGATTGCAAACAAAATATCGCACAAATTACAAATAAATTAGCTATTATCCAATGTACACCACTAAATCCCCGCATCCAATTATGAGCCGCTGCAGGAGTAAAATTAAAAATAGAAATAGCAACTATAATGAAGATAAATTGCACCGGAAAACGGCTCAATTTCAAGGGTAGCAAAGCGATTAATACGTGGCACTGGATCAAAGCAAAAAACCAGGCAAATACACATAAACCGATATTTGAACCTTGGGTAATAACTATATTCAATGCATAGATAATTGCTGGAATCAAGACAAAATGCTCGTTGGCGCGAAAGATCCAATTCAAAGGATTAGTCGCAAAACCATCGACTGAGTAGAAATTCCATGTCATCCACCAATAGTCAAAATTAGATAAATCTCCGGCTTGCGATATCAGGTACAAAATATAGGAAGCTGGTATGATAATCCCTAGAACTGATGCACCAATTAAAAC
This sequence comes from Oscillatoriales cyanobacterium, assembly GCA_004292745.1. Lineage (GTDB taxonomy): Bacteria > Cyanobacteriota > Cyanobacteriia > Cyanobacteriales > Microcoleaceae > Microcoleus > Microcoleus anatoxicus. The sequence goes on along the minus strand of RDXH01000055.1, from coordinate 16,192 downwards.
ATATTGTGGCTGGAATTTCATCGGATTTTGAAACACAAATGATGTTGACTTAGGGCTTGACTATTTCATTCTCTCTAGGGGCAATCCCACGCCCGGTTGCCCTGTTGTCGGCTGGTGGGTGGGGGTAGGGGTAGGCACGCACCCATAGGTGTCAACTTAAGGCTGAAATCCTTGAGAAATCAGGGTTTTATGCCAAGTCTAGATCCCCCTCGCATCCCCACCCCCCCCTGCCCCCCCCAAGGGGGGATGGGGGAAGGGGGACGAAAGATCGGACTCTTGTCCCCCCCTTCTGTAGGGGCGGTGCCCCCGTGCCCGCCCTCTCGGCTCGTTCGGATCTAGGGTTAATAGTCAAACAGCAGTCTGTGACAGGGTTTGACGTTAAGTTGACACCAATGGCACGCACCATCCACTAACCCTACCACACTCGCCCCCTCAATGTTTATTTGACTTCTCTTGCCAGCATTTGCCGGAGGGATTCCCGCCAATAGGGAGGATGTGTGCCGAGAATTCCTGATATTTTCACAGGTGAAAGGACAGAAAAAGCCGGACGTTTGGCTGGTGTTGGATATTCTGATGTTGTAATCGGAATTACACGCTGAACTTTTAGGGGAAAGCCCAGTTTTTCTGCTTCTTCAAAAATGGCGATCGCAAAATCATACCAACTACAAACTCCGCTGTTTGTATATTGGTAAGTTCCGAATTTTTCTGGTTTAATCTCAGGAATTATCTGGGAAATTGCCGCCGCTAAATCTCCTGTCCAAGTAGGACTTCCGATCTGATCTGCGACTACTCGAATTTCTTCCCTATCTTTTCCCAGCCTCAGCATGGTTTTGACAAAATTACCTTTGCCACCGTTGCCATAAACCCAGGCTGTTCTAATAATAATGTGCCGATTTCCGGCTTGTCTAATTGCTTCTTCACCAGCTAATTTTGATTTGCCGTAACTTCCCAGGGGATTGGTAGAATCTGTTTCTCGATAAGCATAACCCTGGCTGCCATCAAATACATAATCCGTGGAAATATGAATCAATGTTGCTCCCAGTTTTTCGCATTCTTCGGCAATAATGCCAGGGGCAATGCCGTTGACAGCCTGTGCTAATTCTGGTTCGGTTTCTGCTTTGTCTACAGCAGTGTAAGCGCCCGCATTGACAACTAAATGCGGTTGAATTTCAGCTATTGCTTGACGAATAGTTTCGGGTTGGGATAAGTCGAGACGAGCGCGATCGACTGCAATTACTTCTCCCGAAGATAATAAAATTGGCTGCAATTCTTGAGCGAGTTGTCCGCTGCCACCTGTCAGTAAGATTTTCATTATCTAAAACACTTGAGCTCTTTTCAATGTTTGTCCGGCTTTGTCTTTAGCTGATAAAATTGGTTTGGCACCATCCAGGGGCCAATCGATCGTCAAATCTGGGTCATTCCACAGGATACACCGCTCGTGACTTGGTGCATAGTAGTCTGTAGTTTTGTACAAAACTTCCGCAGTTTCAGAAACCACTAAAAAACCGTGAGCAAATCCCGCAGGTACCCAAAGTTGCTGCTTATTTTCTGCACTCAACATACAGCCCACCCACTTTCCAAAAGTCGCTGAACTTTTTCTAATATCCACAGCTACATCAAATATTTCGCCACTAACTACCCGCAGCAATTTGCCTTGAGGCTGCTGCAATTGGTAGTGCAATCCGCGCAGCACATTTTTAGACGATTTGGAATGATTGTCTTGAACAAAATCTGCCGTCACACCAGTTTTTTCTCCAAAAGCTTTGTGATTAAAACTCTCAAGAAAGAAACCGCGATCGTCTCCGAAAATTTTCGGCTCAATTATCAAAACTTCCGGTATTTCGGTAGATATAACGTTCATAGTTGCCTGGGATAGTGATAAAGTCATACTTACTGAATACTATCTTACTATGAAAGCTGACGGATATCTCAAAAAATTGTACGCTAATCGATTTGATTCCAGACAGATGGAAGCTAAGGTATTGCTTTGGAAAGTATTAATTGACGATTTTTTACAAAAATATGTTCCCTCGCAATCATCTATTTTAGATATTGGTGGGGGTTATTGCGAGTTTATAAATCAAATTCGGGCAGACGAAAAATGCTTAATTGACCTCAATCCTGATTCAAAAATATTTGCTAATCCTGATATTAAAGTGCTGAATATTGATGTTTTAAATTTAGGCGATCGCCCTTTGTTTTCCGAACAGTTTGACCGCATTTTTATCTCTAATTTTTTTGAACATTTGAATAATAAAGAAGAATTAGTCCAAATTATTTCATTTTGCTTTGATTCTCTCAATTCCAACGGTTCTCTTTTGGTTATTCAGCCAAATTTCAAATATTCTTACAGGGAATACTACGATTTTATTGACCATCAATTACCGATTACGCACTTATCCCTCCAAGAGCTTTTAGAAACTGTTGGTTTTCAAATAGATCTGATGATACCGAGATTTTTACCATTTTCTACTAAAGGTAGACCAGCCTCGCCGTTGCTTTTGAAAATTTACTTGAAACTACCTTTTTTATGGCAGTTTTTGGGAGGGCAAATGTTTGTAAAAGCATCGAAAAAATCCCGCGGCGGTTTTAACCGCCGCGGACTAAGAAATAAGGGAGTATTTGAGGGATGATTGATTAGCAAAACTGACTTAAGAAATTGTATTGCACGGTGCTTGAATTTACAAACTAGCAAATAGTCTGTCCCAAGTTTCTCCCCCGACAATTCCATCTACCGGAAGGTTAGCTTGTCGCTGAAATTTTTTCACTGCTGTGAGAGTTGTTGGGCCGAAAATGCCGTCAACTACGATCGGCTGTGGGCACAAACCTCGCGCGTTTAATAATTTTTGCAGCTTTCTGACATCTTCTCCTCTCGATCCGTGTTTTAAAATCCTTTTGTGCGGTTTATGAGATTTTTTTTGGGGTTCGTGGCAATCATTTGTGTGGCAAACTGCGTCGCCGCTAGAAGCATAATTTGCTCCACCGACGCCAGTCAAAACTAATAGGGCTAGAACTGCTAGTAAAATAGAAAATGTTTGTTGTCCGACCATAATTTCCCTGTTAACTTTCTTAAGCTTATTTTGCGTGTTTGACGATCGCCTTTGAGAGTTAGAAACCGGATTTATGGGACAGAGGTATCTCATCTCATGCGATCGAGTTTCTGGCAATGGCCACTAGACATTCTACAATATAAGTGGTCTTACTGCAAAATCTTTGATCGTGCAAGTTAAATTTTGTTGCTGCTTGGTAGCTACAAAGCGAACAATTACTTCGCAAGCAACAGCAACTGTCAGCATCACTAAGTTTCTCGACAACGGGTAATCGCAAACGTCATCATTTGCCGGGGAGGGAACGCGATAGTGTTCGTTCCAAATTATTTCGGAGTAATCGGTGGCTAATCCGACATGGAGGCAAGGAACGGAGACACTTGCACAGTAATCCTTGACTGCTTGTCGTCCTACACTGTTATCAAAAGTATCAACGATCGCGGCGCTGTTGGCAAGTAGTCGATCGACATTGGCGGATGTCAATTCTTTTGAGTGCGTCTCTATTTTGACTCCCAAAGCGCGGTAAAGATTGTGGGCGAGAATTTTGGCTTTGAATGCACCGATATCCGATCGATAATAGGGTTGAGTGGACAAATTGCGTTCTTCGATGCGATCGCGATCGACTACAGTTAATTGACCAAACCCCGATCGCGCCAAATTTTCTGTAATATTAGCACCCAAAGCGCCTGCACCGCACACGGCAATAGGGAAGTTTTTAACCATGGACATCACCGACGATGTTCTGTACAATTGTTCGTGAAAAAAAATACTCATAGTGATTGGGAATTGGGAATTGGGAATTGGGAATTGGGAATTGGGCATTGGGCATTGGGCATTGGGCATTGGGCATTGGAATTAACACAAATAACCAATAACAAATAACCAATAACAAATAACCAATAATATCAAATCCGGTAGCATCTGAATTATTCAGATCTACTCTCTCCCTCTGTGTCCTCTGTGTTCTCTGCGGTTAAATCATTCCGATCTAACTCGAAACGATATAACCAATAAGCAATAACTATTACCTATTACCTATTACCCATTCCCGATTATCTATCTTCGACTACACCAACTAAAGACTGCAAATCGAAATTTCTGTCTAATCCACTCAGACAAATGCCAGCACTCATCACAGTCAAATCATGCTTAGCAATAGCAGAAGAATGTCTTTCACCAGTGCGGCTAGTCCATTCCACCAGCCAATAGTCATCGCGATCGCGAAAACCTTGTAATTCTCCTCCCCCCATGTGCAAAGCCCGCTGCAAGCGCTGTTCATCCCTAAATTTAGGGTCAAACTCTTTGATATTTTGTGTCACCAATTCATAAACAGTTGCCATTTCCGGTGTCATGCCTTTAAAGCGTATTTGTTGAGGCAAATTCAACTGTTTTAAAGCAGCCCTTAATTCCTCAGCAGGCAGAGGGTCTGCCCGTCGATCGATTTCCTCAAACCACCAAAAATGACCATCCCATCTAGCCACTATCGGCTCAAACTGCGAGCCTTCAGTTACCAGATGTACGGCTACGGGTTTAACAAAACCAGTGCGCTGTTTTACATCAGATTCATTAACAGGATAAGCCAGCCAAGTTTGCCCTCTTAGTACATGAGCTAATTGCAAACGAATTGGCACAAGCAGTTGTAAATACTCTGCCACTTGTGCCCAATCTGGCTCTGCAACTACGGCAGCATTTTTCTCATTTATTGGTTGAAAAATACCCCAGCCTTCAAAGTTGCGAGGCTGCGGTTGAAACCTGTAAATCATTCCATCTATCCTTGTCCGCACCCTTCCCCCTCCCACGCAAGGTGCTAGGAATTGGGTATCGAGGAGCTTTCCTGCTTGGGCGGCAAGTTGGTTGAGGATTTTGCGGATATCAGTCATCGGATTTTAGAGTTGAGATTGGGGATTTGAGATGAGACTTCTGGCTTAATTCTCGTGGCCCCTGACAGCCTGTTCAATACAAGGTTTTTGGGAGTTGCTTATGGGGGATATTGACATTGCTACCGAGGCTGATTTAATATTGGTTAAGCACAAAAATATAACTCTGTAAAGGCAGCCACTAAATATGTTTCAAAAGCTATTTTCTAAGTGTGTTTTAGCGACTGTTTTGACAGTGCCACTCCTGCTATGTGCCCAGACAGCTCAAGCTCAGGATAAACACGGAGCTACTGCTTATTCTGCCACTTCTGATGCCACGGGTATTAGTTGGGATCATGCTACAGAACAAGAAGCACTAGATGCAGCAGTAGCCGCCTGCAATCAGCATAGTGGAGGGGCGAATGACTGCGAACCGCTGACATCCAACACTAATAACTGTGGAGCTATTGTCGTTGGGAAAGGAGGAGCTGGTGCCGGTTGGGGTGACGATAAAGCAGCAGCAGAAGCTCAAGCTCTCGCCGCTTGCAGCGAATTACCAGGAGGTAGTTGTAAAGTGCAGCTTTCTGTTTGCAATAAATAATTAAACTTCTCGATAAATTGTTTAAAAAAGAGTGAAATTTTAAATTTTCTAAAATTTCACTCTTTTTTATTTTTAATGACTTGTGATTGCATCTTTAAAGGTAGGTGCGCTATCAGCACCTTAGCCCGGATAATCTCCCATTTCAGAAGTAACTACATCTGGTTTTAGCAAACTTTCTAATCTATCTTTAGACCAATATTCAGTTGGATAAGCGACTGCAATAATATCCGAAAGTCGAATCAGCCAAGTGACTTGTCCATAAGAATCGTTATTTTCCCCGTGTTCGCTAGGGGAAACAATTACCAGAATTTCGGCAAACTCCTTGGATAAATTAATGGGGATGCCGCCGAAACTGCTATTATTTGTTTTCATCCAAACTTTACTGCCTCGATCGAGAGCTTCTTGCAGTCGTTGGGAGAGCAAACAGGATTTTTTGACCTTAGACTTTTTTGTCATAGTGCAAGCTCAAGTAGTTGTACTGTGTGTTAAGATCGAGGGCGATCGGCATTTTTACTCACTAAACCGACAAAAGCAAAAATGGCGATCGAACTCGCTGCTCCTTACTCTACTGTATAAGAAATTGACCGAGTGCGATCGGTATAAAAAATTAATTTTAAAACAGGGAAATCGCCCCTAGTCTTAATCGATCTGCTTCCTCAGACATCTCTTGGTCTATGTGGCGATAAAATACAGTATAATTGGCTGCATATTCCCCAATCGTTTAAGCAAAAAAATGGACTGGCGAAAGCAAATTAATTTCGGCACTAAAAAAGTACCAGCCCAACCTGCGGTTCCAGAAACTCGGTTGTCTGTAGAATTTCTGCTAGGACTGTTTGCTGCGGGATGGACGGAACAACAGGTGTTAGAAAAATATCCTGCACTTACTTCCTCCAAGTTGTGTGCAGTTCTAGCTACTGCTGATTCAAAGTTAGTATCATCTATAGCAAATCCTGAGTTACTAGAAATGATCGAGAGAACGATAGAATAATTGAAAATAGATAAAAACTGGCAAAATTAAAATTTTAATTCTCCTCTTGCTCACTAGAATCTATTTGCTGTGGTTTAGTCACCAGTGCTAACCCTGCGAGAATCTGTCCGACTCGTGGTCGAGACAATTTACCGATTTTATCTGTCAACAAAGCCTTATCTACTGTAAAAATTTGAGACACATTAACTACGCTTTGTTCTGCTAGATCGGCTTCTCCTGCTTCAAGCAATACATTACCTATAGCCCTAGCTCGTCTGAGATTAGTAGTCAATGCACAAACAATAATAGTTCTGATTTGAGAACTATTCAGGACATCATTTTGAATCACAACATAAGGACGAATATAACCAGGTTCCGAACCGATCGGCTGTCCTAAATCAATCCAGTAGATATCTCCTTGACAAATTACCATTCTGTTTCTGTGAAGAGTCGCTGATGCTGACGCATTCCTTCTAGCATAGCTTGCTCTGACGGATCTAGTCCATCTGCATAAGCATCATTGATGCTGTCTAGCAGTTGTAGATCGCGATCGGTTTGTAAGCAGTCACTAGCAGTCGCTACCTCATTTTCAGTATCATCATCTTCATCAAGCCCAAATCTTTTGCAAATTTCATCGAGTGTCTGAGGTTGAATAACTCTTGCTTTAGCTCTCTTTAATGCTGCAAACAAAGGAGTTGTATTAGTCTGCGACCTCAGCAAATAAAGCGTTTCTAGTAAACTTGCTAATTCTGCTTCCGAAATCAAAACCGCATTTTTACCGTTAGGTCTAGTAATAACTATTACTTCCCCTGTTTCAACAGTGCGATCGCAGAGATTTTCTAAATTTGCTTCAGCGTCAGTGTATGTAATCTCAGTTGACATACAATTCTAACTCCCACTAAATTTGCGAGCATAGCCCGCCAGCTTAACTGACGAGCCATGCGCAATTATATCACTTCTCATCCCTGACCGGCAACGAAGTCTCCAGAATTTCCATCAACAATTCCAGCCGTGAAGGACGACTCAACATCGGCACTAAATTCGGCAGCGAGTAGTAATCTCCGGCAAACGTAAAGGTTTCCACCGCTACTTTTTTTTCCTTCAATTGCTTCTCAACATAATTGCACCAAGCGCCAACTCGCACGATTACCACATCAGGAATTACCCCCAAACTGCGGCAGTAATTCTGATAAGCATCTGCAAAATAAGGTGCAGCATTTTCGCCTTCATCTGTGACTATGATGAATTGCTCAACTACTTGCTTTTTAATCCGCATTGCTTCCACCGCGCAACCGCAACTGGTGCCACCGCCAGCGCGAATGTGCTTGAATGCGCGTTCCCAATCTGTCAATTCGCTACCGTTTGCTTGCACTGGGTAGGGCATGGTGTCAAAGGCGTAGACGAACAGTGCAGCGTCGGAAATGCCCGATATTAAAGCAGCGAGACGCTTCCCAACATCGATCGCACTTTCCATACTTCCCGACTTGTCAATCAACAAACCCGTGGCTTTGGCAATTTTACCGCGCTTTTTCACCTGTTCGTTGGTCACTGCTTCCAGTTTCGCTACCGTTGCTGCGTCAAAGTTGGCGCTATCAGTTGCTACACTGGCTTTGTAAGCAGAAACCCGCGAGCTTTTTGCCGCTTCATCTAACTTGGAATCAATCAACTGCTTGACTTCCGGGTGATCCATGGCGCCGCGAGATTGAATCGATTTCAGGTTGTTGATGACTTCCTGCGGCGACATTGAGTTAATCAACGCGGCTAAAACTGTTGGTGTTAGCATTTTGATCGCACCAATGGCGATCGTATACGGAATCTTGTACTCAACAATCAAATTCGCTTGTTCCGCCGCTGTTGCAGCCTTAGCCAACCGCTTCAAAACGAAGGCTAGAGAGTCTTCTGGCGGATTGTTTTGGAACAGAATCGCCGACGCCCGATCGCTCGGTTTGATGTGTAAAGTCGCGTACAAGTGCTTCATCGCCTTGCGACTGCGGAGGGCGGCGCGATCGAAAAACTGCGGATTCTTTTCCCGCGATTTCAGATAGCGAGTGACAGCAGTGCGCGCACTCCGAGGCACTTTATTTTGGTGCTGCTTCATGAAGTCTACAATCCGCGAAACCTCGTAGGGAGGAAACTGTTGCAGCATCATGAAACCGGCATCTCGGTGTTCTGTTAGTGCAGAAGTTAGCAAGTTTCCGACAAAAACTTCCTTGTGGTCGCGGACGTCGCCTTGATGCTGATACCACACTGCTAAATGACCGTAAAAAATCGGGTCTAATTCCACAATTAGTTTGTGAATTTCTGCTACTTTTTCTAATTGGCGGTGAGGAGTTGTCAGCAGACTATTGAGCATTTCTAAACGCAAATCTCGTTCTGCTGCATTCATATTCATTGGTTTTACCTAATATTTTGCACCTATTGTCTTAGTCCGCCAGGGATTGAAATCCCTGGCTCAAAGCTGAAGTCCTCTAAAGAGGACTGAAATGCGTTTTTCCGAATTTGTTTGCTGTGAGTTCTAAACAAAAACAAATATCTTTAGTCCTCTTCAGAGGACTTTAGCTATTAGACAGGGATTTTAATCCCTGGCGGACTGTTTCGGAGTCGAGTGACTTCAAATCTGGTTCAACCCAATGATTGCGGGCTTCTGAAGACATCAGGCGATCGCGCGTGTAGTAGCGAAATGGTAAAGTGCGATCGGCATAGGTGGCGATCGCACGGTTAGCCAGACTTACCATCGATCGATGGAGGCTTTCCTGAGCGAGGTATCGGCGGATGATTCCCAGCCAAAACAGCGTTAGAGTTTCGTGATATCCACTATTTCTTGTAGTCTCAATTCCCTGAGCCCAGTTATAACGTTTAATCCCATTCCGCACTGCATCGATCGCTTCAGGCTCGGAGTCGTAAAACAGATACCACAGCCCGACGGTTAAATGGGCGGCATGATTCCATTGGTGGCGAGGTAGACTGCATTCTTGGAAAGCATGAATCAGGCTGTCTATCTCCCAGGGCGATCGGTAAATTATAGTTGTAGTTTTCATAATTTAATTCTCCTTTGTCACCACTTTCGGTTCTAAAAGTTATAAAAAAAAGCACTTCGCGCAAGTTAAAAAAGTCGTTGATTCACACACAGGATTTGAACCTGTATATACTCGATCTTAAGTCAAGCGCCTTACCGTTTGGCTAGTATGTAAACTTTTTCGATCGGGGCGCGAAGTGAAAATTTCGTGTGTACTAAAGACTTCAGTCCTTATTTTTAGCTAGTCGTTCCATAATCAACTTAATTTGCTTCTTGTTGCACTGACGTTTGGCCACAACGTACTTCTCCCGGTTGACAGAAGACTTATTGGTGTTTATTCCCAAGGGTTCAATATCTGCCAGCTCGATCGCATACCACAAATCATTTATTTTCTGATAATGATGATAAGCATCTATGAAAACGAAATCATCCGGCTTCTTTTCAGGTACTTTCCGAATTCTCTTAGCTAAGCAAAGAATTCCCGTCTCAGGATGGACATAAAGTTGCTTGTACCAATAACCAAGAGGAAGAGCTGTATTATAAAATTCACGACTTTTTCGATAAGGAACCCCATCAATTAACACTGCATTTCGTTCCACATATTGCCATACATGAGAGACAATATGTTGCCCAGATAACGTAGTGATATCGAGGATTTGACAGAGTTTGCTGTAAACATCATCCCAATACTCACCTACATGAGATTGCAGCCATTGGTACAGCGGTCCCAGACAATCGGAAAACCATTTGGTCTTTTTTCTGGGCTTAATTAAATAAGGGCTAAGCAGTCCATCTGTAGTAGCTTCTTCGGTTAGTTTTATCAGAGATGTTTTTTGCCCTTTCACCTTTCTTGAGCTGATTCTCAGCCCTCCACGAGGGCGCTCGATCACATTTTCTGCTAAGCGATGTTCGCTCATAACTCCACTATTTATAATTATCAGAAGTTCCGCGCAAGTTAGCAAAGCGTTTTGACATACCGATGTTTAGTCGAACGTTACCAGTTTGTAAGCTTCTTTAGTTGGGGTGCGCCGCCTAATAGCCGAGCCGAAATCCTGGTTAAATACCCCCTTTATTTCTTAGTCTGCGGAGGCAGACTTCGTTTGTATAGTTGCGGTTTTAACCGCCGAACCATCAAGGGGGTAGCCAACTCAGGTAGCTGAATTTCTAGCCGTAAACGGCTTCTGGGCGCACAATTAAATCGCCCGAAGGACGCCGATCGAGCACGTAGGACTCGAAGCGATCGCCCTTAACATCAAAATGCTTGGCCAGACGTTCCTTAATGGCTTGTTCGCTCATTCCTGTCGCGATACCCAGTTGGTTTTCTGCCACATCATAGGAACGTCCTTCAAAACGAATGTGAACCATTACTGATACCTCCTTGAGCGATTTGAGATTTTGGATTTTGGATTGGTAGCCTGTCTGCTCTTTAGTCTGGCATTTATTGTCTCATCAAATCCAGTCCTATTTCCCCAAATAGGGCTGGATTTTACTGAAATAAACGCCGTTCTAAGTGATAATGTTGTTGGATGTTGCGGATTTCTTCAGTCTGTTTGGCAGGTTCAGTTTTGGCAGATTTTTCCGGCTCTGAATCCGCTTTTTCTGCATTGGATTTAGGCTGATTCGGTACAATCTCTGGCTCAGACGGAGGCAGTTTGTAACCGAAAAATGTGGTGTAAAGTAACAACATGACAATCTAGTCTCTGTTACAAGACTTTCAAATTGATGTTCCTTGAAATTTCGATTAGTTATTCAGTTTTCAAGGTTCAGAATTTTACGGAAAATACAGGTTTTTGCTTTTCCTGCCCTTTCCATATTTATATACTACATTTGTACTACGCAGGCGTCAAGGGGTTGGGAAAAGTTTTTTTGTCAGGATTGGGGACTGGGTGCATCTCAATGAGTGCAAATATATTCGTAGGGGCGAAGCATGACCGCTGTAAATCTTTGGCGATCGCTAATAAATTGTCTGCGGTCATGCTTCGCCTATGCAAAATCGGGATGCTTGTGGACTCGACCAAAGAAGCTGGGTTTTTCACCTAATCTGTGGCTGTACCGAAGTATTTTTGTCGATCGAACCCGGTTTGTAGACTTCCACAGGACTATATAGATCGAAGTTCTTTGACATAGGCTATGGTATTGCGAATATTGTGGAAACCAACAGATTCGTAGAGCCGCAGGGCACCGGACTGATTATCGGCATCGACTCCGATAATGGCTGTTTCGATACCGACAGCTTTTAGCCGGTGCAAGCCAGCCAGCAACATTGCTCGTCCTAATCCGATGTTACGGAAGCCACGTCTTGTACCCAGAGACATGATCCAGCCTTCATTGCGACCGGTGCGATCGCACTCTTCGATACTGATTTCACAGTGACAAAATGCTGCGAAAGTGCCGTCAATGGCCACTGCAATTAAGTCTAAATCCTTTCTGTAAGTGGGTTTGGCTAAATCGTATTGGAATTGTTCTACTGTTAAATCGTGGTGGTTCCAGTGGTCGATAAATGATTGGTTGAACATTTCTACCCAAGCTTGGGCATCCTGTGCGCCCCGAAAGTGACTGAGGCTGAAGCCTTTGGGGATTTTTGGTTCTGGGATTGGTTGAGAGATCGATCGCGCCATACGACAAAAATGGCGATCGGCCTTGAAACCGCAATTTGCTAGTACAGCAATGCGATCGGTATGTTTCGCGCGCACCCACGATCGCAGTTTCACTGGTACACCTCGTTCTGTTTGCACTTCCCGCATCCGCTTTTCTCCCCAAGCCACTGCTAGGGTTTCTATATTGCCCGATCGCGCGATCGGGTGAACGCAAAACCACAGCCAACCGTCAATCATCTCCCCAGATCCAGAAATCGACAACTGAGCAAAAGCGATAAGTTTGCCCTGACAGTCTTCCCAAATGCAGATATCGCGACTTTTGTCAAGGGATAGTTGATTAAATTTTTGTTGCAATTCGGAAATGGAAGTACCTTCTTCGAGGCGATCGACTTGTTCGCAAGTATGGATCAAATGGGCGATCGCCTGTAGGTCACTTTCATCCACGTAGGGTCTGATCGACACATTTAACATATATATAGTTGACGGTTGACGGTTGACTGTTTGAACAATACCGATGCCACCAGAAACGACATCAGTTAAACGAAAAAATGTAGTTTTCGCGACAAAAGTAACAAATTGTTACTTTGTTTCTCAGGAATGAGACAGAGACATCATCCCAGGGATATATTCAAAACCATCAAGTTCGTCACCAAGTTGACCAACTAAGATAAGAAATAAATTTTCGTCTAAGTTAAGGAGAACTCAATGCTTGACGCTTTTTCAAGAGCTGTAGTTTCAGCCGATGCCAGCACCTCCACCGTCGGTGATATTGCTGCCCTCAGAGCTTTCGTTGCCAGCGGCAACCGACGCTTGGATGCAGTAAACGCGATCGCCAGCAACGCTAGCTGCATGGTTTCCGACGCTGTTGCCGGTATGATCTGCGAAAACCAAGGCTTGATTCAAGCCGGTGGTAATTGCTACCCTAACCGTCGCATGGCTGCTTGCTTGCGCGATGCAGAAATCATTCTACGCTATGTCACCTACGCTTTGTTGGCTGGTGATGCTTCCGTTCTTGATGACCGTTGCTTGAATGGCTTGAAAGAAACCTACGCAGCTTTGGGCGTGCCCACCACCTCCACCGTGCGTGCCGTTCAAATCATGAAAGCTCAAGCCGCTGCTCACATCCAAGACAACCCCAGCGAAAAATTTGCTGGTGCTAAGTTGCGGAAAATGGGAACAATCGTAGTTGAAGATCGTTGCGCCACTCTAGTTGCCGAAGCTTCCAGCTACTTCGATCGCATCATTTCTGCACTGAGCTAGTCCATTGCTAATCGCAATTCGCTCAGCAAAATTGAAACTACGCTCACTGTCAAAATCACTTTAGGAGATTTAGGAAATGAAATCAGTTCTCACCACCGCTATCGCCTCTGCTGATGCAGCAGGCCGCTTCCCTAGCACCTCAGATTTAGAATCAGTCCAAGGTTCTATCCAACGCTCTGCTGCTCGTTTAGAAGCTGCTGAAAAGCTCGGCAACAACCTGGATGCAGTTGCAAAAGAAGCTTATGATGCTTGCATCAAAAAGTATCCTTACTTGAACGAAGCCGGTCAAGCTAACTCCACCGATACTTTCAAAGCAAAATGCCATCGCGACATCAAGCACTACCTGCGCTTGATCCAGAGCTTGCCTACTGCTCCTTACGTTGAAGCATTAAGCTTTGCTCGTAACCGTGGTTGCACTCCTCGCGATATGTCTGCTCAAGCTTTGACTGAGTACAATGCTCTTCTTGACTACGCCATCAACTCCCTGTCCTAATTAATTAGCAGGTTTGTAATGTCGTGACTGGGTAGTTTATACCCCGACAAGTCTGGGAAATCTGGGTTCGTTGCATTACCAATTTTGGTAAGGTAAGAGTCAAGAATTCCTGGGCTTGTTATTTTGTTGGAATAGGAAACAGTTGACAGTTGACAGTTGACAGTTGACAGTTGACAGGTAGGGGCGGTGCCCCCGTGCCCGCCCTCTTAGTTGACAGTTGACAGTTGACAGTTGACAGTTGACAGTTGACAGAAGGAATAAGGAAGCAAAAATCTCTCACTCTCCCCATCCTCCCCCTCTCTCCCCCTCTCCCCATCCTCCCTTCTCATCTATGGATAAACGTTTTTTTAGTTTTTTTAATTTAACGGAAGATCAGGCGATCGCCCTTTTGGATACGCCCCAAGCTGAAATTGGCGAAGAAGATTCCCGCTACATCGCTGCTTCCCACTTGATCAATTTCTCGACAGATCGATCGATCGCAGCACTGATGCGAGCAGTACAGCAAACCGATCCGGTGTTAGAAAATCGGATTGTGCGCCGCAAATCGGTGGAAACCTTGGGAAGACTGCAAGCTGCGCAAGCATTGCCGGTGATTCGCACCTGTCTGGCCGATAATGACTGCTACACGGTGGAAAATGCAGTTTGGGCGATCGGGGAAATTGGCACTCAAGATACCGATATTTTAGAAGAAGTTGCTCAATTGCTGGATAAACCCGGACAAACCTATCGGGTAATTATCCACACCCTGACTAAATTAGATTATCAGCCAGCCCTAGCCAGAATTCGCAGATTTGTCGATGATATTGACCCGCCGACTGCTAGTGCTGCGATCGCCGCAATTTGTCGCTTAACCAGAGACTTTTCTCAAATGGGAAAAGTTGTCGCCATGTTGCAACACAAAAATGTCCTAGGGCGCAGATTATCCATCCAAGATTTGATTGATGCGCGTTACTACGATGCAATTCCAAATATTACCAGATGTCCCGTATCTTTAGTCTTTCGGCTGAGAGGAATTAGGATATTAGCATCAGCAGGAATTGCTGACAAATCCCTGACCTTTGCCACCATTCAGCCTTATTTGGAACAAACCTTAAGAGACTATCCAGCCGATTTAGATTTAGTGCATAGTTATGAAGAATTACCAGACTTACCATTTTTGATTCGCCAATTATACGAAACAGATTTTGGACGTTGCTATTTAGCAGCTAAAACAATTCTCGAACATTACTCAGAGGAAGCGCCAGCCGCCCTATTTGCCACCTTTGCAGAAGAAGCAAATAATGACTATGGAGCACATTTTCATGTGGTAAAATTGTTTGGTTGGTTAAAACATCATCCAGCCTACGATTTGTTATTGGAAGCTTTGCATCACTCTCAACCTCAGTTCCAGAAATCCCGTGCGGCGGCTGCGATCGCCCTGGGGGAACTCGGAGAACAACGTGCCATTCCCGAATTGAAAGCTTGTCTGGAAACTAAAATCTGGGATTTGAAGTATGCTGCATTAATGACACTCGAAAAACTTGGTGATGTCAGTGGTTATGAAACCGTAGTGGCCGACCAAGATTGGTTGGTTCAAGCTAAAATAGATGCTCATACTTCTGTAACATCCGAATTATCTTAATAGGGCATCGGGCATCGGGCATAGGGCATAGGGCATAGGGCATATCTCACCACGCTAGAGAACCGCCATACATTTATTTGTCAACTGTCAACTATCAACTGCTGCGCCCTGAGCGGAGTCGAAGGGTCAACTATCAACTACTATAAAACCACAAAAACTATGACAACAGATGCTTTGTTTGAACAACTAAAACACCCGAATCCTCATATGCGCGATCGGGCAATGTTTGAAATTGCCGATTCCCGCGATGAAAATACAATTTCTCGACTGGTGGCGATTTTAGATGATGCAGATGTCGTCTATCGTCGGGCGGCTGTGAAGGCCTTGGGTGCGATCGGTGAGGATGCCATATCACCGGTGGTTGACGCCATGTTAAACAGTGAAAATGTGACTGTGCGAGGGAGTGCGGCGAAGGTATTGGCGCAAATTGCGATTAATTATCCAGATTTGCCTTTCCCAGAAGTGGGCTTGCAGGGATTGAAAAAGGCGATCGATGACGCTAATCCTGTGGTGCATATTGCAGCGGTGATGGCTTTGGGGCAGATGGGTTCGTCTGCGTTTGAGATTTTGGTGGAATCGCTGAATACAACGGATAATGTGGCGGTACAGGTGGCGATTGTGAGTGCATTGGCTTCTGTGGGCGATCGACGTTGTGTAGAAGTTCTCACCACATTTGCCAATGATGAAACCGTGGATTCCTATGTGCGGGAATCAGCGACAAGTTCTTTATCGCG
>RDXH01000318.1 GCA_004292745.1 Oscillatoriales cyanobacterium | reverse complement strand
GATCTACCCAGAACGATCGCCCGGTGTGCTTGGTTAGAGCGTTTATCTTGCGGTGTCACCCGCAAGCCTGGAGAGGCGTGTAGCGAACCTCAGTATTTGATTGTCAATAAGCTTGGTTAATAAAAATGTCCCAAAAATGGGACATTTTTATTGGGAGGCCGTCTTCCCCTCTGATTATTTTTGCCCTGGCCAAGAGCAAAATCAGTTGAGATTAACAAAATCTGGGAACCTTTGTATGCCAAAGATTCCCAGACTTATTTTTCGGTGAGATAAGTCTCCAATTCTGGGATTTCGGCGGCGCGTCGCCAGTCAGTCAGCCCGCGTCGCACTTTCGTTCGAGCCGTGATTTCTTGAATTTCCAACAATTGCAATTTGGTGTAAGGTCCCTCAGATTTGCCACTACGAAAAACGTACCATTCTGGAATATCGAGAACCGAGGATACTTCACGCCGCACTGTTTTCATCTGATTCATCCCAGATTCTGCCTTGAGCTTATTAAGTTCTTGCTCTACTGGATCGGGGGTCGGCAAATTACCTGTGGGCGATCGCTTTTTTTTCTGTCCAGGTCCAGGAGTTTTAGTTTTGGCAACAGACTTTGCAGCCCGCCGGTGCCGCGCCCATAGGTCGTACTGATACAGGTAAGCCGAGACCAAAAACATTCCGATTGGAATGAGTTCGACCCTCAGTCGAAGTAAGTTTTTCCTCAGTAGGTAAAAACCACGCGCGTAGTCAGCATCGGCTTTACTGGGAACAGGCGTCAGGTAAGACACCACAAACAACGAGATCGTGAACGCGACAAAACTGACGATAAAAGCGTTCAATCCTTCCCTCCAGTGCGATCGTTCCGAACCAGACCAGCGGTCAGTTAGGTATTGACGGACTGGGTTGAGCCTTGAATGCGCAGGCAAATGTGTTAACAAAAACTTTGCCACAGACGAAATTACCCAATGGAAAAAGGTAAACAGAAATGGTACGGTAGCCCATGCTCCAATTAGAACAGCAACAACGCTGTCACTGTGTTGGAAGGGAAATCGAGACCAAACTAGCGCCGTAAAAATATAGGTCAAGCCGAAGGCTCGTATCCAAGACAGAGGATAAGGGAGCCACTTTGGCCATGTATTCATAGTGGAACAATTCGACGGGATATCAATATTGTTCCACCAGGTCGATCGGATGTCAGCTTCCGGCTATTCCGGTTTTAACTATTTAATTTTCAAGGTTCGGCGAAACCAGGACTCTCGATTCCTCACGGCGAGACAAACGCAAAGTTACAAACGCATGAATCACCTCGTCGGCAGTGCAGTCATAAATCTGCATAATCTTCGGAACCAACAACAGATGTGGCGAAGAGATACCTCTTTCCCATTCACTGATTGTTGATTCACGGACTCCAAGAAGGTCGGATACCTGTCTTTGCGTTAGCTTTACTCGTTTTCGTAGGAGCACAGGAGTTAATACTTGTTTTCTTTCTTGTGTCATAGTATAGTAAATCTAACGGAAAAGCGCAAGTGATTTATCGCAAGAGCTTTTCCGCTAGTCCAGATAAACAACAAAGTAGGCAGGCTGGTGATTGGCGTCCGCAGCCTGCTTACTACAAATATAAGAGTTTCCGCGAGAAGCGGTCGGTTCCGGCAACTCCACAGCACAACCAAATCAAAGATACCTATTATCTGCGCTTTTTACGTAGACAAGCCCGCCACCTAGAAAAATAATTCCCGTGAAAATACGGAAATTACAAATCGGGTTGTGTGCTATTTCGACATCAGCAACCCTGATTTTCTACGGACAATCAACGGACACCCCCGACAAGTCGCCACCACCGGGAAGCGGACGCAGGGATTTTAGTAGTGAGGTAACACCATGCGGTAAGGCAACCGATTGTTTTTGACATGAAGAAATTACAGCGTTTTTTTGCGCGATCGCACAGCTTCCGTGCGATCGCCTTCCTCTCAACCTAGGAGTAACAAGTGAAAACACAAATAAGCTTAGTTTTTGACGATTTGACGATAAAACTAGCAATCGTGAAAGTGCGCAAGTTGCCGAAAATAATCCACTGGAAAGGCAATTATTTCGCTCAAACAGATGCCAGTCAATTCTGCTACGTGCAGACAACTGGCGAAGATCTAACCAATATTGAAACTCCAGGGTGGCAAATTCTGCCTCACCGAGAAGACTACAAATAGATTTCAAAAACCTGTCGCGATCCACTCCTAGTGCGATCGCTTTCCCTTCATTAACCCCACCAAAAAGAAGAGAAATGCTAGCCACAGAAACGCCAAAAACCAGTCGGATGCCCGCAACTCAAATGGGTACCAAAGAAGCTGAAGAGATAACGGCAGCCATAAAAAACGGGTTCGACAACCTGGGTGCAAAACTCTTGGAGGCAAGAGAACGAAAAGCTTACAAAGCACTGGGTTACAGAAGCTTTGAATCGTACTGCCTGACAGAATTTGGCAAATCAACCTCCAGTGCTTACCGAATTATTGAAAATCAGAAAGTGATAAGCGAACTAGAGGCAGAAGTAGCGCGACAGTATGACGAGCCGGTATCGCTAAAAATCACCGGACCACAAGCCCAACTACTTAAGAAACTGCCAGAGGTAGGAAGTAGGTTGCAAGCAATAGAATTTGCACAAAAGCTGGCAGAATCAGAAGAAAGGAACCCCACAACCAAGCACTTAGAACTAGCAGTTTACAAGTTTTCTAACGAGCCAGAACACTACAGAGATGCCATCCAAAAAAATTTTAGTCAAGGCGTAAGGGTAGAGACACTGAACACACCCAAAACCAGCAGAGGAACGGTTAGAAAAGTCGATAAACTCGGTCAAATTTATGTCGAATTAGACGACAGTGGAGTCAAGCCAGTTTGCTTTGAAGCTCACGAATTAAGGGCTTTGAAAGATTCAGAAAAACCTTCAACCCCTTTAAACGACAGCATCGCTAGCAAGGGAGATAGGGTCGTTTTGTTTGCGAAGGGTTTAGAGGGGAGACAGGGAGAAATTTACACGTACAAAACCGGGAAAAAAGCCTTAGTAGTTTTAGACGGGGTGACACTGCCGATCGACGTAGCCTACGCCGAGTTAGAGCTAGTGAAAGAGACGTCTAACACGAATTCCGACACAGACAAAAGTTGGAAAGAAAATTTAGTTTGGAAAAGCGGAAAAAACACCTATTACTACTTTCCCACTGAAGACAAAATCTCCAGTAATCTCTGGCCTACCGGACTAACCTTAACACCTTGCTCACACCGTGGGACACCAGCAGACTTCGTGAGAGATTGGGAGGAAAGATTCGCTGGACAAGTAGTGGAGTCCCTGATTAAAGATTCTGACTTAAACAGCTTGCTGATAGCTCAATTGATTGCTTTGCCGGAACAGGACCAAGAAAGTTTTGTTAGTAACTTGTTTAAAAGTTTAACGCAATTCTTGCCAACCAATCACACAAAATTAGAATCAGCGGTAGACACAGATGCGGAAGTAGAGATTGAAAAACTAAGAAGACAAAACCAAGAGTTACAAGAGCAGTTAGTCGAGGCTGAGTCAGTAATAGTAGAAATGATGGCATCGTGTCGAAGTCAGCGCCAAGAGTTACAGGAGCAGTTAGTCGAGGCTGAGTCAGTAATAGTAGAAATGATGGCATCGTGTCGAAGTCAGCGCCAAGAGTTACAGGAGCAGTTAGTCGAGGCTGAGTCGGCAATAGTAGAAATGGTGGAACTTTGCCAAGGTGGAATCGAGCTAACACAGTCACCACAAAACCAGTTAGACAATCCTCCGCTCCATAGTGAGCAAAAATACTCGGAAGATTCATCGACACCCACTGCTTTTGAGCCACCTGAATTTGCAGCGACTAACGCACACCAAACGACAGAAAACGCGCCAAATAAAATCACTTTAGCGTTTTGGGAATGCTGTCCGCCACAAGTAGGACTCCTTGTTAAGATTCGCGACAACGACGAGGAGTGGCGAATAGTCGAAGTAGACACCCCTGACGGCAAGGTTCTGGTAGAAAACAACAAGAGAGAGAGAATTTCGGTTTATTCCGTTTTTATTCGAGCGATCAAAGATCAGCCGCTAGTAGAGGAGTTCCTTAAAAAAACAAGCAACCAAGAGAATGGTTTGTCTGAAGACTTGAAACGAGCGATAGAAAAGGAAAAGTCTGCAACCCTAGAACAGCTAACAAGCTTAAACAACGTGATCAAAAAAAGCAAGTCAAAAAAATCTAAAGAAAGGGAAACTAGAAGCTTAGCCTCGCTAAAAAGCAAGTTAGAAGATTTAGAGTTAATAACTGAATTCAAGACAGGTCAAACTGTGTGTCACCACAGGCGAGCAATGATTTTCGGGAAAGTGGCGGGCATTAATTTCTCATCAGGAGGGATTCCCGGAGTCTGGGTCAAATACTTTAAAGACGGGGAACTTCAAAAACACGTAGTGTCTGAGGAAGTTAAAAAGCTAACAATTTTAGATTTTTAGCAGAGAAACCAGTGCAAACTTTACCAACTTTACCAACTCTGCTATCAATTCCTGACGACTGGCCTCTTGTCCC
The DNA here is from genome assembly GCA_004292745.1 of Oscillatoriales cyanobacterium. Taxonomy (GTDB): domain Bacteria; phylum Cyanobacteriota; class Cyanobacteriia; order Cyanobacteriales; family Microcoleaceae; genus Microcoleus; species Microcoleus anatoxicus. The sequence goes on along the minus strand of RDXH01000318.1, from coordinate 1,342 downwards.
GGTCAAAGGCAAGCGGCCGTATAAAAAAAAATGGGCCACTCACGAATACGATCGCCTAGAAATCCTCACCGAACTACAAAGTGGGAAGGCCACCGGTCTCGGTCTAAAACTGGGAAAAGGGCTACTAGCAGTCGATTTTGACGGCGAGTCAGCAGCCAATCTTTTAGCCAAATTAGCGGGAGAAAACAGCCTAGCAGAGTTTACCAGGACAACCGCATGGACTAGCGGCCGTCCTGGTAGGAAACAAGTCCTTTTCTCAGTACCAGAAAAAGATTGGTGCCGCTTAAGAAACCGAAAAATTTACACTGGCGTTACAGACCAGGGTGGGAAAGAGGAGTGCCTAGAATTTCGGTGGCTGGGAACGCAGAGCGTTTTGCCACCAAGTCTGCACCCGGACACTGGCAAACCTTACTGCTGGCTAAATTCACCACTAAAAGATCCCCCGGTGTTGGTTCCCGACTGGCTGGTTGAAGTGTGTGAGAATTGGCACAGCGAGTATGTCGGCCCAGAAGACCTAGAGTTGGTCAGATTTCCAGCCAGACTTTTTGCCAGCTTTGGCCGCCAGTTAGCGGTTTGGCTCTTAGCCCGTCGGTCCGACACTTCACGCTTGAACCACGCAGGCAAGTCCAAAGGTTCGGGAGTTGGGAAATTCACCCTACTGGCAGCCAGCAAGATTTTAAACAGGAGCCCCGGTCATGTCAGAAAACTACTAGGCTCAGCGAAAAAATCTGGCTTAATTCGAGATTACAAGCAGTCAGGGGACTGGGTAACTGTTTACTACAGCAGTTTTGAAAAAGCGATCGTTCTTACCGGGATAGAAAAAATCGGCCCGATCGCGGCCATAAATATTGATAGTTTAGCTAGCCTCCACATAATCGCTACAGAAGTGGAAGCCCAAAATTTGCAGCGAGCCTCCCTCCACCGTCAAAGGCTGGAAGAGGTTGAGCAAATAAAAGCTCAGGGCTTGGACCCTGGGCAAACTCCGACTGAAATAGTCAAACCGAGCGATCTGCACACCTGTGGCTATCCGGCGCGGGTACTGGGAAAGAGCGATCGGTTTTTCTATTGCAGTTCGGAATTCCGCTTCTACGGAGGCAGTCACGGTGCGATCGCACAGTCGCGGGGAATTTCCACCGCGACTGTGAGTCGCCACCTTTCCAACCGCTACCGGTTAAAAGCCTCCCCTGTCAGGAATTTCCGTGAGGAGTTGGTGCCGCTAGTCGGAAAACAACTTCTAGAAAAAATTCCGCAAGTCAAGGGTTTGCCCCCAGGACTCTGCCAGGAGGAAGGACTGCTTTTCCTCAAAGGGGACTGGTGGAAGCCGCATTGCAAAGTCTACCTG
>RDXH01000054.1 GCA_004292745.1 Oscillatoriales cyanobacterium | reverse complement strand
AAACAGCCACTCCTCCCAAGAGCAATCTATTCCTCACCCCGCAAGTTGTGAACCTTCTCCAGCTAGAATGTCAGGCCCAAATAAAAATTTGATGAAAATTTGAGGCTAAGTCTCAGAATTTACGGTTCGCTTCTGAAGTTATGGAGAAACCTAATGAAAATTTTCAAGTCCGGGAACTGGAAACGCATAGCCTTATGGATTCTGGCAGCCACCACTCTAATTCTTCTGGGAGATGATCCTTGGGAAGTCTTCCCTTTCGTTCAATACAGACGGATGTACTGTTCCCATGATGCAGTCAAGTCTCCCTATTGCAATTTTTCACTCCTTCGCACTCTAGAGGGGCATCCTACAGTTTCTGACATTGTTCTCAGTGCTGACGGTCAAACTCTGGTCAGTGGTGGTCAAGATAAAACAATTAAAGTCTGGGAATTGCCAACAGGAAAGTTGAAAAAAACACTACGGAGTGATTCAGGTGCAATTAACGATCTGGCGATCGCTCCTGATGGCAAAACTGTTGTCACTGCTAGTGGCGATCGTCTAATTCGCATCTGGGATATTACCTCCGATCGACCTCCTCAGATACTCAAAGGTCACTCTGGCAGTGTTCTTCATGTTCATATGGCCTCTGATGGAAAGACTATTATTAGTGTCGCTGATGGTATCGATCGTGAAATCAAAGTCTGGGATATCGCAACGGGTAAGCAAAAAGCAACATTGCCCTATATCCATTTCGATGACATTAGTCCAGATGGCAAAACGGTACTTTTTACTTTACCGAGTAGTAAACTTATGGCGTGGGATGTGACAACCAACCAGCAACAAGTCCTCCAAAATTTTTTTAGCCCTTCGGACTTAGCACGCATCAGTTTAGATGGGCAGACACTGGTGAGTATCAAAAAAGCAGGAAAAAAATCTTTCGATCTGCAAATATCGGATTTAAGAACAGGAAAAATTAAGGCAAAACAAAGCTTTTCTCGTGAGATATTTAGACCATTTAGTATAACCCTCAGCAGTAATTTTATAATTGGTAGTACCCCGAAGGGACTAACTGTGTGGAATCTGCAAACAGCCGAGCTAGAAGCAGTTCTGGATCGAGAGCCAGAGCAAATAAGTCGTTTAGTCGTCAGTTCTGATGGCAAACTATTAGCCGGAATTACAAGGGATTCGAGAATTAAAGTGTTACAGCGTCCGTAAAATTGAAATTTCAGAGGTTACTTGACCATCTAACGCGGGGCTATGCGTTGTAGTTCTTTGGCTTGTTCTAAAATTTTCTCGAAGTCTTCTTCACTCAACCGCTGAATGTAATTAATTTTGAACTCTTCTAGAAAATCGCACAGCAATAGTTGTATTTCTTGCCAGGTTTGCTGTTTTTGCAGTTCGGTTCCTAAAGCTTGCCCAAAATGTTGGACTAGCTGGTTTGAGAGTTGGATGCCTTGAGGATCTTCGCTGGCGGTTTTGAAGGCTTCATAGGCATTTTGGGGGCCGAGTGTGGCTAATTTTGATAGTTCTGCAACTAATTGTGAAGCTAGCTGTGCGGGAAGGTTTCCGAGTCCGGGTACTTGCTGAAATCCTTGATAGAGGGGGGATTGTTTGAGAAATATTTCTATATTGTAGCGGAGGAGAGCTTCTAAATCGGGCTGAAGCTGAGGGAGGACGTTGCAGACGGTGACTTGAACTAAACGGGAGGCGATCGCTTCTATTTCGTTGATATTATTAATGTCTAAATATCGCTGTTTCTGAGATTGGAATAGTTGTTTTGCTAGTTCGCCACTGCTAATTGATTGTTGCATTTGGTTGATGAGTTGAATTACTACAACTTCGGTTAATTCTTGGGCGAAGTTGGCGACGAAACCTCGGCTGATTTGGGTGCGTATGGGTTGGAGATCGGGCATTTTGGCTTGGTGGATGCGAATTGTGACTGTTAATACTCGCAACAGACGCCAGAAAGGGAGTAGCATGAAGATGTCGTACCACCGCCAGAGCATGGCTTGCCGCCAAGTGACGCTGCGGTGGCGGCGGCTGATGAAGTAGGTGCGGGCTAGAAATTCGATCGCAAATATGGCAATAAATGGCAGGTCAATTTTCCAAAAATTGTCAGTAAATTCGCCGTTTTCTCCCATCGCCCGGTAATAGTTGGTGGCGATTAATGGCTTGATTTTGGCATCAAACCAGTTGATTTCTGGTTGCCAACCTTGTCTGGTTAAATAGTCTTGGCTCCAGAATGTTTTGAATGATTGTTTGGCGGAGTCTTCTGGGTTCGGAGCGCGATCGCGCATTCTGTCTTTAATTTTTTCTAACGTGCCGCTTTTTGATGCTACTCGAAAGGGGTCTTCGTCGATCATTTTGGCGCTCAGATTGTCTAGTTCCTGCAATTTAGCTGTTACTTGAGGAGAGGCTAAGCCTGTTTGCACTACTTGATTTTTTAATTCATCTAAGCTTTCTAGATATTTTTGGGTATCTCGGTGGGGTTTAATTCCTTTAAATGGATCGTAGACTTGGGTGAGGAGAGGCAGTTGCCGGCAGTAGAAATCACGCCACGGAATGTAACTGATGTCAAATAATACTAGGCTTAAATTTCCGAGAGCTATCAAGGCCATTAAGCGCTCGAACCACGGTATTTTGGGAGATTTTTTTAGGGATTTGGAAGTTGGAGATGGCTGAAGTTTGAGTGTCATTCGATTGGGTCGTTGGGATTATATATTTGGAAAATTATCAGAAAATTATTCTCAATTATGTCATGTAATAAATTGCTATCTCTCCTCCTTGATAAGTACGTAATTTCATTAAGTATTAAAGGTGTTGTTTTGACCTAGCATACTTTTATATTTTATGTGATTAGCATTTTGGGTAATTTTATTGTTAATACTGATACATATATTTATACAAAACATGGAAAGCAACTAAGCCGATAGCTAGGATTTATCAGTGCCTATTTGTAACAGTACAATTAGATGTTTTAGGCAATGACAAATTTCTGGCGAGTTCATCAGAAGTGGGCGCTCCCATCGGAATTACTCTGGATCGATGAGTTGACCTGATTGTTTTATTGTACTCAGGATGGGAGCGATCGAGTATGGTGTCTGTTTTAGGCTCTACAGGCAGCCGTTGGCAAAAATTGAAAGTAGTTGGGACGATCGGCTTTTTTGACTGCTAAGTGACCACTGGGGGCGATCGAGGTCTGTTTTTGGAATATACTGCATCGATCGAGGTTTGGTGTCAAACTGGACTCTGAGTTTGAGGTAAAAGGCTCAAGAGAGCTATACTTGCTGTGGGGCAGTCTGGCGAGAACTCCCCTCAGCGGTGCCCCAGGCAGCCTCTGTGCTGATGTTCTGAGTTTTGCCCCAAAAAAAATCAGCTCGCGATCGCACTCTTGAATAAAATGACCAAAAGGATGGGATACAAGCCCCGTCCTTTTAGGACGGCTTTAATTTTTAATTATTTTATTAGCAGAACCTAGTATAATAGAGTAAACAAACAGCCTGTGAGAAATGAAAGCAAGGTATCAATTCCGTTTCTATCCAACCGACCAACAAAAACCGAGTTTAGCTCAGTTGTTTGGTTGTGTTCGGGTAGTCTGGAATGATGCCTTAGCTCTCTGTAAGCAGTCCGAGAAAAAACCCAAATCTGCCGAACTCCAAAAGCTAGTAATTACTCAAGCAAAACAAACAATCGAAAGAGCTTGGTTGTCAGAAGTCTCAAACATCCCGTTACAGCAATCGGTAGCAGATTTGGAAACAGCTTTTAAAAACTTTTGTGAGTCCTGTAAAGGGAAAAGAAAAGGTCAGAAAGTTGGCTATCCCAAGTTCAAAAAACGCACAAACAGCCAGTCTGCGAGGTTAACTCGCGGGGGTTTTTCAATTAAAGGAGATGGCGTTTATCTCGCCAAAATCGGAATTGTCAACCCTGTTTGGTCTAGACAGCTACCGTCCGCTCCTAGCTCTGCAACGATAATCAAGGATTGCGCTAATCGCTATTTTCTGAGCTTTGTTGTAGAGATTAATCCAGAGCGCGTAGATGCTAAAAACCACAGCATCGGCATCGATTTGGGCATTAAAACCTTTGCAGTGATGAGCAATGGCGAGCGAGCCGAAAGTCCTAGCTACAAAAAACTAGATCGGAAAGTTCGCCAACTTCAGAAAAAGCTAGCTCGGCAATCTAAAGACTCGAAACGTAGAAACAAAACTCGGATTCAAATTGCCAAACTACATAATCAAATTGCCGACACTCGTAAAGACTTCTTGCATAAACTGTCTACCAAAATAGTAAGTGAAAATCAAACTATTGTTTTGGAAGATTTGAACGTGTCAGGGATGGTAAAAAACCGCAAGCTTGCTAGGGTGATTAGCCAGCAAGGATGGTATGAGTTCCGATCGTTGTGCGAGGGAAAGTCGGAAAAATTTGGTAGGGATTTTAGGGTAATCAGTCCTTGGGAACCTACGAGTCAAGTCTGCTCAGATTGTGGTTTTAAATGGGGTAAACTCGATCTAAAAATCCGAGCTGTTCAGTGTCATAATTGCGGAACCGAACACGATCGAGATGAGAACGCAGCCAAAAATATAAACAAAGTCGGGACTGGGCATTGCCACGACTGTAAACGGACGCAGAGACAGAGTAAGACTACTTTTGGTAGCGTCAGTCGGTGAAGCGTCAAGAATCACCGCGCTCATCTGCCGGTGAGTATGTCAAACTCTGAGTATAATTTTGTTCACCCGTTTTTGATATATGACCTACTGCCTTAATCTCGATTGCCCAAGAGACAAGCGTCAGAACCCACCAGGCACGAAGTATTGTCTTAATTGCGGTTCCAAATTGCTGCTAAAAGACCTTTATGCAGCAACTGAACCGCTGCGCGATGGGGGATTTGGCAGAACTTTTCGGGCTGTTAATCACGGGAAGTTTGAAGAACTGTGCGTAATCAAACAGTTGTCCCCACCACAGGAGTTTCAGCGGAAACCTAGTCATTTTAAAAAGTATGTCAGGTTGTTTGAACAAGAAGCAAGACGGCTCTATGAACTCAAACATCCACAAATTCCGCAGTTAATTTCTTATTTTGAGGAAGATGGGCGCTTGTATTTAGTGCAAGAGTTTATTGATGGCAATAACTTAAAGGATGAATTAGAAAAGTATGGTGCTTATAGCGAAATTAAAACTAGAGAACTGCTCTTAGATTTGTTGCCTTTGCTGAATTTTGTTCATGAGCGAAATGTAATTCACCGCGATATTAAGCCGGAAAATGTGATTCGCCGCAATCGCGATCGCAAATTGGTACTGATCGATTTTGGGGTTTCTAAACAGGTAGTAGCAGCAGCTCCTAGCCAAGCAGGAACTAAGTTGGGAACTCCGGGCTATGCTGCTCTAGAACAGCGCCACGGTAAGGCTGTTCCTGCTAGTGACCTTTACAGTTTGGGGGTGACTTGCATTCGCTTGCTGACTTCTGTGATGCCTTATTTGGATATCTACGGAGACATTCATGATGACCTTTATGACCCCCTTGAAGGTCGCTGGCTGTGGAGGGAGGCTTTGCCTAAAGGTACAAAGATTAGCCAAGATTTAGGGCAAATTTTGGATAAGTTGATTCAGGAGTATGTTAAAGACCGCTATAAGTCTGCTCTGGAAGTTTTGGAGGTTTTAAGACCTACTTCTGTGGTGGTAGTACCATCGGTACCAAAGTCGCAGCAACCAACTGTTGTTGTTAGTCCTTCTATACCAACTCAACCGGTAACTCAAACTCCGCTAGTTTCCGTTAATTTAGAATCGGAAAAAGGTATTGACTATTCTCTGTTGGAAAGACTGCTGACTGAGAAAAATTGGCGTGCTGCTGATGAGGAAACTTCTCGGAAAATGTTGGAGGTGATGGAGCAAACCTCAAGAGGTTATTTGAGTGAGGAAGATATTAGGAAGTTTCCGGGTAAGGATTTACAGACTATCGACCAACTTTGGGTGCGTCACAGTCATCGCCGGTTCGGTTTTTCGGTGCAAAAGGGTCTGTGGCTAAAGTCGGGTGGAAAGCCTGGAGTTTATGATGCTACTGTTTGGGAAAAGTTTGGCGATCGCGTGGGCTGGCGGATTAATAATCAATGGGTATACTATTCGGAGATAAATTTTACTTCTAAGGCGAAGCCTGGACATTTGCCTGGTGGGACTGTTTTTGGATGGGAAGGTGGGGTTTTGTGCGGTGTTTTGGGTTTGGGTGGGATTTGGTTCCTGCTGTCACGGCGAGATGTCTAATTATTAGTTATTGGTTATTGGTTATTGATTATTGATTATTGGTTATTGGTCATTGGTGATTTGTTATTAGTTAGCAGAAAATCAGATATAATCACAAACTATTTTTTTGTGATATGTTTTGAGAGAAGGGCAAGTTTACAAAGTCAAAAGCCAGTCCTCAGCGCTGTCTAAGCATGGTTGACTGGCTTTGACTCCCATTGAAAAAGGAGATATATCTATATATGCTGCAAGAAAAATGTCTGAAGCCGTGGACTGTAGTTCGATCGCTTCCGAATTTGGAAAAGGTGGTTGTAGGTCAGTTTCGCAGTTGGTCTGATGCAGACGGTCACTTGCAAATTCTCAAGCGCATGGTTCCTGCAGACAGGTTGACTGTTGTGTTCGATCCAGTAGTTCCAGCCTGATCGACTACCTACTCATAACTTTGGCGAGGCCAAAAATACCCTTCGTAGCTGCATACACATATGTAGCCAAATATAGCCTGCATTAGGTAGATACTGCGAAGGTGGAGGAACAGGAGCAGAGTTTCCCACCCGATAAATGGGAGTCTCCTTTGGAGATTGTATCGTTCCTGAAAACTGGAATTGTGAGGATTTTTAGATGTGGGTGATTCACAGTTGCCCACATTTGTCTACTCAATCAATGATTAGAGGGTTGACTAACAGTTAGCCGATCGACTGTAAGTAGCCACAGTGGTCTGGAAAAGAAAACGCTAACATAAAAGAAATTATAAAATTTCGGAGTTAATACTTGACACTTGCACAAGGGCGCGAAAGCGTCCTACATTGGCTCAGAGACCGCGTTCCTGCTGCTCGCGTCACACATATTCTCGGAGTCGAGCAATCCTCCGGTGACTTGGCTCGCCTTTACGGCCTCGATCAAGCTAAAGCTCGATCGGCCGGATTGTTACACGATTTGGCAAAATACTTCAAGCCTCAACTGCTACTGGAAATAGCAAAGGCGGAAGGTTTAGAGCTAGACTCTGTGTTAATAGCGCACCCACACCTGCTACACGCAGATGTCAGCGCCATTGTCGCCAGAGATCAGTTCGGGGTGGTCGATCGAGAAATATTGGATGCAATTGCCAATCATACCCTCGGCAGACCAAATATGAGTCAGCTCAGTTGTACCGTATTTATAGCCGATACGATCGAGCCGAGCCGCGGTAACACCCCGGAACTAGAAGCACTGCGTTCAGCAAGCGTGCAAAATCTTTATGCCGCCGTCTGGCAAGCCAGCGATTATGCTCTTAAATATTTGCTAGAAACTCGGTGCTACATCCACCCGCGGACGGTACTTACCCGCAATTGGGCGCTGCAAATGACTAGAGCGAAAGAAACAAGAAATTTGACGGGGGAGTAGATAGCACCAATCACAAGTTAAAAGCAAAATTTACAAAATTGAAGCTGCAACTAGCTTTCGGCTTCTAACCAGCTTTCAATTTTTGGTAACTGATTGTCTATTATAATAAGTAGCAATTATCTCAAAAAACGACTACCCAAGACAGTCTAATGCTCAAAGGTCAAAAAATACGCCGTCCCCAAAGAAATCTATGAGCGTTAACAGAATCCACCAAAATCATCGTAGAACAACTGCTGCAATTATCAGAAAATTGAGTAGAACGTTGTCACCTAGGAAAGCCACAGAAATAATTCACTGATGCTCATCCACTCAAATCAAGAAATCCCAAGTTTCATCAAACTAAAGGGAGCATTCAATTTGATTAATTCCCCGAATTTCGATCCTCATAATCCCCTTTTCTTGATTACAGGGGAGTGTCAACTTGAGATTTTGCCGGAGCTGCCAAAACCGGTCTCAAACTGCCAAAAACCGATGGCAGCTCGTCAATTAGCCCTTATTTAGGAACTTAAACACTGAATGTTAGATAGAACCCAACTCGAATATACTTTGGCTCAGTCTACAGCCACTCCAGGTGCATCTCCAGACCAGACTCGCCCCCTAGCTTTGACCATTGCCCGTGCTGCGGAAGACCGCAAAGGGGATGATATTGTCTTGCTTCGGGTATCAGAAGTGTGCTATTTAGCAGATTACTTTGCGATCGTCACCGGATTTTCCAACGTGCAGGTAAGAGCTATCTCCCAAGCGATCGCCGACCAAGTAGAAGCAGAATGGGAGCGCTTGCCACTGCGCATAGAAGGGCAATCAGATGCCAGTTGGGTAGTGATGGACTACGGCGACGTTATCGTACACATCTTGAAACCTCAAGAGCGTGAATTCTACAATTTAGAAGCGTTCTGGGGACACGCCGAACGTATTGACTTTTCTGTCGCGCCGAGAGGTTGATTAACAGTAAGACTTTTTCTGACATTTGGTAACAATCACTTACATTTGCCCAAGGTCTTGATGTCATGTAGAATGAATTTAGCCGCTCGGATTTAGGTGAAAAACCTTGGTAGTAAGCAACCTCTATCTAAATAAGTTGCCTCTACAGTATCAAAGCAAATAATCAAATTGGCTAAATGCGGTCACGCGAAAACCAAGCTGAACGCTGATAGTACAAGTGCTTGTAGAGATTTCTACGGGCATTGGTTGATACGCCTTAGTTGAGATCAGTTCTCAACTTATGTATTTGTTAGCAAACGTTAGCAAAAAAGTATCGGATAGCTAATGTGAAAGACACTTCTGTTTCTATTTGTCCTGTTCCGCAAGAACAGCGACCACTCAATGAATACCAAGAACTCAAAGAGTCCTGGTTTTTTAGTTGGGCAACCCTGAGTTGGCGGCAGTATTTGACAAAACTGGCTTGGGTGTGGGGTTGGAGTTGCCTGGTATCCGGGCCGATAGCTGCTGCTAGTTTTGTTCCGGTCAAGTATCCAGTTCAGTTTGCCCTTAGTGGTGCCGCTGGTGCCAGTTTTATTCTAGGATTAGCTTTGCTGCGACTGTACTTGGGTTGGTTTTATGTGCGATCGCGCCTTTCTAACCCCACAGTCGTCTACGAAGAATCCGGCTGGTATGACGGTCAATCCTGGGTGAAAACTCCTGAAGTCTTGCTTCAAGACCAGTTAATTGTCAACTACCAGCTAGAACCTATTCTGAAGCGTCTGCGGCAGACATTTTATGGTTTGACGGTATTCCTGGTTGCCGGGGGAGTAATTTGGAGTTTTTTGTAATCGGCAATGGGTCTTGGGGGATGATGAGTTGTGGCTGCAAGATCGCATTGGTAACTGACAATTCATAAATTCCTCAAGCCCAATCTAAAATCTAAACTCTAAAATCTAAAATTGATATGACAAGGGGAAAACGAACCCAAGCTCCAGAACTGGAAGTCAGACTGCTGCGCGAAGGTATTGTGGAATCTAAGCACCGGGTTCAGGCTGCTGTCTGCGACAATCGCGGCCGCGTTCTGTCCGTTGCTGGTAACTCGGAAACGGCAACCTTTGTCCGTTCTTCACTCAAACCTTTTCAAGCTTTGGCTGTGACAACGACCGGTACCTTAGAACGCTACGAACTCACGGATCGAGACTTAGCAATTATGTGCAGTTCTCATCAAGGTACGATCGAGCAATCGCGACAGGTGTTTAACGTCCTGTGGCGCTGCGACATTGACCCTTCTAAACTGCAATGCCCGATTCCTGAAGGTAAAAAGAGTTCCCTGCAATACAACTGTTCTGGCAAACACGCCGGAATGCTGGCAGTGTGTCAGCAACTGCATTGGCCGCTGGAAACTTATTTGCGGCGCAAACATCCCGTCCAGCAGCTTATTTTGGGCAAGGTGGCTGACTTACTGGCAATGCCAGCCGAAGAGTTTATCAGCGCTCGCGACGACTGTGGCGCTCCTACCTATTTATTGCAGTTGGGGCAAATGGCTGCTCTCTACGCTAAGTTGGCCAGTGGTGACAATGTGGATATGGAGCGGATTGTTCGCGCTATGACTCACCACCCGATGATGGTGGCCGGTGAGGGCAAATTTGACACGGAACTGATGCGCTTGACTCAAGGGGAGTTGGTGAGCAAGTCCGGTGCCGAGGGCGTGCAGTGCATTGGCCGGGTTGGCGAAGGTATGGGTTTGGCAATTAAGGTAACAGATGGGGCAAAGCGGGCTAAATATGCTGTGGCGATTCACTTGCTCAAGCAGTTGGGGTGGATCACCGCGGCGATCGCAGAAACTCTTTCGGAAACTTATATGACTCTGAGTGAATTCAAGCGCTTGGAGGTAGTCGGGGAAGTTTCCATGCTGTGAACTACAAGATCAAGAAAAAGCCGTCAAGCGAAGGACGAGGTTTTAGACCCCATTTTTCGGTAAACTTTGCCTACCATTTCGGCTTTGTACTTGAGCATGGTGCAGAATATGCCCCAGCCAGCATCAGACTGTCTAGCTAAAAGTGCTGATGGCAAGCCGATTTCAGCAACCCCACCCACCCTCTCAAAAGTTTTTTTGATTTAGGGGTTGCTATTTTCCCAAAGGTATGTTTATATTATATAACAGACAAAGCGACGCGGGATAGAGCAGCCTGGTAGCTCGTCGGGCTCATAACCCGAAGGTCAGTGGTTCAAATCCACTTCCCGCCACCAAATTAAATAAAACAATCCCCGATAATCTAAAAGGTTATCGGGGTTTTGTTTGATGAGACCACTAAAGATGAGACCACTACATTCGATCGCTAAATCTGCTGGGCTTGCAGCCAATCAAAAATCAGGTTGAGTTGTTCAAGTGTAACCAGCCCGTACTGCCACAGAACCAAAGGCAGTTGACCTGCATCTTGTTCGCCGTGTCGCAGAGCTAGCGCGATCACCGAATGCGATATCGCCAACTCCCCCTGCAAATAATCGATCAGTTGAGCCTTTCCCATCACCTTCACCGCCAGTTTTATACGCTTTTTGTAAAGATATGTAGCTAATCGGGCTTTTTCAGACATCTAATTGTCCTGATTATCGGTGGATAAGGGCGAGTTTGGTGTGATGAAAAGTGCGTATAAATTGTGATATAAATGGTCGCAAAAGGCGATCGCTATCACAAAAAATCAAATTATCGAAAATTCCTACAATCCTAGCTGAAGCTTAACTCCCCCTCCAGTACCAGTGTCACTAGGCGCTGGAGGTAAAGGATTTGCTTGACGCTCGGCATCGGAAGGAGTTGCGATCGAGTCCAATGGGCGATCGCTTTTGATCCGAAAAGTGTTGCTCCAGCGACTAGCTCTGATACCCGAATCACCCACGGTTTGTGGTTCACCAAGCCAGTATTGATAGTCAGAGTCAAGGGTTCTATCTTCCACCGTCCTCAGCGAATCTCCTGATAAAGTCGTTTCTGAATTTGGTGGCACTATTTGGGGTCTTGGTTGGGCTAGAACCTGCAGAGTCATACCGATTAACATGGAGCTCAGTCCCACAACAGTGCCAAGAGTAGCCATAATTACATTCACGATCGCTCCTTTTGTTAGCTGCATCCTAGTATTCTGATTATATCCAGTTTAAAATTCATAAAGTGTCGAATTAACCAGCATCAGCCAGAAAGCCAAGCTCCTAGTCGGCGGGGGGAAGCTATCGAGAAGGCGCAGCTTCTGGAATGGTAGTCAGAAATCGCCCCTGTTGCGAAAGCGGGCGATCGGGTTAAGATAATGGGAACATAAGTGGCAAATTTAATCCGTGGTGCAAAAATATGAGTTTTTAACAGCAAATTGCCCGAAAAAACTCTTTCAATTTCAAAATCTACCCTACTGAGGTTGCAGTTTACCTAAACATTGTGGGTTATTAAAAGTTTAGCTTCATCATGCCAATCAGATATCTGACTAACCAGATTGTAACAATGTTGGGCAAAGTACCAATTCGGATCGTCCTGGTTGTGCCTTTTGCCCTCCAGACTTTTGCTGCTGTAGGTCTAACTGGGTGGCTATCGCTGCGGAACGGGCGCATAGCAGTCAACGATGTGGCTGCCCAACTGCGGGCAGAAGTTACATCGCGCATCCAGCAACATATTAATAGTTATATTGCCACGCCACACCAAATCAATCAGCTAAATATTGATGCCATCCGTCTCGGTATTTTAAAAGTAGATGATTCCGCTATTTTGCAGAAATACTTTACGAAACAAATCCAAGCATTCGATAAAATTAGCTATATTGAATTCGGATCAGAAAAAAAAGATTTTATTGGAGTTGAACGCCTCGCTGATGGTAATTTACAATTTCAGATTTCTAACAAATCTACTGGTTATCACTTTCAGAGCTACGCAGCATCGGAGTTAGGGACACCAAGCAAGCTGTTAAAAAGTAGTCCCAACTACGACCCTCGCATCCGCCCCTGGTACACAGCACCATTGGAAACTGGCAAACCGACTTGGAGCAAAATTTATACTTATTTTGACTCACCAAAACTAGCGATTACGGCGGCTGCACCGGTTTACGGCGAAGGGGGAAAACTGATTGGAGTAGTGGGTTCAGACTTGATACTTTCCCATATCAATAAATTCTTGAACCATCTAAAAATAGGTAAATCTGGAGAGACTTTTATTGTAGAAAGGTCTGGGGAATTGGTGGCCAATTCTACCCCGGAACCGCCATTTATTGTTAGTAATGGTGTGGCAAAACGGATTAGGGCAACGAGCAGCAATAATCCTTTGATTCGATCGACTGCTCACTATTTGACCAAGCGCTTCGGGGATTTGAGGAAGATTAATGACACTTACCAGCTAGATTTTGCGATCGACGGGGAACGGCAATTTCTACAAGTAACGCCGCTTGTTGATGGGAGAGGACTCGACTGGCTGATTGTGGTGGCGGTTCCTGAAGCCGATTTTATGGAAAGGATTCACAGCAACACTCGTTACACTGTGTGGCTGTGTTTTGGTGCTTTGGTGGTGGCGATCGCGATTGGTGGCTTAACTTCCAGGTGGATTGTGGTCCCAATTCAGCGTCTGAGTAAGGCTGCGGAGGATTTGTCGCGGGGAGAATGGGACTCGACGGCGCTAGATCCGCAGTTGATGGCATCTGTAAAGCGCGAGGATGAGGTGGGTGTTCTGGCGCGTTCTTTTCATCGGATGGCGGGTCAGTTGGAAGAGTCTTTTACTACTCTAGAAGATCGGGTGGAATCGGCGATCGCGGACAAAACTCAATTAATTAGCTCTCTCAAAAACTCGCAGCAAAAACTCGCTATCCACCTGCATCAAACTCCTTTAGGGGCTATTGAATGGAATCTCAATTTTGAAGTAGCGGAATGGAATTTATCAGCCGAAAGAATTTTTGGCTACAACCGTTTGGAAGCTATGGGAAGTCACGGAGTCGATCTGATCGTTCCTGAAAGTGCTAAGGAGTACGTCAGGCAATTATCTATCACTTTGTTAACTAATCAAGGAGGAGTTAGTAGCATCAACGAGAACGTCAGAAAAGATGGTAAAGTTATTCTTTGCGAGTGGTACAATACTACTTTGGTGGATACTGATGGTTGTATAATCGGAGTAGCATCGCTGGTTCAAGATGTGACTGATTTTCACAATGCTATGGCGCAGTTGCGGGCTAGCGAGGAGCGGTTTCGTCAGTTGGCAGAAAATATTCACGAGGTATTTTGGATTAGAGAACCCAATCACCAGCAGATAGTTTATGTGAGTCCAGCTTGTGAGAAAATATGGAATCGGAGTAGTGAGATTTTGTATTCTGAACCCACATCTTTTTGGGATGCGATTCATCCAGACGATCGCGATCGCATCTATGCTGCTTTTGAGAAACAGGTGCGGGGCGATTATGATGAGGAATATCGAGTGGTGCGATCGTCCGGCTCAGTCTGTTGGGTACGCGATCGGGCTTTTCCAGTACGGAACGAAACAGGAGAAATTTACCGCATCGTCGGCATTGCCGAAGACATTACCCAGCGCAAATTAGCAGAAGAATTCCAAAAAGTCGCTCAAACTGCTCAAGCAGCCAACCAAGCAAAAAGCGCATTTTTAGCCAATATGAGCCACGAATTACGAACTCCCCTCAACGCGATTATCGGCTACAGCGATCTACTCAAAGAAGATGCTGAAGACTTGGGTTGCGAAGATTTTATCCCTGACTTGCTGAAAATTCAAACTGCTGGGAAACACTTGCTATCTTTAATTAGTGACATTCTGGATATTTCTAAGATAGAAGCAGGGCGAATGGAACTTTATTTAGAAACTTTCAGCCTTGCTAATTTAATTGATGAGGTAGTTTCGACAGTCGAATCTTTGGTGCATAAAAATTCTAATAAGTTTGAAGTAGATTGTGTTCAAGAGTTGGGAGTGATGTATGCTGATATTACTAAAACTAGGCAAATATTACTCAACTTGCTGAGCAATGCAGCGAAATTCACTCAAGGTGGGAATATTAAAATTAGCGTTGAAAGAGTGAAAAACCAAAGCTCAAAGCTAAACAAACAAGAAGACTCTAGCGAATGGATAGTTTTCCGCGTAGCTGATACAGGTATTGGTATTCCCCCGGAACAATTACAGCATTTATTTCAAGCTTTTATACAGGGAGATGCCTCCACCACGCGCCAGTATGGAGGCACGGGTTTAGGATTAACCATTAGCCGTCACTTTTGCCTGATGATGGGTGGGGATATTCAAGTCGAAAGTCAGTTAGGTTGCGGTTCTATTTTTACTGTGCGCTTGCCCGATCGCGTTACATTAAAAAGAGAGAGTTAAAGTCATGACTACCAAAGGATTTTAATTTTTAATTTGAGGTTTTTGTCGCCCCAAAAGTTGGGCGGTTAATACACCCCCCACAAACCCAAAAAAATGGGCTTGCCATGAAACTCCTGGCTGAGATGGTAATACTCCCCAAATTAAACTGCCGTAGAAGAAACCAACAATTAAAGATAGTAAAATTGAAGTAAAGCTACGCTCAAAGTAGCCCCGCAGCAGCAAAAAGCCGAAGTAACCAAAGATTAATCCGCTGGCGCCAATATGAACGGAATTGGGCGCGCCGGTTAACCAAACTCCCAATCCGCTAACTAGCATAGTGACGCCACTCACGACAAAAAAATCGCTAACTTCTCGTAGCATAATCAACCAACCCAATGTCACAAAAGGAACGGTATTGGCGGCTAAGTGGGCAAAACTGCCGTGTAGAAAAGGCATTAACAGGATGCCTTGAAGTCCGTCAAGGTTGCGGGGGCGCACTCCGTAGGAATTGAGCGCGCCTCGGAAGACAAATACATCGACAATCTCTATCATCCAGAAGAGGGCGACGCAGCCACCGAGAATGGCGACATGACTTTGCAATTCCCTGGTGATAGTTTTGGTATTTGGGTTGCTCATGGTTGGTGAGGGCGATGATTGACGGCTATGTATAATTGTAGGATTTTTTGAGCGATCGCTCCAGGAATAGTTGAGGCTGGGTTTCAAAGAATTTTGTAGCCAGACTCATTTGTAACTATTATCACTTTTATCTAAAATTCCGCATTTTCACGTATGGAATAATTCACAGAGATGGGTCAGAATAAAAATATAACTACAAAAAGTGAGTCAACCTAATGTAGAAAGTAAAACATCAGAGGCAGAATTTCTACCCCATAGATGAATCCTTGGTGTGGAAGTAAGGACACTTATTCGATCGCACACTCTGTCTGAAAAAAGTATTGTATTAGACAATACAACGCAATGGTCAGCAAGCCGAGCCCAAATTTTTCCTGCTACTTTCAGCATAACTGCTTTGGTGCGATCGCACAGCCTGGAACTAGATCAAAAATTCAAGGAACTAATTTTTTCGCCAAAAGTCATTAATTCAAGAAGTTCAATCCGGTAAAGCAAAACGGGATGCTGTAGATACTGATTGTAGATAATCTCTTAACTCTACAGAGAGTTCTTGGCACCTCGTTGTAAAAGAGGAACAGATCAAAATGAATGTATTTCAGCATACAGTACCCCACCGCACTCTGCCAATTTGGGTATGGGTTGGTAAACAAGAAACCGCCGTTAGTGTCGCTACAAATCCTCAACCTTACGGTAAAAAACCGCGCTTTGACTTATGGCATCCGCTGAAAAAGTGGCTGGATAGCACCGAAATTAAAAGTCAAAAATTGGCTCGATTGTTGTGTAAGTTTATTCCGTCCCAGTGTCCGTTTGAGCGAGAAATCAAAGTTGGCGATCGCACTTTATTTCGCATTCCGCCACTGTGCAAGTTAAACCCGCTTTACGAACAAGTAGTGGGGATGCGGTTTCGAGCTTTGTGTTATTTGGCTGATGAGTGTGGCGAGGATGTGACTCCCTATTGTTAATTCTGTAAAAGCTTCAATTTCTAACTCTATTTTATGGTGACTCTCCCTATTCCTTGTTGGGGAGGGTTTTTTGTATTTTCAGGGATTAATTGATATTGATGTTGGTTTCCAGTCAATACACCCAGAGCCCCAACTTCTTCAAGGAGTCGGGGCTGTCATCTTTAAAAAGAAACCGGGTTTTTTGCGGTTTTTGCAACTCTAAGGAGGTATTCTCGCACAAACCCGGTTTCCGATCGCCCGTGCGTCCAGAAGGATAAGTGCGATCGTCCGCCACGCACCCGCAACCCACGAGGGAACTGTTTACGTGTCGTTTTTGGGCTTTTGGGGCCCAGAAGGTAGATCTCCCTTTTTTTTGGCTTCTAACACCGCTGTTTCAACGATAAAAGCTATCAAACTAGCTGTGGGTCTACCTTGTCGATCGGCCCACTGCTCTAACGATTCATAAATGTAGTCGGGGAGTGTGATGTGAACGCGCTTGCTCACTGTGAATATTTGCCTTTTGCTAACGCTCCCAATCATACAAGTTTACGCCCAACGTGGTGCGATAACGCTATTTTAGTAAATTTCTGCTACCAATGAGGGTCTTTTGTGCAATAATTTGTACAGCACACCACAGGTGCAAAGTCAAAAGCCAGTCCCCCGCCGTGGAAAAGCAAGGACTGGCTATGGCTCCAATTAACAAAGGAGATACACCTATTATGCCGTATGAGAAACGTCTCAGACCGTGGCTCGTGGTTCGCTTGGTTCCGAACCTGCAAAGGGTCGTTGTGGGTCGGTTTCGCAGTTGGTCTGATGCAGAGGGTCATTTGCGAGTGCTCAAACAACTGCTTCCCGCTGCTCGATTGGCCTTAGTTTTCGATCCGATCGATTAATTTTGGTTGCGATTTGATGAAGTGCGATCGCCCTTCAAAAAACAAGGGCGATCGTACAAATTATATTTCAGGTTCGATCGGGATTGTCCTCTTCGTAATCCATTAAGTCTCCGGGCTTGCAATTTAGTGATTTGCAGAGAACGTTTAACGTTGCTGCGTCTATTCGGGTCAGGTAACGGCGAGTTTTGAGCCGAGAAATAGACCTGGGATTCATGCCCGTGAGGAGGGCCAGTTCTTTGTTACTGATATTCCGATCGGCCATGACAACTGCTAATCTCCACCGGATCACTGTTTAACTGCTCGCATAACACAACCTTTGCAAGGCAGATGCTAGCACCTTGTCGGTCAAATTTTTTCCTGCCTAGACTATACCAGTAGTAAAATAGACCGTTGCGGTTGTCATACTACTTTATTTGGATTAAACTTAAGTATGAAAAGGTCAAAAGCCAGTCCAACGCTTTCCGAGGGCCCAGGACTGGCTATGGCTCCAATTAACAAAGGAGATACAACTATTATGCCGTATGAGAAACGTCTCAAGCCGTGGATCGTGGTTCGCTTGCTTCCAAACCTACAAAGGGTCGTTGTCGGTCGCTTTCGCAGTTGGTCTGATGCAGAGGGTCACTTGCGAGTTCTCAAACAACTGCTTCCGGCTGCGAGATTGACTTTAGTTTTCGATCCGATCGATTAATTTTGATTGCGAGTTGATTGTTAAACTAAACGCAAGATATCAGAATTACGCATCAAAACCTTCATAAACCGGGTTTTTGCGGTTGTTGCAGAATCTAACAAAGTATTCTCGTAAAAACCCGGTTTCTGACCACCCGTGAATAAGTCCTAATCTATTGAATTGGGGAAAAAACCGTGACAGCTATTCTACAAGTAACAGAACAGCCAACAGCACAAGACTACTTCACTCCAGAAGAATATCTCGCCCTGGAAGAAGCAGCAGAGTACAAAAGTGAATATCTCGATGGAGTAATTATTCCCATGACGGGTGGAACTACGAATCATAATCGCATTTCTTTGAATATGAGTATAGCATTACGTCTTGCTCTTAAGGGACTTGACTATGATGTTTTCATCGGTGACGTGCGTCTGTGGCTGCCGAAAAAGCGATTTTATACTTATCCCGATGTGATGGTAATTCCGGGCAAACCTGAGTATTACAATAATCGCCAGGATACGGTGATGAATCCTCAAGCGATTGTGGAAGTTTTATCTAAATCTACGAAAGCTTACGATCGCACTGATAAATTTAAGTTATATCAAACGATTCCGACCTTTCAAGAGTATATTCTGATTGACCAATCCCAGGTTTATATAGAACAGTATTGTAAGTTGGCAAACAAGCGGTGGTCGTACCGTCAGTATGATGAGGAAGATGCGACGTTAGTTTTTAATTTCTTTCAAGTTGAAGTTGCGCTGGCTGATGTCTATGAGAAGGTGGATTTTGAGGCGGAAAATGAGGCGGAAGAAAGCGGGGAGGAATAAGGTATTTCGCTTTGTTGGGAATGCGGGTTATCATTTAAGTGAGCGATTCCCTTCGGGATAGCTTCGCACGCGCGTACTCAAAAGAAATATTTGTTCAACATCCTTGTGGGAGAATATCAAGATGACAGCCACTTTGCAAACAACCGAGCAACGTTACTCCACAGAGGAGCAATATTTAGCACTGGAAGAAACAGCAGAGTACAAAAGCGAATATCTCGACGGAGAAATTATTCCTATGACAGGCGGATCTACCAATCACAATCGGATCGCAGGAAACGTTTACATTGCTTTAAATTGCGCTCTCCCAGAACAAGAGTATGATGTCTTCATCGGCGACGTGCGTCTGTGGATACCAAAAGTGCGACTGTACACTTATCCCGATGTAATGGTAATTTTTGGACAACCTGAGTACCGCAGCAATCGCACAGACACGATTACCAACCCTCAAGTTATTGTGGAAGTTTTATCAAAGTCTACTAAAAACTACGATCGAGTTGACAAGTTTACATTTTACAAAACTATACCTTCTTTTCGAGAATACATTCTGATTGACCAAACAAAAATCAAAATCGAGCAGTATTCTAAAACCGAGAATAAAAGATGGTTGTATAGCGAGTATGATGAGGAAGATACGGCATTAGTGTTTAATTCCTTTCAGCTAGAAGTTCCTCTATCTGCTATTTATAAGAAAGTGAATTTTGAGCAACTTGAGCAAGAAGATAGTCAAAATGAGGAGTGAGGGCGATTCCCTGCGGGATAGCTTCGTTTACCAGTTACCGTACTTTTCCTGATGCTCTTTGATAGCTGCTTTGAGGGGGTGGTTAGGTTCCGGTTGATTTTCCATTGCAGATGCAAAGATTTCCCAGTCGCGATCGCTCAATACAATTTGGTCTACTTCTAGAGGTGGCTGTTTGGCTGCTTTCAGAGCGATTTCTAGGAGGTATTCGCCTAGACTCATAGACTTGGCGGCGGCGGCTTTTTCTAGAATTTCTTGATCTGTTTGGCTGAGGGTTAGCTCTATTTTTGTTTGGGTATCGGTTGGTGTTGACATTGTTTTGTTATAAAAGGGCGATCGACTAATTTTATTGTAGCAATATCGATCGGAGTAAGGTTGCCTCATCTGATATTCTAGCAAATGGGAAAGCGATCGCATTGTCTTTATTCTCACGATTTAATCCGATCGTACTTCGTTTGAAAAGGGCGATCGCTCCGACAAGAGTGTTAAACTGAATGTACCGTCAGGTTAACTAATAGACATCTCCCATAATTATTGTGGAACAGGCATCCTGCCTGTTTTTGACAAGCTTTTTGGGAGATGTCTAATGGAAAATTCGAGCTATGTAAAAGCTTCTAATATCCTAGTAATCGGAATAAAAAGTGAAAGTTCATCGCCTTCTAAGCTAATGAATCCGTATTGCAAATAAAATCCCTTAGCTTGTTCGTTCAATGCGTCAACTATCACTCCCAATACTCCTATATCTTCCGACAAACGAATCACTCTGTTAAAAGCATCGACTAGCAGTGTCTCACCTAGTCTTCTACCCTGCATGGATTGAGTTACCGCCAGTTTGCCGATTCGCATAACTGGAAGGGGGTAACGCGGCAACCCTCTTCTGTAATTTTCAGGTAGTAACTCTAGTTGTAATTCAGCCATACTTATTGAATAATAGCCTGCTACTTGACCGTCACCGTCTTGAGGAATTGCCACCCAAGTTTTAGCAATGCCTTTTCTTTGATTTTGTCGGGCGTATTTTTGGAGATACTGATT
>RDXH01000317.1 GCA_004292745.1 Oscillatoriales cyanobacterium | reverse complement strand
ATGCGATCGCCTGGTTTGACTTCCCAGGTGACATCTTTGAGTACGACGCCTGTGGGATAAATTTTACTGATGTGTTCGAGTCGCAGCATTGTTGTGGGGGCTGGGGAAGGGGATGTAAGCGCGGGGAATGGGATGCCGGCGCTGAGGTCGTGTTAATCTTAACAAATTTTAAAGATTTTTAGCGTATTGTCGGATTTTGATTTGGTGGGAGTTACGGGAAGAAACCGGGTTTCTGCGAAAAATCACTGATTTTCAACTAGATATCTGGGAAGAAACCCGGTTTCTGGCTTCGATTTGGATGTGGGTGCAGGAATATTTGGGTGAGGTGGGGTGATCGTGTTGTTTCAGATTGAATTTCTCGAATAATGGTTGAGACTTCTGCACATTATAATAGTCAGTGTCAACCTCGATAGCAAAAGAGAGCGATCGTGCCAGCAAGAGACATTTATCATCAAGTTGTCAAACAGGGTCTGATTAAGGCTGGCTGGACAATTACCCACGATCCGTATCCCTTGGCTTGGGCGAAGAGAAACCTATCGATCGATCTTGGTGCAGAACAGCTATTGGCTGCTGAGAACAACCATCGCAAAATAGCGGTTGAAGTTAAAAGTTTTATCAGAGAGTCGAGAATTGCAGATTTAGAGCAAGCTTTGGGTCAATACACTCTTTATCATGATATTTTACAACGGACGGAATCAGAAAGACAACTGTATCTTGCAATTCCACTAAATGCTTTTACCGAGCTTTTTGAAGGACAAAAATTTGGTCAGATTTTGCTAGATAATAACCGCCTAAATCTTGTTGTTTTCAACCCAAAAACAGAGGAAATAGTACAATGGATAGCTTAAATACTTATCGCCAACTTGTTAAGCAGCTCCTGACTGAATACGCTGAGATTCCCGTTTGTGAAAGTGGGACGCAAAACGCCACAATTTTTGATTTGGAAAATGACCACTATATGTTAATAAATATAGGTTGGTTTAACGACCAGCGCATTCACCATTGCGTGATTCATATTGATATTATTGACTCTCAGGTATTCACCATTGCGTGATTCATATTGATATTATTGACTCTCAGGTGTGGATTCAAGCAAATAATACCGATCGCCTGATTGCTGAGGAGTTAGTTGCAGCGGGAATTCCGGCTAAATCAATTGTTTTGGGGCTTCAACCGCCTGATGTTAGACCTTATACTGCTTATGGAGTTCCTTGTAGGGAGCAGCAGCGAGAATCCTTGAAAGTATGATGGAGTGGAAGGGATTTGAATGGGAGGGCGATCGGGATTCAAAAACCTTTAAAGCAGGCGATGGGAGAAGGTTGTAGAAAGGCGGGGGTGAGAATGTGCGATCGTATTTGGAGGACTCGAAAAAAAGTGATAAAATAGAGTTGAGCAGTAAACAAAATCCATGCCAAGGAAAATTAGAGAGTTGAAAGTTCAGATTGCGCGTGAAGGTTTTGTTTATCTACCCAAGCGCGGCAAAGGTAGCCATGAGCGTTGGCGACATCCAAGGCTCAAAAAAACGCTGACAATTCCCGGCAAAGATGGAGATGATGTGGCACTCTACCTAGAAAAGCAGTTAGCACAGTTATTAAGTGAGCTGAATGAGTTAAGGGAGGGCGAGGATTTATGAGTCGATACAGTATGATTGTTCAATGGTCTGATGAAGATCGGCTTTTTCTACTCACGATTCCAGAGTTTGCCGATCGCGTGGTGATGCCTTGCACTCACGGTCAAACTCGCTCAGAAGCAATTCATAAGGGCGAAGAAGTGATTGAAATGTATTTGGAAGCTTGGCAAGCAGAAGGTGAATCTATCCCTGAACCTAGTATGCTTCAAATTGCTTGTTGAATGCTATTGTAAAACTCTATTTGTGTGGTGGAGGAAAAGAGGGCGATCGCACTTTCTACTTCTTCTAATGCTTGCAGACTACCGACTTCCCAAGCGTGAGCGATCGCATTGGGGATGATTTGGGCTATCGAATTTCAAACACTTTCAAAGCAGGCGATGAGAGGTGCGATCGCCTTCAGCAAATTCCATTAAACTAATTGCTGCTAACATTGCACAAGGAAAACAAGACTATCAATCTGGAAAGGTGTTTCGAGGTACAGTTAATGAAGCGATCGCGGAGCTAAACCGTTGAAAGTTATCACCACCTTTGCTCAATCATTTAAACGTGCCTACAAAGCCCTCATTCATCAAGCATTTCACTGTAATGGCACAAAATCATAACCAGTACCAGAACGAGAATTTTCATCGCGAATAATTTTCACCAGTTGAATAGGCCCATTGCGATCGCCTGTTTGCAAGAAATTCACTACTCCCGAAGCACCTTGAGCAGAGAAATTAGTTGCTGAAAGTGCTTTTTGGACACCACTGCGAGTGGGATTTTGTTGCAAAGCAGCAATCAATGCTTTAGTTGCATCATAAGCCATTGCGCTGCGCCAGTTGACATCTGCACCCCAGAGGCGATCGGCATTTTTAGTAAACTCAGCTTGAGAGTTTGCTTCTCCATGCCATGATACCGCTACCACCATATCAAGAACATTATCCTTACCCTGTTCTAAAGTATCTTTCTGGTAGAGACTATCTCCTCCCAGTAGTCGCAACCGACTTGGCGTAACTCGTGCTACTTTTAATGCTTGATCGCGGTATTTAGAACTTGGAAATAAGGCAACGACTTCTGCTCCCAGATTCATCGCTTCTTCAAGATTATCTTTAGCTTTGAAGGTGGAGCTTGCTAAATCAAACTTTTTTACTATTTTTCCTTGTTTATTCTGGAGAGCAGTTGTAAACTCCTCCGTGAGGGATTTGCTATAGTCACTGTCAGAATTAAAAAATATAGCTGCTTTTTGCCATCCTTGAGTAGTCATGTATTGACCAAGGGATTCACCTGCTAACTTATCATTCGCTACTGTACGGAAAACATAATTGCCAAAACCAGAAAGTTTTATAGATGTGCTAGTCGGTGAAATGACTACAAGCTGACCTTTTTGGTAAACTTTTGCAGCTTCTAGGGTTGCATCACTACCAAAATGACCAACCACACCCAATACTGATGATTTTTTTACCACAGCATCAGCAACTTCAGATGCTACCTGGGGATTATTCTCATCATTAATAATGATCGCTTTTAAAGGTATACCTTTAATACCACCAGCTTGATTGATTTCATCCTGTGCTTGTGCAGTACCCCGCAGGATTTCATTAGCTATATCTGTATTGTGTCCAATGGGTACTGCTACAGCAATATTGTGAGATATTTTATTACCAATCCGGGCATTGTTCAGATAAATCAAAGTTTCTGGATCGTTCCGATTAATTTTCCGGGATGTGTCTAGTGAGTTAACAGCAGTGGTAAAATCTCCTTTGGCATAAGCTACAGCCCCAGCCCGCTTGTTAATAGCTTCTTTGTTGATAATTAATACTTTCTCTCCACCACTTATACGTTCTTGCTTGGATTGGCTTTGAGGTTTAACAAGAGGTGTTTGAACCATAGGAAGCTGAGCTAAAGACTTATCATTATCACGCAAAATAGTGCGCTCATGGCTAGGACTTAAGTTAGTTTGATTAATACCTGATTTTGAACTCCAAGTAGAGACAAGGTAAAACATTCCTATACCAGCGATCAGAAGCATTACAAATCTTCCCACCTTATTCTCCCAGATCGGAGTCAGTATTTTCGAGAAAACAAATCCAAATACAGTTATACAGAACCAGAATATACCTGCGATTACGGCTCCAAAAGGATTTTCATCCATCATATATCTCCTATGTGTATTTTTTGATATAAATTACTGGAAAAGAGGTTGAATTTGTAGCTCTTTTTGTAAGCGGTGGTTCAAATCTATAAAAGCCGTTTCTGCCATTTTATCAAAAATTTCCTTGTTAGAAGATCCTTCGTCCACAGAAAAGCTGTCAGCAGGAAAGGATGAAAATTGAATTTTTCTAACAGACGTTTGATTGATAGAAATATTAATATTCCAATCTACTGCAATTCCCCTAAATCCCTGGCTCAATTGAATAATTCCTTGTTTAGCATATGTAGATTCTGTATGTTTTACAACATAAGAAATATCAAAAAATACGTGTCTTTTATTAGCCAACTCTCCTTTGATAAAAAAGAAAACATCGTTGGATATGATTTGAGAAAAGCTATGGTTTAATTGTTGTACAATCAGGTTTTCTAAGTTGTCTAAATTTTCAGACAAGAAATTTTTGTAAGGTGAAAAAAGCGTAAATTGGCTACCTTCATCATTCAAAAATGTTATGTCATCCCGATCGAGTTCATTCCTCAAGTTAAAAGAAACGTATAACTCTCTTTTTTGGGCATTTTTTAAATATGTTAGAATTGCTAAGACTGTTCGATCGCTCCCACCAGACTCAACATACTTTTCTATAGCTTTTTTGAATTTCTCCCTAACTTTTACGTATTCTGATAAGCTAGGAATAGAAATTAACAATATAATAATCGCTCCTATCCCGAACCAATGAATGATTCTGGCAAACCAAAGTTGACCGTAACTCGAATAGTATGCAACTTGGAATCTTACTTCAGGTACAGCAGAAGGGCTAGATGCCTTTAATTCTTTGCCTATAGCTAAAGTGGCTGGAAAACGAACTACTATATATTCCTTAAAATTTTTTGTTTCTTGGTTCGCTGCGATTATGAGTGTTGGTGTGATTTCATACACCTGAGATGTAGTTGTTTGATTACCATTTTTCTCTTCATACTGTGTCAAATTTACTGTAGCATTACGCCCTTTAACTTTGAGCTTATTTGAGACATCTACTTCCCAGTCATTGAGAATAATTTTTTCTATCCCTGGCTTTAGTTTAACGTAGCGATCTCCTCCCGTATCGAATCTCAACAAAAATGATCCTTCAACCGCCTTAGACTCATTGCTAACGAGTTCGATATCTACTGTTGTATTTCTATTCACTTTAGAACAGCCGGAAACAGCAATTAACATCATTACTGTAATTGACGGAAATATCCAAAGTTTAATTTGTTTGAGCATTACTGACTTCATTATCATTATTTTTACTTATCTGCTCTTGCAATAGTCAAGCGTTCCCTTTAAATAAGACCTGAACCCTCCAAACCAAGTCCCCCAAACCTGTAGCCCTTGACTGCTGCCAATAAAAGAGTTCACTGTACCTTGCCACTGAGTGTCATTAGTAGGAAGTATCATTCCATAAAAGTCACAGGATAGAGGTTGATTCGGTACTATCTCAAAAGCACTGAGTTGCACTCCCTGTCTCACAGCTTCTCCTATCAAAAGAATACTATCTCCAGCAAATGCAGTAACTTGACCGTTCATTGCAGCACTTACACCCTCACTTCTTTCAGAAAACTGCTGTATTTCAGCTTCAGAATATGCTTGGGTAACTGAACGTATATTTGTTGAGCCTCGAAGTACACCAAGCCTCGCATTTTTTAAGGTAGTATTTTTGTTGGCAGCCGTTACAATAAATTGCGTCCCCGTGACAAAAAATGAATCTGAGTATTTAATGTTTTCCTGTACTTCCTTTTCGCGACTAATTGTATTGGGGCCACACTCAATATGTACCGTGCCATCTCGAACTATTCCCTCACGGGTTTGGAGCGTAGATGTAACTGCTCTGACACTAATAGAAGTATTCATTTGTTTGCTCAAACTGCTTGCTAGAGCATTGGCAAAGCCTGCACAATACCCTGTCCAACTTCCTGAACTTTCATAGCCAAAAAGCACAGCATCTTTTCTAATCCCAACTTTTAAAACTCCTGTTTGCTGAATTTCTTGCAAGACAGTCCGCGCCCAGCTTGCCGAAGGAAAAAGCACTGTGCATATAATGCTAGATGTTAGAAATATCAGTTTTAATCGCTTATTCATTATTCTGTATTGCTATCTGTAGATCACTGCTCGCTAGCTATTAGTAAAATACTTTACCAACTCGATCTCATCTTTGTCAGTGATAAAAAGTGATAAAAAGTAAGAAAAAGTAAGGACTTTCCCCAAATCGCCCTAAAATCTCTTCTCAGATAGATGCCCCTAGGGTTAAACTCTTCTCATCACCCCTCACAACCCAACTTCCTTGGCCTACGACAACACCTGCAACATCTGGAATTTGAAACCAGACCCTACTCCGACCCGCCGATCGCCTTCAGAATGCTAGACTACTACGTCAGGCTCAAACGGCAATACTCCTGTTCTATCAATCAAGTAGTAATCTTTTTGCAGCAAACAGCCTCAGAACAAGTTTTTGTATCCGAGTACACAGATACGAACACCCGACACAGCTATCGAGTTATCCGCCTGTGGGAACAAGACCCCGCTTCACTGCTGTCCGTCCCCGGCTTACTCCCGCTGGCGACACTATCCCAAACCAACTCGCCGCGAACTTTGTTAGAGCAAATAGCTACTCAGATTGCTACAATAGAAGAACCTACCCAACAAGCGGATTTACTCGCTTGTACCCAAGTGCTCGCAGGTTTGAGATTTGAAAAAGACTTAATCAGACAACTATTTAGGAAAGAAACTATGCGCGGTTCTGTGATTTACCAAGAAATTCGCGAAGATGGCCTCCTTGAAGGAAGACAACTAGGCCTCCTTGAAGGAAGGAAAGATGAGGCGCTGTCGTTGCTCACTCGCCTG
>RDXH01000053.1 GCA_004292745.1 Oscillatoriales cyanobacterium | reverse complement strand
ATTTCTAGTAATGTGTTTCAATGCCATCATTGCGCCCGCTGTTTATGCAGCTTCTGGCGAAGATTTTACCCGCAAAGCTGTCTGGGGTTTAAGTCTGCTTGGTTTGGTAATTATTGCGCTTTCTATTTACCTGTTGGTGGTTATATTTCAGCCGGAAAGATTTTAGCAGGGGTGCATCTCAATTTTGCCAATATATTCGTAGGGGCGAAGCATGACCGCAGACAATTTATTAGTTATAACCAGAGATTTACAGCGGTCATGCTTCGCCCTTACAAAATCTGGATGATCCCTTTAGCTGAATATCTAAAACCAAAAATCAACTTTTTCACCACACCAAAATCAAAAATATGAGAGAAATAATCAGAGCAATTCGCGTGACTTTAGTCCTGTGGGGAATTACAGCCATTGTTTATCCCTTGATTTTGCTAGCCATCGGTCAAATTGCTTTCAATTCCCAGGCAAATGGTAGCTTAATTACTAAGCAAGGAGTTGTACTTGGCTCCTCTTTAATCGGTCAGAATTTCACCTCGGAAAAATATTTTTTGAGCCGTCCCAGCAACACAAATTACAGCACTTTCCCAGATTACGATCCGACGAAAGCCGAGAATTTAAGTCAAAGAACAGGTATTTCTGGAGCTAGTAATATTGGTCCCAGTAACTCAGATTTGCTGAAAAGAGGTAAAGAGAAAGATGGTTTTCAGGGAATTCAATTTGAAATCGATCGTCTCAAAAAAGCTGGCATCACACCTACGGCTGATTTAGTATATACTTCTGGTTCTAGCCTCGACCCTCATCTTAGCGAAGAGGCGGCTAGAGCGCAAGTTCAACGGATAGCAAAAGTGCGATCGCTCAATCCCAATCAAGTCGAAATTCTGATCTCCCAAAATACAGACGGCAGATTTATCGGTATTTTCGGTGAACCCGGAGTTAATGTCCTCAAACTAAATCTAGCTTTAGATGGTTTACAATAGTCATTGGTTATTGGTTATTGGTTATTTGTTATCTGTTATCTGTTGTTTTTAGCAACTGACAACTAGCAACTACCAAATACCAACTAGCAACTGACAACTAGCAACTGACAACTGACAACTACCAACTACCAACTGCCAACTACCCACTACCCACTGTCAACTGTCAACTGCCAACTAACTATTAAGCGATGATTCACTCTAGCGAACTCGAAAATAACCCCGACGCAATTTACGCCCAACCAAATCGCACTTACGATCGCACCCGCCGTCGGGGAAAGCACAAAATCTTTATCGGGATGGCCCCTGGTGTTGGCAAAACTTTCCGAATGCTAGAAGAAGGACACACAATCAAATCAGAAGGCATTGATGTAGTTGTCGGATTGTTAGAAACTCACGGCAGAAAAGAGACAGCAACCAAAGCTGAGGGACTGGAAGTAGTGCCACGAAAACAAATGCTACGAGGTGAAATAACTCTAACAGAAATGGATACAGAAGCTGTCATCGCCCGCAGCCCTCAATTAGCATTAATCGACGAACTGGCTCATACAAATATTCCCGGTTCTCTCAGAGAAAAGCGGTATCAAGATGTCGAGCAAATTCTGAATGCTGGCATTGACGTTTTTTCCACCCTCAACATTCAGCACATAGAAAGTCTCAACGATTTAGTAGCACGAATTACCGGAGTTGTCGTGCGAGAACGAGTACCCGATCGCATTCTGGAAGAAGCTGACGAAATACTCGTGGTTGATGTGACACCAGAAACCTTAGAAGAAAGGTTACTAGAAGGTAAAATCTATGCTCCCGAAAAAATTGAACAATCTTTAAAAAACTTTTTTCAGCGTCGTCATTTAATTGCATTACGAGAACTAGCATTACGAGAAGTCGCAGACAACGTTGAAGAGGATGGGGCAACTTTAAAAGGTCAATCTTGTAACATTCACGAACGAGTTTTAGTATGCGTTTCCACTTATCCAAATTCTTTGCAACTTCTCCGACGGGGTGGGAGAATTTCTAGCTACATGAATGCGCCATTTTATGCTTTATTTGTGGAGAACCCCGATCGCTTTTTAACAAAAGCCGAAAGCTTACACATTGAAACTTGTCAGAAGCTTTGCCAAGAATTTAACGGGCAATTTCTGCGGGTGCAGAGTCAGAATATAGCCAAAGCAATTTCTGATGTAGCTAAACAGTATCGCATTACTCAAATTGTGATTGGCGAAAGCCAGCAATCCCGCTGGAAATTGCTGCTGCGGGGTTCTTTGACTCAGCAATTAGTGCGATCGCTCAAACACGTAGATTTGCACATCATCGCTACGGAAAAAAGTCAGTAGTCAGTAGTCAGTAGTCATTAGTCATTAGTCAGTTGTTACAAATAACAAATAACAAATAACAAATATGATGCAATTAAAAACTGCGGCAATTACCATTTGGGTAGCGTTGATTGGTTGGGTGTTTACAAGT
Source organism: Oscillatoriales cyanobacterium (assembly GCA_004292745.1). Classification (GTDB taxonomy): domain Bacteria; phylum Cyanobacteriota; class Cyanobacteriia; order Cyanobacteriales; family Microcoleaceae; genus Microcoleus; species Microcoleus anatoxicus. The sequence goes on along the minus strand of RDXH01000053.1, from coordinate 19,163 downwards.
AAAATAGATGCGTTAGTTCCCCTAGGATACGTTAGAATTTTTGGTTTCTGGTTTTTAGAAGCTACCTACTGGAAGGTGCAATTTTATTACATACAAAGAGTCAATGCAATTACCCAATTCTTGAATAATGAAACCGCCTTAGATGAAAGTTTTAATACTCGATCAATTCCGGCAGGTTTTGTTCACCCGCTAGGTTCATTAAAAAATATTAAAATGCCTTCTTTAGGTCGAGCTATCTGCGCTCCATCAATCTATATTTTTTATACATTTTTGTTTATTGTTAATTCGATCGTTTGGTTAATAACTCTTAAAACAGCCATCTAACTGGGTAAGATCCCAATGTGCGAGCCACCCATACTAAAATCAAACTGTAGGGTGCGTCAGGAGAATTTCTAGAACGATTATTGAGGGTTTAAAAATCTGACGCACCTTACTAATTGTGACTATTTCCAATTTTTCAAGCACAGGACAATGCAGTCCTTACCCGCAGCTAAACAGGTTTCACCCCAACTAACAAAGCTAGTTCCAGCCACTTCCAATAACAATCTACATCAGTAAAACCAATTTCCCTAAACCAGCGCAATTGCGTTTCCACATCCAGCAATTTATTAGATGGATCGTCTGGCGAATCGCTAATACCCAGCGCTTCTCGAAATTTATGGTGTAAAGCCTCTGTTGCCGACGCTACGTGTTCCAAATTGCAAAAAATGCCTCCGGGTTCCAAAAGCTCAAAAATCTCGGTATAAAGCGAACGTTTGCGATCGTCCTCTACGTGGTGAATTGCAAAACTAGAAACCACCGCATCAAACTTGCCTAAATCCGGCAGAGAATCATCAAGATTATGTTCAATTACTGTGACAGTGCGATCGTCAGCAAAACGAGTTCTGACTTTTTCCAACATTGTAGCCGAAAAGTCGATCGCCACACATTCAACATTCGGGCGATCGCACTTAAGCAAACCCAACAACCGTCCATCACCCGTACCAATATCCAGAATCCGGTGCACAGTTTTCGGCACTTCGCCCAAAAGTACAGCTTCACCTTCCGTGCGGTGAGGGATACTATCAGCTTTAGCAAGATACCACAAAGCGTGTTCCGCAGAACTCCAAAGATTGACTTGACTCATTACTTTTTAATCCTCATAAACTTCGCCATTTTTGCGAGTAAAAATCCAACTATTGCCCTCAGCTTTAGCAATTAAATCGTCATCGGGATAATTTGCTGAATCTCCCGGAGTGCGATCGCCAATTTCCAGATAAACAACATCAGAATTACTGCGATTCACTAAATGATGCCCATCAACATCCCCAGCCGGAAAACCCGCAGCCATACCCGGTTGGAGCACTTGCTCCCCCCTATTAGTCACCAAAGAAACATCCCCTTCCAGAACATAGATTAACTCATCTTGACAACTATGCCAATGTCTGAGAGCAGAACAACTACCCGGTGCAAGGCGCACTAAATTCACCCCAAAGTTCTTCAAACCAGCCGCATCGCCCAAGCGTTTTTTCACCCTGCCCGCCACCGCAGATTGAAATTGCAGGGGATATTTAGAGCCTGTAATATCCGGCACATTGTCAGGATTCACAATCATAAAAATACTCCTTTCAGTATTTGTGACATCTCTTTCTTTTCTTGCTTCGCGTACTTCGCGTCTTCGCGGTTAATTATTCCAAAGGTTTCAAAGGATCTGTTTTCATAATTACAAAACACGCATTAATTCGAGATAAATACAATTTTATACCACTTGCCAGAAGCCCACCACTGTGGCATCCTACCTCCGACAGTTCCCGCAACCCATTAAGAATGTGTTATAAATATTGAGATTCATTAAGAAATATTTCTCAAATGCTCCTTTCCTCCTCCGGTGTCAGCAAACTCAAAGAATCTTTAAAAGAAAAAGTATTCTTTGGGAATGAGCCAACCCCCGAACTCATAGCCATATTACTGATTTACTTCGTCCAAGGTATCCTCGGACTAGCCCGCTTAGCCGTCAGCTTCTTCCTCAAAGACGAACTCGGCATGAGCCCCGCGGAAGTCTCAGCCATGCTGGGCGTTGTCGCCCTACCTTGGATGATCAAACCCCTATTCGGCTTCATGTCGGACGGGTTGCCGATATTCGGCTACCGCAGACGGCCTTACATCGTCCTTTCCGGGCTGTTGGGAACCTCAGCATGGGTGGCGCTAGCCACAATAGTACAGACACCCTTGGCCGCTACAGGGGCGATCGCCCTCAGTGCCCTCTCTCTCGCCGTCAGCGACGTCATCGCAGACTCCCTAGTAGTCGAAAGAGCCCGAAAAGAATCCCTTACCGATGCCGGTTCCCTGCAATCCCTATCCTGGGGCGCATCAGCCCTCGGCGGACTAATCACCGCCTACCTCAGCGGTTCCCTACTCCAAAACTTCTCCACCCACACCATATTTTTAATCACCGCATCTTTCCCGCTCATCGTCTCAGCAACAGCCTGGTTAATTAGCGAAGAAAAAGTCAAAAAAAGAACCGACTTTGAAACAGTAAAAAATCAAGTCAAACAACTGCGACAAGCTGTTAGCCAAAAAACAATTTGGTTGCCAACCGCCTTTCTTTTCCTGTGGCAAGCAACCCCAAGTTCCGACTCCGCCTTCTTCTTTTTCACCACCAACGAATTAGGCTTCCAACCAGAATTTCTCGGCCGCGTGCGCCTAGTTACCAGTCTGGCGGCAATTGTCGGTATCTGGCTGTTTCAGCGCTTCCTCAAAACAATTCCATTTCGAGTAATTTTCGGCTGGTCAACAGTAATTGCCACAGTCTTGGGATTGACAAGTTTAATATTAGTAACTCACGCCAACCGAGCTTTAGGAATTGACGACCAGTGGTTCAGCATCGGAGATAGCCTCATCTTAACAGTAATCGGGCAAATTGCTTATATGCCAGTGCTGGTATTGTGCGCGCGATTGTGTCCCCCCGGTGTCGAAGCAACTTTATTTGCACTACTGATGTCCATCACCAATTTAGCCGGACTTTTGTCCTACGAAGGTGGTGCAGTTTTGACTCACTGGTTAGGAATTACCGATCGCAATTTCGACAATCTCTGGCTGCTAGTCCTCATCACCAACCTATCCACACTTCTACCGCTACCATTCCTAAGTTGGCTACCTGCTGAAGACACAGAAAATGGCGAGCCAAACAATCAAAACACACTGCCATTATTAGAAGCGGAAATGGGAAGCACAAAACCAACAGGACAACATTTCATGCCGGAATATTTTCCCGACTTAGTACCAACAGTAATCTCAGAAAGCCGAACCGCAGATAGCAAATGAAGGAAGAAGGAAGAAGGAAGAAGTCACCCCCCCCCAGCCCCCCCCTAGGGGGGAAGGAAGAAGGAAGAAGGAAGAAGTCACTCCCCCAGCCCCCCCCTAGGGAGGGCGGTTTCATTCTCAAGAAAACAATGATTGTGTAGGGGTAGTGGATGGTGCGTGCCTACCCTCCCCATCTCTCTGTGGCCTCTGTGGTTAAATCAATAAAAGCTTATTCTACCAATGCAAAACCTAGAAACTTCCCAACTAAAAACAACAGCCAAAACCTCATCATACGATCGCACCGACTGGCAACGAGGCTACGAATCCCAGCGTCAGGAATCCGACTACTGGATTGACGAAATAGAAGGTGAAATCCCCCCCGACTTACAAGGCACATTCTTTCGCAACGGGCCAGGCTTGCTAGATATCAACGGCGAACAAATTCACCACCCCTTTGATGGCGATGGGATGATTTGTGCGATCGCAATTTCCGACGGGCGCGCCCACTTCCGCAACCGATTCATCCACACCGAAGGCTATCTAGCAGAAAAAACAGCCGGAAAAATCCTCCATCGAGGCGTTTTCGGCACCCAGAAACCAGGAGGTTGGCTAAGTAATATATTTGACCTCAAAATCAAAAACATTGCCAACACCAACATCATTTATTGGGGAGACAAACTATTAGCACTTTGGGAAGCAGCAGCACCCTACAGACTAGACCCTTCCACCTTAGAAACCATCGGCTTAGATACCCTAGACGGCATCTTGCAGCCCGGTGAAGCATTCGCCGCTCACCCCAGAATTGAAAAAGGCAAAAATGGAGCCGGAGACAGACTCATAAACTTTTCTGTCAAACCAGGTTTGTCTAGCGTAATTACCATTTACGAACTCGACGAAAGTGGCAAACTTTTGCAAAAACACGCCCATGCAATACCAGGTTTTGCCTTCCTACACGACATGGTAATTACCCCCAATTACTGCATATTTTTCCAAAATCCCGTCAGCTTCAACCCTATACCTTTCGTGTTAGGAATGCGGAGTGCTGCCCAGTGCATTCAATTTTCACCCAACAAGCCCACGCAAGCAATTTTAATTCCGCGCAACGGCACCGATCAAGTGAAAATATTAGAAACAGAACCATGTTTTGTTTTCCACCACTGCAACGCCTGGGAAGAAGACGGCGAAGTCTTTGTAGATTCAGTATGCTACGAATCATTCCCCAACGTCGAGCCAGATGGCGATTTTCGCGAGATTGATTTCGATAGCATTCCCGCCGGGGAATTGTGGCGCTTCAAGCTGAATTTACAAGCGGAAACAGTGGAGGATCAAGTAGTTGAAACTCGCTGCTGCGAATTTCCAACTTTACATCCAAATAATGTCGGACAGCCTTACCGATATCTTTACATTGGTGCCGCCGATTCTCCCACCGGCAATGCTCCTCTGCAAGCCATTCTCAAATTTGATTTCCTGACTGGTGAAAGGCAACTTTGGAGTGCGGCACCGCGCGGTTTTGCTGGGGAACCAGTGTTTGTGGCGCGTCCCGATGCTGTGGCTGAGGATGATGGCTGGCTGCTGGTTTTGATGTACGATGCTGCTAATCATCGATCGACCTTAGTAATTTTAGATGCTAGGGATATCGCGAAAGGGCCTGTGGCGCGGTTGCATTTAAAATATCATATTCCCTACGGTTTGCATGGAAGTTTCACATCAAATGTATTTCTTCCTTAAACCATAGGTTAGCAGTCCCCTGGCATCTCAAGGAAAAGTGCGATGTCTGAACAAGACATCGCTAATATTATTACGAGCCAACCTGGTAAAAAATCCTGTTTATGATATAAAATACTCACTCTTCTCTTCCTTCGCGTCCTTAGCGCCTTCGCGGTTAAATCATTCCGAATTATTATCTAATTCATGCAAATTGTCAACCACAATAACCTCAAAAAAATACTTATTTTAATTTGCAATCTCCTCCTAATTTTTGCAATTACTTTATCTATTTACTCTCCCGTAGCTCATGCTCAAGAACCTTACAGCCCCAATCCAGAAAGCTCTGCACCTCCCAAAGGCTTAGTAGAGGTGACAATGACTGCGATCGGAGTAGATCCAATTAAAAACGAATTAGAAACACGCTTAGAATTTGAACTAAAAGGCATTTACAAAAAAGGACCTACCTACCCAGCTCAAGATTTGTTAATGACAGTTAACGGTGCAAATATAGAAGATTCAGAAATCACTTTTAAAGCAGGTAAACCGATGATTTTTCCGGCTTTAAAGTTCAATTTAGTCAAGGGTAAAATTAACAATTATCCCTTTGACAGGCACATTGCTAAAGTAGCTATTTCCATCGATCCGCTGCCTTCGATTCGGAAAAAATTTGCCCCTTTTGAACTCAACCCCGTACCGCTGCTATTTAAGTTCAATGCCGATGTTCCCGGTTTTGACATCACATACAAGCCTCTGGAAGAAAATTCATCTATCTTTATTTATATCGATGTCCGCATAACTCGATCGCTCCCGGTTAAATTTTTTGCTTTAACGATTATCGTGATTATGTGGGTGCTATCAACTATGGCGCTCCTGCTAGCATTGAAAGTGATGAAATCGGGTAAGTTACCGGAAATTGGAATGTTGAGTTGGACTGCTGTGATGCTGTTTGCTTTTCCGGCTATTCGTAACGCTCAGCCTGGAGTGCCTCCTGTGGGAACAGCAAGTGATTTCTTATCGTTTTTTTGGACGGAAATTATTGTTGTCGTCGCTTTGGTGATTATTGGTAGTTGTTGGTTGAAACGGTATCATCCACCAATTGAATGATCGAGGAAGAAGGCCCAACGACTGCGTTTATCCTGAGCGTAGCCGAAGGGCTCAGGGAACGCTTCAGGAAGAAGGCCCTTCGACTACGCTCAGGGAACGCTTCAGGAAGAAGTTGGGGGGGGCGGGTTTATGAGATTATGGGTTTTAGGCAATTATTGTTGGTAAAACCCGCCCCTACCAAACTTATGTTTACTGAGGCGCAGACTCTCGGCAATTCAATTCTTGATTTCCCAATTTTCAATATCTTTCGTTGGTATTCCCAAGCCTCGCAAAATACTAAAAGCCATGATTCGATACCCGGATGGATTCGGGTGCACTCCGTCTGCTGCTAACAAATTTAGAGTTTTGCCAGCGTGTCTTTGAAAAGTGCCGATCACTTCCCGAAAAGGTTTATTTAAATCAATAAATAAGCATTGATTCTGTAAAGCAATTTCTCGCATGGCGATAATATATTCTTGTAAACGCTGGTTTTCTGGACCGTCGAGAACTTCACGGATGGGAGTAGGAGAAAGTAGGGCAACTCGAATTCCTGCTGCTTTGGCTGCTTCCACCATTTGGGTTAATTTTTGTTGGTATTCTGCTAAAGCTACTCCTGTGGTTAAGTTTCCTTGGGGATGAAATTGATGGTTTTGGAAGTCAAAGAATGCGTGCCAAACGTCGTTGACTCCAACGTTAATCATGACTAAATCTGGTTTTTTGTCAATGACATCTTGCTGGAAACGTGCTTGCATATCTGTGGCTTTGTTCCCGGAGATGCCGACGTTGATGATTTCGATCGCGCGATCGGGATACAGACCATTTAGATAGCGTTGCAGTAGCCAAACGTAACCTCCGGGGTATTTGCCGGCTTCTGTGATGCTGTCGCCAATGGTGACAATTCTGCCTTGACCGGCGAGGATGTTCTCGATTTCTGGCGGTAGACTAGCTATTGATGGGGATTCGGGAAACATGGGAATTAAGGAGTGAGGAATGTTGATAAAAATCAAAGCAGCAATTACTGCGGTGGCAAATCTTATGACTATTTGCTTTAATGGATATTTGGGGCGTGGCGATCGCACTTTTGGAGACATTACGCAGTTTGTATTAAATTCATGCTTGAGGAAATTGTATGATGAAACTACAACAGTTATTACAGTATTTCAGGTATGATACAAGTAGGACTTACGCACTTTAAAGTAATTCTTTTTTGCCCATGAGTTCCGATCTAGTTCCTCTCCTGCCCAAAGTATCCATTGGCCGTCGCGCCGCTGCTTTCAGCATTGATACGATCGCCGTTGGCCTACCCAGTTTGCTTCTTGGTACAAATCCGATCGTCCAAATCATTTTTTTTGTTATACTCTGGCTGATCTTGCGAGTAGCCATCGTCAGGAAAAATAAAGGCCAAAGTCTCGGCCGCTGGGCTTTGGACATGAAAATTGTCGATCCCAGACTCGATCGCACTCCCGGCCTCCAAGAACTTTGCAAACGCGAAGCTTTGCTTGGTGGCTGTGCAGCCCTAGCCTTCCTAGGTATATGGGGACTCACATCCACCAATGCCGCCGTTTTGTTACTCCTATTACCCCTGGCGATCGACTGTAGCGTAGCTTTCACCGACACCGCCCGCTTTCCCCAGGCATTTCACGATCGCCTTGGTGGTACGATCGTCGTCGGCACCCGCCGTGGCTACTCCCTAGACATCAAAGTCAGAAGATTGCTTGACCAAGTGCACAGCAATGTGAGAAGATAATAAATTGTGTTTAAATTAGTCGAAATTTATTTAGAATTATGGCTAAAGGCGTCCGCATCATAATTACTCTAGAGTGTACTGAGTGCCGAACTAATGCCAGCAAACGCTCAAAAGGCGTTTCTCGGTACACCACGACCAAAAACCGTCGGAACACGACGGCCAGGCTAGAACTCAAAAAGTTCTGCCCCCATTGCAACAAGCACACTGGTCACAAAGAGATCAAGTAGTCATTAGTCATTAGTCAGTAGTCATTAGTCATTTGTTAGTAACCAATGCCCAATGCCCAATGCCCAATGCCCAATGCCCAATGCCCAATTACCAATTCTCCAAAAAATGACTTACTTTCGCCGGCGTGTATCGCCAATTAAACCAGGAGATCCGATCGACTACAAAGACGTCGATTTACTCAAAAAATACGTCACCGAACGGGGTAAAATCCTGCCTCGGCGCATTACAGGCTTGACAGCCAAACAACAACGAGACCTGACCAGAAGCATCAAACGAGCAAGAATTGTAGCTTTGATGCCCTTCGTCAACCAAGAAGGTTAATCGGATTTTGGATTTAAGATTTTAGATTTTGGACGGTCATAAAACCTAGGCAAAAGTAACGTTTTTTACGTGATTTAACCAGAAAAAATACAATTCTCCAAAATCTAAAATCCCCAAGTCGAAACCAGACAAGTAGCCCATGTAAAAATCTAAAATATAAATTATATAACTGGCAAGTGGAGAAGGGAACCTTAGTAGAATTTAGACTGCACGGCGACCGCCGTCTAGCCGTTGCCGATCGCCCAGACGGCAAAAAAAACTGGGTGGTGGTAGACGAAAACGGTCAACCGCACAGCATACCGCCGAAACAAATCACCTACGAAATTGCCGGAGAAACCTACAAACCCTCGGACATCCCAAAATTTCATCAAGAAGTAGAAGTTTACTCAGATCCATCCAGTCTCGAAGTAGCTTGGGAACTGCTAGTAGGGGACGGAGAAGCCGCGGACCCGGAATCCTTAGCAATGCTACTCTTTTCCGAAAAAACCCCAGCTCAGTGTTACGCAGCTTACTCTCTGTTGTCCACAGATAAATTGTATTTCAAGCAAAAGGGCGATCGCTACGAACCGCGTTCCTCCGCCCAAGTAGCAGAAATCAAACACCAGCAAGAAGTAGAACAGCAACGACATCAAGAAGCCCAAGGATTTTGGGATCGAGTCAAGCAGCGACTGGTCGGGGAAAATGTAGACTGGGCAAATAGCGATCGCCATCGCCTCGATGCCCTAGAACGATTTGCCACCCTGGGAGAAGAAGCCACACACCGCACCCCAGCCCTAGAAACACTAGCCAGCCTAGAACGTCCCGAAACACCAGAAGCCGCCTTTCAACTATTAGTCGATCTCGGCCTGTGGAGTCACCACGAAAACCTGTTTTTGCGACGTAGCCAAATTCCCCTACAGTTACCAGCCAAGGTATTAGAAGGAGCTCAACGCTGCCTAGAAAACCTCCCAAACGATTCCGACTCCAGTCGTCTCGATTTGACTCATCTCAAGGTTTACACGATCGACGATGAAAGCACTACGGAAATAGACGACGGACTCAGCTTAGAATTCCTGGAAAACGGCCAGCAGCGCCTGTGGATACACATCGCCGATCCAACCCGTTTACTCTCCCCCGGAGACGAACTAGACCTCGAAGCCCGGAAGCGCACCACGACAGTTTATCTTCCCACAGGGATGATACCCATGTTTCCCCCAGAATTAGCAACCGGACCAATGAGCTTAATTCAAGGTAAAGAGTGCAGCGCTCTCAGCTTCAGCGTCACCTTAGATGAAACCGGTGCAGCCCAAGATTACAGCATTCACATCAGCACGGTGAAACCTACCTACCGCTTAACCTACGATGATGTAGACGAGATGTTGGAGTTGGGAATCCAAGCAGAACCGGAAATAGCGGCACTAGCAGAAGCGGCAAAACTGCGGCAAAAATGGCGGGAAACCCAAGGTGCAATCAGCATTTTCATGCCAGAATCGGTCATCAAAGTCAAAGGCGATGACATCAACATTTACGTCATCGATGACTCCACCGCCCGATTGCTAGTAGCTGAAATGATGATCCTAGCGGGGGAAGTGGCCGCCCGCTACGGTCAAACTCACGGCCTAGCCATACCCTATCGCCATCAGCCCCAGCCCGAACTCCCACCAGAGGAAGAACTGCTAGCTGTGCCGGCAGGCCCCGCCCGTGCTTGTGCTGTGCGCCGCTGTATGCCCCGCAGCGAAATGAATCTCAATCCAGGAAGACACTCTAGTTTGGGTTTGGAAGCCTACACTCAAGTTACTTCTCCCATCCGTCGTTATACCGATTTACTGACTCATTTCCAAATTAAAGCTCATCTGCGGGGCGAACCCCAGCCTTTTTCTGCTGAAGAAATCCAGGACATTGTGATGTGTCTGGGTACAGCAGTCAGAGAAGCTTCTAGTGTTGAACGCCAAACCAATCGCTATTGGGGATTGGAATATTTGCGGCGCAACCCAGATCAAGTCTGGGAAGCTTTAATGTTGCGCTGGCTGAGGGAAGATAGCAATCTGGGATTGATTTTGTTGGAAGAGTTGGGTTTAGAATTAGCTATGCGCTTTGGTCGATCGGTCGAAATAGGCGATCGATTTGAAGTTAAAGTCACTCATTGCGATCCGCGATCGGATGTAATTCAATTCCAAGAAGTAATTCTGCAAGCAGCGCCCTAGGATTTGGAGTTTGGGATTAGGGCGGCGTAAAACAGTAGAAATTTCCATCGGATGAAGGGACGACTATAGCGTAAAAAACCTGTTTTCTTTAGTTCTTCTGCGTAAGTCCTGATAGAGTAGGAAGTTAGTCAAAATTGCTACTGCTGACAGCAGCCGAGAAATCTCCCATCTCCAATCCCCAAATGCCGAATTCAATTAGCCAAGTTCAGCCACCCCTAGAATTCATCCCCCCAGCGTACAACCCCCTAATCGTCCAAGGCTGCCAACAAATACTCCCCTGGTGGCTGCGATTTCGGACAAATATCAGCGACATTCAAGCGGAAAATGTCGAAACCCTCGCCGGACTGTTTCACCAATTTCAAAATCAGAAAGTTCGCTTCTTACTAGCCTTCCGCCACCCCAACTCAAACGATCCCTACTGTTTGGGACAATTGGTGTGGAAACTCGTACCCCAAGTGGCGCGCCAACAAGGGATTCCCCTGAAATTTCCCGTACATTCCCACTTTATCTACGATCGCGGAATTCCTCTGTGGGCTGGTGCGGGTGTCGGTTGGCTATACTCTCGGCTCGGTGGAACTCCCATCGTTCGCGGTAAGATCGATCGAGCTGGATTGCGATCGGCGCGCGATTTATTTGCTAACAGCCAATTTCCCATCGCCGCCGCTCCCGAAGGCGCCACCAACGGTCACAATGAAATAGTTAGCCCCCTCGAACCCGGTATTGCTCAAATGGGATTCTGGTGCGTTGAAGATTTACGAAAAGCCGGACGCCCGGAAAAAGTGGTAATTGTACCACTTGGTATTCAATACCGCTATGTCCAGCCACCTTGGGAACAACTAGAAAAACTTTTAACTCAGTTAGAAAATGATTGCGGATTAACAGCATTAGATAGTAACACTTTTGCCAATTTAGAGACGAATCATCCGAATTCCGAAATTCACCATCACAAATTTCAATATTTACGACTAATTCGATTGGGAAGTTATTTATTGTCAGTAATGGAACAGTTTTATCGGAGATTTTATCATCAAGATTTACCCCCACATCCCGATAAATCAATATCAGAACTGATGACGGAAATCACCAATAATGATTTGGACAATGAAGTGATGATTTCTAGATTAAAAGCACTTTTAGATGTGGCTTTACAAGTGGCAGAACAGTATTTCAACTTGAAGCCCAAAGGCAGTTTAATCGACAGATGCCGCCGATTGGAACAAGCAGGATGGGACTATATTTATCGAGAAGATATCAAAGATATTGCAGCACTTTGTCCCTTAGAAAGAGGATTAGCCGATCGCCTAGCCGAAGAAGCCAGTCTCCGAATGTGGCACATGAGACTCGTAGAAAGCTTCGTGTCCGTTACGGGCAAATATGTACAAGAACAACTGACGGCAGAACGCCTCGCAGAAACAACTTTACTACTCTCCGACGTACTGGCTCGCATCAAAGGGGGAAATCCTTTCGGGCGACCGCATTTGGGGAAACAGCAAGTAACAATGACCGTGGGCGAACCGATATCTGTGGACGATCGCTCCGAGGGATATCAAACCAGTCGCAGAATAGCAGTTGCCGAACTCACTCAAGACTTGCAAGTAGCTTTAGAAGGGCTAATTAATTAGTCATTAGTCATTAGTCAGTAGCGGTGGCGGCTCAGCTTCGTTGAATGGTCAGGAGTCAGTAGTCAGTAGTCATTAAGCCTTCCTATAAGGACGGGGTTCGCAACCCAATTTCCTGATAAACTTTGGAAAGAGGTCTGAGCCACCCTAAAAAATTAACCCTTGATAATAACCCAGAAAAATAAGCAATGAGTAACAAACCTATCAATTTGTCTAATAACTCAATAAAAATAAAACTGCTAAATTATTTAGCCCAAGAATTGCTGACTCCCCTCACTTCAGTTATTGGGATGGCCAGTGTATTGAACCAAGAAATTTATGGCCCCCTGACAAGTAAGCAAAAAGAATATATCGATGTAATCCAAGATAGTAGTCGGTCTTTGCGATCGCTAGTTGAAGAAATTTTAGGACTCGCAGAATTGGATGAATCCAGTTTCACCATCAAGCGAACCGCAATAGATATAGAAACTTTGTGCCAGCAGGTTGTGACTAACCTATCGCAACCGGCATCTAAAAGAGAGCAAGAAATTAACCTGTCTATCAGTCCAGGGCCCCGTATTTGGCTGGCAGACAAAGACAAAGTTCAGCAAATGCTCCACCACTTAATTTTTAGCGTGATTCAATCTGCTGGGGCAGGTAGCGTAATTCGAGTACACGTTGTTCGCAAAGATGATGGCATCAATATGGGAGTTTGGGTGTTTCACCCTTGGTTGGGAGAAAGTTTGCCCCATGCTAAACTCTACTCCGACCACTTGTTAAAAGTTGCATCGGGTCGGAGTTCCCTAGGGAACTCCGACAGCCGAGAATTGGGAATTGAATCTCAATATTCGCAAGCAGTACAAGCTTCCCAGCCATTAAAGCTTTCTTTCTCTGAGTTGGCAACTTTGGTAGCAGAAAATGCCGCGGATACCACACCAGTGTTAGCTGGCTACGGGGATAGAGAGCGTTTGGGATTGCTGCTGTGCTGTCAGTTGGTGGAAATTCAAGGCGGTAAACTCTCAATTCAAGGAACGCCGGAATCTGGGTATCGCTATGTGCTTTCGCTTCCTTGCGTCAATGCTACTGATTTGTTGGAAAGGTAAAGTTAGTTGTGATTAGTTATTAGTTATTTGTTGTTATCAGAACGAATAACTAATAACTAATAACTAATAACCCATAACCAGGCACGCCCAATAACCAATAACCAATTCCTAATTTTAAATGGAAATGAATTCAGTTTGGCCAAAATTAACTCTAGCAAACTTCCCACTTTTACAATGGCAAAATGGAAGTTATTTATTGAATGTCGCCATTGGTAATGCGCGAAGTTGGCGGCAAAGTAGCTGGCTGATGCAATGGGCGGAACCACTGGGTTTTGTATTGCTGGCTTTGACGTTTGGTTTGGGCCCCTTTGTCAACAATGCCCTGGTGGGTGTGTTGATGGCTGCTGGCGCTGCCTTTTGGGTACTACTGACGGTTTCCGACGATCGCGCGATCGCCCTGACACCGATTCACCTGCTAGTATTCCTGTACTGGGGCATTGCTACCGTCGCCACCGCCATGTCCCCAGTGAAAGCAGCAGCTTTTACAGGCTGGACGAAGCTAACGCTGTATTTGCTGTTTTTTGCATTGATGGCTAGGATATTGCGATCGCCCCGTTGGCGATCGTGGTTAATCGCCGTGTTTTTGAACGTCTCTCTCATCGTCAGTTTCTACGGCGTGCGACAGTGGATTGATAAAGTGCCACCCCTAGCTACTTGGAACGATCCCACTTCTAGTCAAGCAAATGTCACGCGAGTTTACAGTTTTTTAGGCAATCCCAACTTGCTTGGTTCCTATCTGCTACCAGCAATTGCATTGAGTGCAGCAGCACTTTTTGTGTGGAAAGGATGGGGAACTAAAGCTTTGGCACTAACGATGTTAGTCGTGAATTGCGCCTGTTTGCGCTACACCGACAGCCGTGGGGCTTGGATCGGTTTTGTAGCTTTACTGGTAGTGTTTTTAATCCTGCTGTGGTATTGGTATAGTCCTTTGATGCCTCGGTTCTGGCGCACTTTGGCCCTGCCTTTGGGGTTAGGAGGTTTAGCTGGGGCGTTAATTTTGGGAGTAGTTTTAGTGCCACCCCTGCGGGAAAGAGTGACGAGTATGTTTATCGGCCGCGGTGACAGCAGCAACAATTTTCGGATTAATGTTTGGACTGCGGTGATTGACATGATTCGCGATCGACCAATTCTCGGCATTGGTCCCGGTAACACTGCTTTTAATAAAGTTTATCCACTGTATATGAAGCCGAAATACACGGCTTTGAGTGCTTATTCGGTGCTTCTAGAAATAGCAGTAGAAACTGGTTTTATCGGTTTGACTTGTTTTCTGTGGCTGCTGACTGTCACCATCAATCAAGGTTTGTTGCAGATCAAAAATCTGCGGGATGCACAATTTCAGCAGCTTAACTCCCAGGAAGAATCCCCAAGTCCCACATCCAATCAGGGGTTTTGGTTGATAGCAGCGATCGCCACTTTAGTCGGCATGATGGCCCACGGCTTTTTCGATACAGTTTGGTATCGACCGGAAGTGAATATGCTGTGGTGGTTGATGGTAGCGATTATTGCCAGTTTTTACAGAAATTCCCAGCAGCCAGATTCAGTCTTGACTACCGAAGAATAAAAGGATTATGTATAGCAATGCCCCGTGGCATTGCTGTCAACTTTCAAAGTGATGACCTGCCAGATTTCCTGATAGTAACCGACCTTCTTTCTATGTGGGTTATATCAATTCCGGTTGTATCGGAATGATTTAACCGCGAAGGCGCTAAGGACGCGAAGGAAGAGAAGAGAGAGTTTAATAATTCCAATGAAGAGAGGATTTGATATTACTATAGCAATCCTAAATCATTTGTGAATTTCTTGCTCCCTCAGAGCGAGTTCGGGGAGGGTTGGGGTGGGGTAAAAAACTTGCGACTCATTTAGGATTGCTATATCAGGAAATCAATTTTTTTATTGATCCACCGATGAATCGTTAGGCTTGTATCCCGGCTGTTTTGGGTCATCCAAACCCGAATCCCTCAGCGAAATTACACTTCTTTGAGTGGGTGACAATCGATCGCCCCCTCGACTCCTACCCCCAGACAGTGGCGATTTTCGAGTTAAAGTTTTCCAAGCAGCCTTAACCCCAGTCACCAGGCTACGAGTTGTAACTTGGACATGGTGCGCTTGCTTTTTGGCAGTACCAAGACTGCGATCGACTTGCTTGACAACTTCCCCCGCACTTTGCACCCCTTCACTGACATCATCCGTCAATTCGCTAATTTCCAGCCCCGTTAACCTAATGGCATCCAAAGTCGGCGGAAATTCACGACAAAGGGTATCAGCGAGCTTTTCCACGCTGTGCGCCGCCCGCGTCAAGGCTTGCACCGCAGGTATGAGAGTCACTAACACAGCCGTTAAACTGACTGCTACTAGCAAAATCGAAAGTCCTAACCAAAAGATGGGTTCGCGCACTGGAATCTCGGATTGGGGGTTGGGGAATTTATATGTGGGTCTAATTTTACTCGATTGTGTGGATCAGTCCCAAAGGTAGTCCCGAACAGTTGTGGAATTAGCGGTGCTCCGGGGGCGAGGTAGTCGTGGCGACTTCAGTTTCCGAGAGTGTTTGGCGTTCCCGCTGAGTCGCCTCCAAACCGGCGGCGATCGCCTCTTTAAGTCTAATCAAAGTTTCGTCCCAATGGAGCAGGGCCGATTCCGAAAGTCGATCGGCTTGCAATTGTACGCTAGTTGATAAATCTTCGGCCAACTCCGGCATGGCCTCAGCCGATTTTTTCAATATCTGCCGCGTCTGCTTGCCCGTTCTCGGTGCCATCAGCAAGCCCGTCAGAGCCCCGATGGCCGAACCCACCAGCAAACCACCAATAAATAATCCTGAACGTTTATTTGACATTGCGATCGCGACCTCCCAAAGTATACTTTTACCAGCTATAAATATAATAATTTCTGATTACCTTAATGGTCGATCGCGCCGCCGCCAAAGCATTCGCCCCAAACCTAGCAATCCCAAAAGTTGCTGAAGTTGTTGAAGTTGCCATTCCAGTTGTTGATAATTTCGCCGCAACTGGTGAGCACGTTGTTGCTTTCTAGCAAAGAAATTAGGTGATTTGGCAAGGACATTGGTGCTACAGCGCTCCAGGGCGGTGATTCTCGCTTCACAAAGTGCGATCGTCCAGCTCATTTGCCATATTTTCCACGCTATATAAAAGCAAACCAGAGATATGAATACATTGATGATTACGACAGCAGCCAGCATTTTTTACCTGTTTTGAACTAGCCTATTTGCCTTTGGGTGACACAGAAGACACCCGCCCCACAATAATTTTTTCTAGATTGTGGAACAGGCATCTTGCCTGTTAATAAAAATCAGCCTCCATCTCTGCTTAAATTTTTTAAGCTTGAGACATTGCAGGCAAACAAACCTTTGTACCGCCCAAACCGCAATAGCCGTTAGGGTTTTTAGCCAGATACTGCTGATGATAGCTTTCTGCGTAATAAAACTCAGGAGCGTCAATAATCTCAGTAGTAATATTGCCGTAACCTGCTGCCAAAAGAGCTTGCTGGTAAGCATCCCGCGATGCTTCGGCTAGCTGCTTTTGGGTAGCTGAATAAGTGTAAATTCCCGATCGATACTGAGTGCCCGAATCATTTCCCTGACGCATTCCTTGAGTCGGATTGTGACTTTCCCAAAAAACTTTGAGCAGCGTTTCGTAACTAACTTTTTGGGGGTCGAACACAACCAGAACCACTTCATTGTGTCCCGTCATCCCGCTACAAACCTCGTTGTAAGTAGGATTTGGAGTAATCCCAGCCGCATAACCAACGGCGGTTGAAAAAACTCCATCTTGCTGCCAAAACTTGCGTTCGGCTCCCCAAAAACAGCCCAGACCAAACATAGCAGTTTCCATGCCGTTGGGAAAAGGAGGTTTGAGCGGATTGCCGTTAACAAAGTGAGTTGCCGGTACCGGCATCGACTCTGCCCGTCCCGGCAATGCGTCCTGGGGAGAGGGCAGGCTCGACTTTTTGCCAAATCCAAATAGCACCATAGGTTTGTGAGGGGGATCTCTGATAAACATCTTTACCTTACTTAGTTATATCAGATGTACAGTTAAAATAGTGGCACTGTCGAAGTTAAAAGCGATCGCCTATAAGCTAACTTTAATTTTCGTTTTTTTAACAAGTGACATCTATCACTAAAAATGCGGTAATAGATCGCATTAAGCCTGTGCGATATATCACCTAAAAATGTAAGATTTATCACATTTTTTTGAGGTATTAATCACACGTATTTAATTCAAAATCTGCGATTATCATAAATATCAAGTTATTTTTTGATTCAGGATCGGTTCTTAGGAGTGTATCAAAATGCTTTTAACCTCAGCGACTAAACCATTGAAATCTAATCCCTTTATTACTTACCGCGATCCCATGACAGGCAAGTGGGTAGTGGTAAATCAGAATTTGCCGATTGCAACGTCCAACTCCAACACAGTTGCAGCTTAATTCGTGAAAATAATTGTCCATCATCTAGAATAACGAAAAAATTGAAAATGAATACTAAATCTAGAACCCCAACTTAGGCAAGGAGTTGAGGTTCTAGATTTTTGGCTACTGCTAAGTAGAAGGAAGAAGATCGATGTGAAGAAGGAAGAGGATCGATGTGAAGAATAGCAAGCCAGTAAGCTTTTGAGCGATTGGGCTCTTGCATTTAATTACGTGGACTTACTTATAATAACCATTAAAATATTATTTCCGTGTTGGTAGTGAGGACTTTAGTCGGGAGTAAGAGGGGCGAAGCATGACCGCAGATAAGTTATTGGTTAAAAGGAAAGATTTACTACGGTCATGCTTCGCCCCTACCGATATATTTGCAAATTCGGGATGCTTCCGGAATGCTTCGCCCCTACGAATATATTTGCACTCATTGAGATGCACCCCTTTGGTCCTGACTACCAACCAATTTATAACACCTCTCGTCCCAAATAGGATTGGAGGACTTCCGGCACTTTTATAGTCCCGTCTGGCTGCTGATAATTCTCCAAAATTGCCGCCATTGTACGCCCCACAGCTAAACCAGAACCGTTGAGCGCGTGCACGAATTGAGTGCCTTTTTTCCCCGCTTCTTTAAACCGAATATTTGCTCGCCGTGCCTGAAAATCTGCGACGTTGGAACAACTGGAAATCTCCCGGTATTTGCCCGCATTCGGCAGCCACACCTCTAAATCATAGGTTTTTGCCGCCGCGAAACCTAAATCGCCTGTACATAGTTCGATCGTCCGATAAGGCAACTTCAGCGCCTGCAAAACTCCTTCGGCATCCTGCACTAACTTTTCGTGTTCCTCCTGGGATGTGCTCGGATGCACGAGTTTTATTAATTCAACTTTATTAAATTGGTGCAGTCGAATTAATCCCCGCGTATCTTTGCCATAACTTCCAGCTTCCCGCCGAAAACAAGGAGTGAAGGAACAGTGATAAATTGGCAACTGGTCTGCTGTCAAGATTTCACCTCGATACAGATTGACAACCGGAACTTCGGAAGTCGGAATTAGCCACAAATCGTCTTGGTCGCATTTAAAACTTTCTTCGGCAAATTTGGGTAATTGACCTGTTGCTGTGAGAGATTCAGTGTTGACTAAAAAGGGGGGAATTACTTCTACATAACCTGCTTTTGTGTGCCGATCCAACATGAATTGAATAATCGCTCTTTCTAGGGCTGCGCCTGCTCCTATTAAGCTGACAAAGCGGGGTTGAGAGATTTTGACAGCGCGTTCAAAGTTGATGATGCCTAATTTTTCGCCGATTTCCCAGTGCGGTAAAATCCCCGTATTTTGGGGAATGTATTCGTCTCCCCAGCGCCGTATTTCGATGTTTTCATCTTCATTTTTGCCAATGGGGGTTGACGAACTGGGCAAGTTCGGCAACGGCAATAATAAAGCTTCTATTTGAGCTTTTAGGTCTTTTTCCTGTGCTTGCA
>RDXH01000052.1 GCA_004292745.1 Oscillatoriales cyanobacterium | reverse complement strand
AAAAAGATCCAGATAGGGTTTGTAACGATAAAGTCTGTTGCGTTGCCAACCTGTGACTTCTTGAAGCAAAGCAATTTCTACAAATTTATCGACTATTTTCCTAGCTGTTGCGTAACTACATTGCAATTCGTTTTCTACTAAACGAATATTCACGATTGGGTGCTGGAAAAGTATATCTAGCAAGCGCAAACCATAACTGCTACTGGAAATTTGCTGACCGATTATTTCGCGGTGATTTTCGCGCATTTCCAGAATAGAACGGGCTGTAGTTGTTGCTGACTGACTGACTTCAAAAATACCTTGAAGAAAAAACTTTAACCATCCTTCCCAATCACCATGAGTGCGAATTGCCATCAGGCGATCGTAATATTCTATTCGGTGAAATTTTAGATAATGACTGAGGTATAGTAAAGGCTTTTGTAGGATTCCTTGCTGACAAAGCAGAAAAGTAATTAGCAATCGTCCAATCCGTCCATTTCCATCTAAAAATGGGTGTATTGTTTCAAATTGAGCGTGAGCTAATCCGCAATGAATTAGTACAGGTAAAGAATTGGTATCGTGCAAAAATCTCTCTAGGTTGTCGAGAGATTGGTGCATTTCTGCAACTGTTGGAGGTACATAGGCCGCAGTACCCAGGTTACAACCTTGAGGGCCAATCCAATTTTGACTTTTCCGAAATTCTCCCGGTGTGCGATCGCTTCCTCGCACGTCTTTGAGTAATTCTGTATGAATTTCTCGCAGCAAGCGCAGACAAAGTGGAAATTCTTGAAGCCGCTTTAAACCGTAGTTCATGGCGTTAACGTAGTTAACAACCTCTTGCACATCTTTAAAGCGTTCTTGACCTTTGACATCAATTTCATATTGAAGTACGTCCTCTAGGGTGCTTTGCGTTCCTTCAATTTGCGAACTAAGAACGGCTTCCTGACGGACGTACATCGCTACGAATAGGTCAGGGTTGGGCAAAATAGAGGTAGCACCGTCTAGTCTTCCCAAAGCGCGATCGGCATTGGAGAGCAAGCGATGAAGCTCTGCGTCCATTTTAATGGGCGGTTCGGGAGGGAGGGGCGCTGGAATGAAGGCGCTGTATCCTTCAGTTTGTTGGACGTATCGACCAGATCGCATCATTGGGTGACGGAGGGACAAAGGTTGAGGTCTTGTTATCTTATGTTATTCCAGTGAAATAAGACGGCGGTCGCGGAATCTTATTATAGCAAAAGTCTGTTTAGTATAATAAGATTGCCAGGACAGACCAACTCGATCGCAATACGAGGATACAGCAGTGCTGTGTCCCTACGGATATGGTTGAGACAGGAGGACACAGCAGTGCTGTGTCCCTGCGGATATGGTTGAGAACCTTGCGTGACATACCCGGCACTCATTTTGTAAACAAATAGAGTGCAGGCTTCCTCTTTCAACGGGAGAGCCTCGACGCGAGCCATCTCTAAGCTGGTCTTATCCTCCCTCCGTAGGTTTTACTCACCTTTATTTTATGTGGTACTTACTAGCAAGATAATTACTTATCTTTTCCGGCAGACTCCCTGTGTCCCAAGGAGTAGAATTGTTGATTTTTTCACCCATCCATCAGCTCTTTTATGGCTTAGCGGGATATTGGGGCTACCAGTCAGAAACTGATAGGTGGTGTCTAGCCTTTATACAACGGAAAGTTCGCCCACCACGGCTACTCTTGTCATCTCCGGTTAGTTCGATCCTATCATGGATTCGCTATCGCTCAATTTCTTTGCTGCTCGTTTTCATCCCGTCACTCATCCTGTAAACGGATAGAGTGCGGGACTTCCCACTCGTATTAGTTAAAATATCAAACGCCGCACCGTGCCATCATCTGTAAATTGCTGTTCGCCAACACCAACAACTTCGACAGTAACTTCGCGATCGCAAATCGCAAATTCCCCCTCGCGCGCCGCAATTTCAACTATCATTTTTCCCCCTTCAAAATACACCTGATAATTAGTCGTTGCCCAGACACCTTTTTCGTGTTCAAAACTGTGTCCGTCGTCCTCATAAAGCGTCCATTCACCGCTTCCGGGCCAAATTCGCATTTTCAAAGAATCGATCGCCCTTTCCTCAACAAATTGCTGCACGGGTTCGATCGCAATTATCCCCCCACCCCGCACGTAAAGCGGCATTCTCTCCAAAGGCGCATAAGCTAAAATGTGCGTCGGGCCGTGATAGCATTCGCCCGTCCACCAATCGTACCAAGTACCCTCCGGCAAATACACGGCGCGATGCTCAACTCCAGGCCGATAAACGGGTGCAGCCATCAGCGACGGGCCGAGCAATACTTGATCGTAAAGGTGATAAGTTGTACGATCGCGCGGAAAATGATACAGTAGCGGTCGCAAAATCGGCGTTCCCGTCGTCGCAGCTTCCCAAAACAACGTGTAAATATAAGGCAACAACTGATAGCGCAAATTGATGTATTCGCGGCAAATCTGCTCGGTGCGATCGCCAAAAACCCACGGTTCGTGCTGCGCCGTACTCAGCGCCGAATGACCGCGCATCAACGGATACAGCATCCCCACCTGCATCCACCGCGCGAACAATTCAGCGGTTGCATTCCCCGCAAAACCGCCGATGTCGCAGCCAACAAACGCCACGCCGGAAAGTCCCATGTTGCAAAGCATCGGCATCGACATTTCTAAGTGAGCCCACAAGGATTGATTGTCGCCCATCCACACCGACGAATAACGCTGTACGCCCGCAAATCCCGATCGCGTCAGCACAAAAGATCGATCGCCCCGCAACTTCTGCAACCCTTGGGCACAAGCTTTCGCCATCATCAACCCGTACAAATTGTGCGTTTCGGCGTGAGTTGTGCGATCGTCATCGGGGCCCTGCGGTGTATCCAGCGGAAACCAAATGTGTTCGCCGCCATCGCCAAAAGGCCGTTCGGCGATCGCAGGTTCGTTCATATCGTTCCAAATCCCCGCAACGCCTATATCTGTCAGGCTTTTGTGCAACTCGCCCCACCACTCGCGTACCTCCGGCTTCATGAAGTCGGGAAACACGGCTTTATCCGGCCAAACGTAACCGTGGAAAAGCTTTCCGTCGGCGGTGCGGACGAAATAATCGTTTTCCACACCGCGATCGAATATTTCGTAACCTGCTTCCGGTTCGTACTTGACACCGGGATCGACAATCGTGACAACTTTAAAACCCGCTGCTTTCAAGTCTGCGATCAGTTTCGCCGGATCGGGGAAACGCTTCGGGCTCCAAGTGAAAACGCGGTAGCCCCGCATATAGTCGATGTCGAGGTGGATGACATCGCAAGGAATGCTGCGATCGCGAAATTCCCGCGCTAACTCCCGCACCACGTCCTCGGATTCGTAGCTCCAGCGGCACTGGTGGTATCCCAGCGCCCATTTTGGCGGAATCGGCATCCGGCCGGTCAACTGCGTGTAGGTGGCGAGAATTTGGGCGAGTTCCGGGCCGTAAATGATGTAATAGTCGAGTTCCGTGTCTCTGGTTTCCATCCGCAAAACCCCTGGTGTTTCCGCGCCGATGTCGAATTGACTCCAAAATGTGGTGTTGAAAAAGATGCCGTAAGCGCGATCGGGATTCAGGGCGATGTAAAATGCGATCGCCTGGTACATTTCATCGGTGAGGGAATTGTAGTCGAGGGAGTCTGTTGTCCAGTTTGTCTTGACTTCGGAGAGTTTGTCCAGCAAGCCGGTGCGTTGGCCGAAACCGTAGAAGTGCTCGTCTGTTTCAATCCGTTTCCAGCCAGCAGTTGCGCCTGCGCGCCATCCCATCGCGCGTTCGCAGTCGGTAGCAAAGGGTTTTCCCGATTTGTCAAAGCATTCGATGGCAGGGCGATCGCGCTTGACAGCAAGTGTTATTTGTGCTGTTTCTATTTCGATTTTTTCTGCTGTTTCTCGCACCTCGAAAGGTACAATTTCCCATTCTTCGTCTGGGAGAGTTACTGAGTGCAATTTGCTTTGACCCCCCCCCTGCCCCCCCTTACTAAGGGGGGGTGATAATTTTATTTCTTGCCCCCCCTTACTAAGGGGGGGTTGAGATTGAATTTCTTGCCCGCCGTTGTAGGGGCGGTGGATGGTGCGTGCCCGCCCTGGTTGGGGGGGGTTTGGCCACATTCGCACTCGAATTAAATTCGGTGCAAGGATGCTAATTTTGAGAGCGGAATTGGTACAGTTGAAGTGAATTGTGCGATCGGTTTTATCGATCGATTCTACAGCGCCAATAATTGACCAAGGCTGTTCGGTAGTTTGGAGTTTTCCGAAGTATTGTGGCATACATTGTGACTCGAAATATTATCAATATTGGGGTGAGGAGTTAAAGTTGTCATCTGGCAAAAGGCTGAACTAAGTAAATCAACATGAATTTCCGCGTATTCTTCAGCCACGATGAATCAGATGGATTATCCAATTTGAGAGCAAATCAAGTCTAAATTAGGAGCGCCAAACGCCATTGTATAATTAAGTTTTTCCAACTCGATCGCTAAGTTTGGGAAATGTCCGATCTCTCTATGTTCGTCGCGCCCTCAATCTCCTATTCAGAAACGCTTGAACAGAAACAGATCGCCTTGCAATGAATGCGACGTTGCAGTAGCTGTTAACCAACCAAAAGGACGATCCCCGCCAACACAATTTTCCATATCCCATTCCCTAATTTCAAATAAAAGTGCGATTTGTTCCGGTTTTTACCCGCTCAGCATCGTATATTGATTTCAAACGTTTAATGCTAACTAAACAAGTATGTTAGAATTGCAAGATAAATTTTCAAGCGCTCGTTGATTCAAGCTTACCACTTCCCTACGAGCGAGATTTATCTCTAGATACTGAGGTAAGTTTTGGGTATTTATATTGACAAGCATCTGCTGATAAGTATTCTCACTGACGCATAGCTGTTACCTGTAAATTTTTACTGACAGTACAATTATTGGAGTAAATCGATGTTAAAAACTGTAGTTGGTCATAGCAACGACCCTGATTCTCTCTCGGCGATCGCAGAAGTCCTAGAGCAATGCCAGCAATCCCTGTCAGGAGCATCACCTCAAGCGGCTATACTGTTTGCAGCCATTGACTTTGAACATACTCTCATCTTAAATCAAATTCATCTGACTTATCCAGGACTTGAGCTAATTGGTGGCACAACCGATGGAGAGATGTCTTCTGTTCTAGGATTTGAGCAGGATTCCCTCACTCTGATGCTATTTTGTTCGGACACGATCGCGATTCGTGCTGGAATTGGACGAGACATCTCCCAGGACTTGAACGCTGCCATTAAAACCGCTATTGTTCAAGCAAAAGCAGGTCACACAGAGGAGATTAAACTCTGTATTGCTTTGCCAGAAAGTCTCACCAATAGCGCCGTTTTGATTTTAGATAGATTGAATCAAGCTTTAGGGAAAAAAGTACCTATTTTTGGCGGACTTACGGCGGACAGGTGGCAGTTCAAACAAACCTATCAATTCTACAAAACAGAAGTTTATAGCGATGCAATTCCCATTCTCTTAATCTCTGGTTCGATTCTATTTTCTCATAGTATTGCTAGTGGCTGGAATCCCATTGGTAAGCCCGGTAAAGTTACCAAAGCTTCTCAAAACGTAGTCTACGAAATTGACAGTAAACCTGCTCTCGCATTTTATCACCATTATTTGGGGAAAATGCCACCATCCTCAGAATATCCCCTAGCCGTGTTTGATGTCAATGAAAATCATTACTATTTGCGAGCACCCAGTGGAGTTTATGATTCAGAAATTGGTAGCGTGAGCTTTTTTGGAGATCTTCCCGAACAGGCGATCGTTCAAATTACCGAAACTACCCACGATAGTATTCTATCTGCATCTCGAACCTCAATGATGCAAGCATTACAAAATTATCCAGGTAAAGAACCAGCCGCTGCTCTGTATTTTTCCTGTTGCGCTAGGCGGCAGATTTTAGGCACTCGCACTAAAGAAGAATACGCACTAACTCAAACCTGTTTGACCAAATCCTTGCCCACTTGTGGCTTTTACACCAATGGGGAAATTTCCCCCTTAACAGCTCTGGGTATCTCCTATTTTCACAATGAAACATTTGTCACTTTGCTAATCGGAGAAGCCTAAGATGCAGTCAGAAGAAATAGAGGTTGCGGCAAGAATTAAGCAGCTTGAAAAAGAAAATCGCATTTTACGGAAGAAATTAGAGCGCTCGGAGACAACTTGCCAAGAACTCGAGCAAACGAATCAAAAAAAAGAATCTTTGCTCCGGCAAATTATCAACGACCTAGAAAATTCCCAAAAAGAAGTCAAAGAAAAGCGTCAGCTAGAACAGACTCTGAGCGAACTTAAACGCACTCAAGCCCAACTCGTTCAAGCTGAAAAAATGTCTAGCCTAGGGCAGCTTGTAGCAGGAGTAGCCCATGAAATTAATAATCCAGTCAACTTCATCCACGGCAACTTAAAATACTTGGACGAATATGCTCAAAACCTGTTGAGTATCGTGCAACTTTATCAGCATTATTACCCCAATCCGGTAGCTGAAATTCAAGGCGAGGCAGATGCAATAGACCTAGATTTTTTGCAGCAAGACTTGCTCAAAATTGTGACTTCTATGAAGCTAGGAACAGAACGCATCCGTAACATTGTCCTGTCTTTGCGGATTTTTTCGCGAATGGACGAAGCTCAACTCAAGTCAGTGGATATTCATGAAGGGATTGATAGTACATTGCTCATTTTGCAGCATCGTTTAAAAAAGAAGCCGGAAAACTCAGAGATTCAGGTGATTCGGAACTATGGTAATTTGCCACTGGTGGAGTGCTATGCCGGACAACTGAATCAGGTGTTTATGAATATTCTGGTCAATGCTATTGATGCCATTGACGAATTAAATCAAAAACGAACGGTTCCAGAAATAAAAGAAAATTCTAGTCAGATTACTATCTCTACATCAGTGATTGATGCCCAATGGGTACAAATTGCGATCGCGGATACGGGATTAGGAATGCCCGAATCAATTCAAAAACAAATATTTAATCCCTTCTTCACCACAAAACCCATTGGGAAGGGCACAGGAATGGGAATGGCGATTAGTTACCAGATTATAACTGAAAAGCATGGCGGTAAGCTCATGTGTTTTTCAACTCCCGGAAGAGGGGCGGAGTTTGTGATTCATATTCCAATCGAGAAGCAAGTCTGTAATCCGGTTTAACCAAGTTGTTACATTCGCTTGTAACATCAGGTTTGGTCCCCGGACCAAACACGACTATATATATTATCGATCGGCAAATTCTAGAATGGTCTATCGATATCCAGGACAAATGACGACACTGTTTAAACAACTTGGCTACGAACCCAGCCTTAACGATATTCCCTGGCTACGCACCCCACAGTCTAGCAACCGCCCTACAGAAGCCAGAGACATCTCGCCGAAAGGTATCTACAACCATTGTGCCAAAAAAATATATTCTGTATTCTACAATACATTTATTTAATTAATGATTGCTTACACTCTCCAAGTGTGGATTGTGTATTTTCGATAATTCTCCAAAACCTCACATAACAGTGTTACTTGGTAGAATGCGATTTGGCGATCGCCACGCAGTTAAAAACCCTAAGTAGTTTTGACCTGAATTCAAAAGAATCCATAGGCACAAAATTTTTGATCTTACCAGGGTAAAAATTAGGTACTAAATCTGTGCCAAGTTGATATCAATGATATTGACCAAAGTTAGTACACGCTCTTGCCATCTATTGTTTTGTTAATAACCGATATCCAACCGCATCTGACACTGGATTGTCATCAATATAGTGTCAGGGCGATCGGACCTAGCACTAACCACCCGTAATAAAACTTGTTTGTAGTCAGGACTAAAGCCATGATTATAAAACAAGAAAAAGGACTAACATCCTCACTAAAAACTGGCTGTTCCTAAGCCGTATCTTTTCAAAACTACTTGTCCCCAAATCAACAACAAAAAACTATCATGAGTGGAAACGAATCCCGCGTTCAAGCAATTTCCCAAATCGTCAACCGCCAACTGACACCTACCCAGCCTGCGAAACGACTAGAAGATATGTGGGCAACAGATGTCTTCACTCTCAGCAAGATGCAAGAGAGTCTGCCCAAAAGTATTTTTAAATCAGTAAAAAATACAATTCAAACCGGCAAAAAACTCGACGAATCCGTAGCTGACGTAGTTGCAGTAGCCATGAAAGACTGGGCTATTTCCAAAGGAGCACTGTACTACGCCCACGTATTCTACCCCCTCACCAACAGCACCGCTGAAAAACACGACGGTTTCATCTCTGTACAAAGCGATGGTTCAGTCATCTCAGAATTTGCCGGCAAACTGCTAGTACAAGGCGAACCCGACGGCTCCTCCTTCCCCAACGGCGGCATCCGTTCCACCGCCGCCGCTCGCGGATACACAGCCTGGGATGTCACCAGCCCAGCCTATGTCATGGAAACAGACAACGGCATGACATTGTGCATTCCCACTGTTTTCATCTCCTGGACAGGCGAAGCATTAGACAAGAAAACACCGCTGTTGCGTTCCATTGCCGCCATGAACAAAGCAGCAACCCGCGTTTTGAAACTATTAGGAAATACCGAAGTCGCCCCCGTAAATTCCAGTTGCGGTGCCGAACAAGAATACTTCCTAATAGATGCCAACTTTGCCAACAATCGTCCCGATTTACTCTTAGCAGGTCGCACTTTGTTTGGCAAACCTCCAGCC
This sequence comes from Oscillatoriales cyanobacterium, assembly GCA_004292745.1. Taxonomy (GTDB): domain Bacteria; phylum Cyanobacteriota; class Cyanobacteriia; order Cyanobacteriales; family Microcoleaceae; genus Microcoleus; species Microcoleus anatoxicus. The sequence continues at coordinate 11,925 of RDXH01000052.1, read as the reverse complement.
AAAGGTCAGCAATTTGACGACCACTATTTTGGAGCAATTCCAGAGCGCGTTCAAATCTTCATGCAAGAAGTAGAAGAAAGAATGTATCGCCTCGGAATTCCCGCCAAAACCCGCCACAACGAAGTAGCACCAGGTCAATTTGAAATTGCACCAGTTTTTGAAGCAGCAAACGTTGCCAGCGACCACCAACAATTAACCATGACAATTCTGCGCAACACCGCGAAGAAACATGGTTTTATTTGCTTGCTCCACGAAAAACCGTTTGCAGGCATTAACGGTTCCGGCAAACACGTTAACTGGTCTATTGGGAATGCAACTCAAGGGAACTTATTAGACCCAGGCGATACACCGCACTCTAACATACAATTCCTAGTGTTCTGCGGTGCTGTAATTCGCGGCGTACACAAATACGGCCCTTTGTTGCGCGCCGTAGTTGCAACTGCCAGCAACGACCACCGCTTGGGTGCTAATGAAGCTCCGCCAGCGATTATCTCTGTCTATTTGGGTTCGCAATTAGAAGATATCTTCGATCAAATTCGCCAGGGCGGAATTAAGGGTTCTCAAGGTCGCGGAATCATGAATTTAGGCGTAGAAACACTGCCTACTTTCGTAAAAGATGCCGGCGACAGAAACCGGACATCACCCTTTGCTTTTACTGGCAACCGTTTTGAATTCCGTGCTGTAGGTTCCGGTCAATCTGTTTCCGGCCCCTTGGTGGCAATGAATACAATTTTGGCAGATTCTTTGGACTGGGTTGCTAACAAGTTAGAAAGCGATTTGGCAAAAGGAACTGAACTAAATGGTGCCATCCAAAACGCCCTGAAAGAAGTCATGGACGAGCATGGTGCTGTGGTATTCGGTGGCAATGGCTATTCTGAAGAATGGCACAAAATGGCCGTTGAAGAACGCGGTTTAGCTAACTTGCGGACTACTGCCGATGCTTTGCCCGTGTTGAAAGCAGAATACATTGAAGATTTGTTTGAAAAGACAGGTGTGTTGACTCCTGTTGAATTGGAAAGCCGTTTCGATGTCTATGCAGAGCAGTATTTGCTGGCTATTGAAGTTGAAGCGAAACTGGTAGTCAGCATGGCAAAAACCATCATTTATCCAGCAGCCGTGAGTTATTTGTCGGATCTTTCTAACACTATTGCTGGTTTGAAAGAGATTGGCATTGACCTGGACAAAGCAACTGCCCAAACAGTAGCTACCTTGGTTAAATCGATGATGGATTGTGCTAGCAAGTTAACTGATTCTTTGAGCAAGCATGATTTTGGTTCGACAGAAGAGCATATGCAGTATGCTTCCCAAACAATTCGTCCTTTGATGGATGAGGTTCGCCAGTATGCGGATGCTTTGGAAGCTGAAATCGCTGATGAGTTGTGGCCGTTGCCTACTTATCAGGAAATGCTGTTCATTAAGTAATCGCCAACTTGGTTAATTTCGGGTGAAATTTGTAGGGACACGGCATTTGCCGTGTCCTTTCAAGTTATGGTTGTTTCGGAATGATTAAACCGCAGAGTCCGAGAAGAGGGAGATGAATACAGGACGATACCAACGGATTGACGCAGATTCTAGACTTCTTAAAAAAGTTGGGGATTTAACATAAGATTAGATCGACATAATTAAAGCCAGATAAATGATTGTACCGCGTCTAGAACAATTTAGAGGCTGCTTGATCGGTCAGTGCCTCGGAGACGCTGTAGGCTGTAGAGTAGAAGGCTATCCTCCCGAAGTTTGCCAAAACTTTGTCACCTACGAAGTTCGACTTAAAAAAATTAAAGATCGCGATCGCGATCGGATTTGATATTAGTCACGATTTGGTGGGCCTAAGTCGTTAGGTAAATCGTTCAGCGTTTTTCCGAGAGCTTCGCAAAGGGCTTTCATCTGAACAATTGTGAGTTCGGGTTCATCTATTCCCCGTTCCCAATTGCTGATTGCTTGCTGAGTTAGAGTTTTTGCGCCCGTTTTATCAGGAATTTGCTTGGCTAAAGCCGATTGTGACAAACCAGCAGCTTCTCGCAATATTTGCAGTGCTGGTATATCTTTGGACTCTTGAGCTTGTTTCTTTTTAGACATATCATAGAAATTTACAAGCAAACTTGTTGACAAGACAAAGTTTTACAAGTATGCTTTTAAATATAGGACAACGAAAAGTTGGCTTGTGTAGCCGGACGGTGGAAACGCTTTGGTTTATTGTATCAAAGTATCCAACATTAAGACAAAGACTTTTCTGCAATTGGCGATCGCACTATTTCTGTGATATCCTTCGCTTCCCCGAACTATTCCCGATTATGCCCACATCCACTGACAACTTCTATGTAGGCGATGTCGCCTTCAACTTTCACTTTGCAGGCCCGCTTCTAGACTTTGAAGAAGAAATCCAGAATCAATCACCATTTCACGATTTAGACTACCTAACTGGCGAAATAAAAAGGGGATTCCTAGACTATGTGCGCCAAGGAATCATGTTGGACGCAATCCGAAGATTACGATTGTATAAAGACCAGTTCAAAACCTTTAAAAATTACTGCGAACAAGCATTAGGTAGGCAGTATTTTTACTGTACGCAAATCATCAAAGCAGCGGGGATTTGTCTGCGGTTAATTAAAGCCGGATTTGAGATTTTACCTAGTTGTGTTGCTCAGGTTGTCCCTTTATTTAAACACGCAGTCACTGACCAATATGGCGACTGTCCTTTGGAGGAAAAATGGCAAGAAGTTGTGGATGTAGTGCCAAAAGAAAAGATTACCGCAGTTACTATTAGCGAAACGGTTGATAACAATCCCGAACTGCGGCTCAAACAAATTAAGATTAAAACCGACACCTACGCTCTTTTATCTAAAAAAGCAGCCGCAGCCGGAATGTCAATTTCGGAATTGTTAGCCCGGTTGGTGGATGAATACAATCCCCGAAATTTAGAGGAAGCAGCGAAACATACTCCCGAACAAGAGGAAATTCTAGACCAGTTAGATGAGGAGTTTAAGAAGCCTGCAATGGAACAAAAATCCCCTGCGGCTAAGGGCAATAAATCTCAAGGTTTTGGATTGAAGGTTAAGTCAAAAGGTGCTAAAGGGGAAGTTAAGACTAAAGGTGTGAAAGATAAAATTCAGGCTAAAAGTTCGGCTGGTAAAGTTAAGTTGAAAAATCGGCAATCTGAAATAAAAGGGGAGAAACAGTCGAATTCATTGGAGGATAAAAATCATGAAATTATTAGCAAAAAATCTCAGGCTGCGTCAACATTAAGTGAGGGAGGTTCAAGGGAAGAAAATTCAATATAGCGACAGCCAAGACGGTGGCTAGGGAGCCCCGACTTCTTTAAGAAGTGGGGGCTCTGGTATAGGAATCGCCAAGGCTGTTAAGGCGATTGCTATATTTGGTTGTTTGGGCTGAATTATTGGGGGTTTGGGCGATCGGTGCGATCGGTGAATATATCGTTTCCGGCTACATCGTCAGGTGATTTAACCTTACTAGAACACAGAGGACACAGAGTGAGAGAATAGAGAGATGAATAATTCAGATGGTACCGGATTTGATATTATGTTCTACAACCTCAATCTACTATAGTTGAGGGACAACTGATTTACAGAAAATCGCCTCACACTATACCAATGTCCCACACACCGCATCACCCGATCGGGCAAAATTAAATAGCCCGATCGCAGATTGCAGAAACTGCATTCACCAAGGCACACTTTAGTTATCGGTCATCGGTCGGTTATTTTTACTACAAACCCCACGGCTGGTGTGGGAGACTCCTCCGTCACACCAGCCAGGTTTTTTTTATATTATTTGTTAGTTGTTATTTGTTAGTTGTTATTTGTTGTTGGTTATTTGTTGTTGGTTATTTGTTATTTGCTATTAATCAAATTATTAGATAGATCGCATTGGGTGCATCTGTGTTTTGCAAATATATTCGTAGGGGCGAAGCATGACCGCTTTAAATCTCTGGTTACCACTAATAAATTGTCTGCGGTCATGCTTCGCCCTTACACAATCGGGATGCTCCCATCCCATTGAGTAGTAAAATATATCTTAAGGAATAAGACATCCAGCGCCTTATTATGATATAATCATGCCACAAAAATTACATTTAGTCAACCAAACCATTAAGAACTACCCGTGAGCAATCCACCAAAAATTCTCGCATTTGCCGGAAGTACCCGGACAGCATCTTATAACAAAATGCTGGTCAAAGTAGCAGCGACTGGGGCTAGAAACGCAGGGGCAGAAGTCACCTATATAGATTTGCGAGATTTCCCAATGCCCCTATTTGATGAAGATTTAGAAGCAGCAGAAGGACTTCCTGACAATGTTCTGAAATTCAAAGAATTGATGATAGCACATCAAGGACTTTTGATTGCTTCTCCAGAATACAACAGTTCCATTACCGCAGTGCTCAAAAATGCGATCGATTGGGCATCTCGCCCGCAACCCTCAGAAGCAGGGCTGGCTGCTTTCAACAATAAAGTAGCAGCCATTATGAGCGCTTCTCCCGGAGGTTTAGGAGGTATGCGGGGATTGGCTAATTTGCGATCGCTTTTGGAGAATATTAACGTCATGGTGATTCCCGATCAAAAAGCAATTCCCCAAGCTTTTCAAGCATTCAATCCTGATGGTACCCTGAAAGATGCCAAACAACAGGAAGCCGTACAACATCTGGGCGGTAAACTTGCTGGAATATTGGCAAAACTCAGCGCCTAAAACAGTATTTAATTTCCCAATTTTTTCTGCTTCCAAGCCTCCACAAAAGGCAAAAATATCGACACCAACTCCTGCCGATTCATCACCAAAGTCGGATAAGAAACCCTAGCGTAATTTTTCCCCACTTCCAGGGGAAAAATTGCCTGGGAATCCAGCGGTAGCCAAACCGCACCCGCAGCTTTAACGATTACCCAACTCCCAGCAATATCCCAAATTTTCGGAGTAGCTTCCACACCTCCCAAAACCGCACCCGAAGCCACAGTCAAAAAATTATAAGTAGCCATTCCCAACATCCGTACTTTGCTGGGAAGATGAGGCCCAATTCCCACACTACGGGAACACAAATTAAACAAATGATTACCACTCATTTTATCCGCAGTGGGACGAATGGGCTTCCCATTTAAAAAAGCACCTTGTGGGATATCTGTCAAGAGATTTTTCTCGACAAAATCTCCGGCAAAAAAACCATGAAAAGTTTGACTCAATGGTGGCAAATGTACACAGCCAAAAACCGGAGTTCCGCGATACAATAAACCCAGAGAAATACCCCAAATTGGAATTCCCCTAGCAAAATTAGTGGTAGCATCTACAGGGTCAACAATCCAACACCATTCAGTATCAGGGAAAACGTGTTCTCCCTCCTCGCTCAAGATACCATGACTGGGAAAAGTAGAGGCGATCGCACTTCTAATCTCCGCATCCGCCCAATTATCAGATTGCGTCACCAAACTCCCGTCATCCTTCTCATCAGCTTGCGTCGTACCAAAATCTTGTAACAACTGCTGTCCAACGCGATATACAGTATGTTGTGCAAAACTTAAAATAGAATCCCAAAAATCTTTCATTAGTTATGCGTTATTTGTTATTGGTGATTTGTTATTGGTTATGGGTTATTTGTTACTACAGCCAACAGCCAAACCTTAGTCTAGTTCATTTTCGAGAATAGTGGCGATCGCACTTTTAGCATTATCCTGAAACTCCTGCACATCAACCCTTCCCAACAGCCAAACAGCCACCACCATACCCAGCGCCGGCACCATAAACACCAACCCATAAGCCAGCATCGGCACCCCAAACAAACTCCTGCCAAAATCCAAAATAGCACCACCGCTAACCGTCGCGACACCCCGCGCCATAGCCTGAGACAAACCCCAAGCCCCAATAAAAGTCCCCGCAGTTTCCGCCGCAGTCAAATCCAACATCAAACTCAAAGCCCCCGTCGTCGTAATTCCCGAAGCCAGCCCAAACAACATTAAAGCCAACTTAAACAAAATCGGATTCCCAGTAAATCCCGATAAAATAATTAAACCAAAACAAACCGCCACCGCCAAACAGCCCAACCTAATCGTATTTTGCTTACCAATTCGCGGCACAATCAAAAAACCCGTGGCGCTTAAACCAAACAGCACACCAGTACCATAAATAGCATTCAACCGCGTAGTTTCCGAAATCGGCATCTTAAAAATTTCCCCGCCGTAAGGTTCCAAAACCGCATCCTGCATAAACAAACAAATTGTCATAATCAATAGGAAAGTAAAAAATAAACCCGTTTGGCGACTAGCAGTCAAAATCCGCAGAGCACTTCCCAGGGTAATTTTATCTTCACGATTAACTGCCGACGATCGCAATCCATAGCGCGAATACTTTTTCTCAACCCCAAAAGTAGAAACCCCCACCAAAAACAAAACCAGCGCCGGCACCTTCACAAACAAACCATTAATCGAAGCCTGCAAAACCTCCCGTGGGACATCCCCATCAATTTGTTTAAGCAAACCGCTGCTAACAATCGCCCCAATAATAATACCAACCATCAACATCGACCACACAACACCAACCAACTTGGATCTATCTTCCTCATCCGAAACATCCACCAACAAAGCAGCAAAAGGAGTCGAACTCGAACAAATCGCAATACCATAAACTGCAAAAATCAAACCCAACAAACCCACCCAACCATAGGTAGGAGTAGTCCATCCCACAGCCTGCAAACTATCGCCTAAGCGCCACATCACCTGCACCGCGAAAAAAGCCGAAATCACAAACAAAACCCCACCCAGCCACACATAACCAGTGCGGTGATGGCCAAACAAAGGCTTAGCATCAGACATTTGCCCGAACCACACCCTAGCCGGGGCGACAAACTGGTGCATAGCCAGAGTAGCAGCCACCACAGTAGCCGGAATCGCCAACTCCTTAATCATCACCCGATTGAGCACCCCCAGGGTCAAAATCGACATCATACCCAAGCCCATCTGAAACAAGCCCAGGCGGAACATAGTCAGCAGGTTAACCCTTTTGAACCCAACAGTGGCAGAATCTGTTAATCTTGAATCTGGTAAACCGTCGATCGACATAACAATTCAAATAAATACAACATTTGGATTTATCGTACCTGAGATATCGCAACTCGTCCCCATTCTTTCCCAGGCTAGAAGCTGAAATCGGATTATTCGTATAAATTCATATAAAAATAAAGAGAATCAATAACTGTGGATTTACCAACCGTGACAACCATTACCCTAGGACAAAACGGCCCCGCCGTCATTCCCCTCTGCGTCGGAACTTGGGCTTGGGGGGATAAGCTATTTTGGAATTATGGCAGCAACTACGGCCCGGCAGAAGTAGAAGCAGCATTCAATACATCCCTAGACGCCGGAGTCAACTTCTTCGACACCGCCGAAGTCTACGGTAACGGCTTGTCTGAAGAATTACTAGGGCAGTTTATCAAAAAAACCAGCCAACCAGTGCAAGTAGCCACAAAATTCGGTCCCGTACCTTGGCGCATCACCGGAAAATCAGTTTCCGAAGCCTTGAGTGCTAGCTTAAAACGCTTGCAAGTAGAACAAATAGCCCTCTACCAAGTACACTGGCCCTTCTCATTTTTACTGAGTCAAGAAACCCTAATGAACGCCTTAGCGGATGAAGTCAAACAAGGCAGAATCCAAGCAGTCGGAGTCAGTAACTACACCGTAGAACAGATGCGCGAAGCCCACAAAATATTAGCAAATAGAGGCGTTCCTTTAGCCACAAATCAAGTCCGTTACTCCTTGCTATCGCGACAAGTAGAAAAACAAGGAATTGTCAGCGCAGCCCGCGAATTAGGAGTCACAATTTTAGCTTATAGTCCCTTAGCCCAAGGATTGCTCACAGGCAAATATAGTGCAGAAGAACAACCTACAGGTGCCCGTAAATTTGACTCGCGCTTCAGCAAAACAGGCCTCAAAAACATCGAATTAGTCATGTCCACTCTGCGGAAAATGGGCAAAAAGCGCGATCGCACCCCAGCCCAAGTAGCCCTCAACTGGCTAATCGCTAAAAAGGGAGTCATCCCCATTCCCGGCGCAAAAACAGCAAAACAAGCCGCAGAAAATGCCGGTGCATTAGGCTGGACTTTGAGCCAAGATGAAGTCAACCAACTAGAATTAATGACTCGTCCTTGGCAAGAATAAATCAGTTGATTTTTGACTGATGACGGTTAACTGTTCACTGTAGGTTCGGTTTGAATTCCCTCTACCTAACCTACAGTTCATGGGAGCATCCCGATTTGGTAAGGGCGAAGCATTCCGGTTATAAATCTCTGGTTATCACTAATAAATTGTCTGCGGTCATGCTTCGCCCCTACGAATATATTTGAAAAACACAGATGCACCCCAGTTCATTTTTTTTACTCTTCCTTCTTACGCTGATATAAAATCCTCTCTTCTCTTCCTTCGCGTCCTTAGCGCCTTCGCGGTTAAATCATTCCAATACAACCGGAATTGATATCACTCATGACTGCTGATTACTATGAAAAAACGGTTAAAATTTCAATTACTGGCGATCGCACTATTGCTATGCTTATCACATACATTAACGGCTTGTAGTTTCCTCAAAAAACCCTTTGAACTGCCCCCATCAGCAACACAAGAACCCTGGCCAGTTCAAACAGGCCTCCGAGTCCACATCCTTCGCGACAACATACCCATTGTTAACCGCATAGTTTTAGTACCAGACGAAGCCACATTCTTAGCAGCCATCCAAAAATGGAACCTCAAAGGACATTGGCCAATTCTGATCGAAGATAACAAATATACGCCCATGTTTCTCCATCGCTTCCAAGCCGATGAAATAGTCCGTTTACCCAGCATCAAACAGCAACTGCCAAAAACTCAAAAACTTCAACAATTGATGCTGAAGGCATCAGCAGCAGCCTGGAATTGCACAGATTCTCAAACTTTAAAAGCCAAATGGATGGAGTTGGGGTGGGAACCGCCAGGAGTAGTAATCACATCTGAAAACGATCCAGCAAGGACAGCAGCAGTCGCCTTAGCCGCCGCCCGCGGTCAACCTTTAGTATTTTTAGAAGGTAACTTCGGAAAGCCTAATGATACTCTCAATCAGCAACAGTGGCAAACTCTGCAAACCGCAGTTACCACAGCAGTCGAATCTACTGGATATGTTTATGCTCAACTCGGCGATGCGATCGACACTTTGACCATGGTACGCCAATTAGCAGTCAAATATCAATCCCCAGACCAACCAGACGAACAATTAGCCGTTACTGACGGTTTGGGGCGTCACCCCAACGGCGATCGCTGGGCTGTCGCCGGCTGGATTTACGGTGTCTCAGTGCGATCGATTTATCAAGTCATGTGTTCCATATTTCTCGATGCTCAAACAGCCCTGCTTTATGATAGTTACCCCCAGGAAGGAAGTTGGGCAAAATATGAAATGAACTCAGCAGCTAGCGGATTAAAAACACTATATTTAGAAGTAGAATTAGTGGAAAAACCCGAATCTAGCCTCAATAAATGGCGAAGTTTGGCATCAAAACCATGGGAATTTGACTTGATTTTGATGAATTCCAAAGGCTATCCAAATTCATTCCAAGTTGGCAACGGCGATGCTTTAGTAAAAGACATCCCACAACTCAAATTTCCCGCAGTTGTACACATGATACACAGTTGGTCTGCCGCAGCACCAGACGATAAAAATACCGTTGCTGGACGGTGGTTAGAAAATGGCGCTTATGCCTATGTTGGCAGTGTTAATGAACCTTTTTTATCGGCATTTATTCCGCCGAAATTAATCGTCGATCGACTTTTGCGATCGGCTCCATTTTTAATCGCAGCGCGGCAGTTACAATCGGCTCCCTGGAAAATTACAACTATGGGCGATCCGCTAATGTCGATCGGCAAACCCAAACCAAGAATTCCGCCAACTCAACAACCAATCTAAACAACTGTCTAAATGCGTAAATATACTCAAGCCACCTTCTTGCCCAATTCCTGAAAGATTAAATGTAGTGAGGCATACAATCTTCAACTCAAATTAGCAGATCCTCTGTTAAGTTTAGCAGCTCCTCTGTTAAGTCCCTTTCCCACCAAGTCACCACCACCAAAAATCCTCTTTAAAATCACTCTTAATTTAGTTGTCAATTCCACTAAAATCACTCAAAATTAAAATAAGAAATAAAATGTAATATTTATCTAAATTCTTACAGAAGAATTAATCCCTAAATGAGACTCCTCCATCCTGTAGACTTGGAGCCGCCCGGCCCAACCGCACAAACTCCAGATGCTTCCCTGCTGAGCCCGATATTCAACCGCTTGCACCCCAGTCCCGAAACCCTCCTACTCATCCTCTCCCTAGTCATCGGGGGAGTCACTGGTGCGGGTGTCATCACTTTTCACTATCTGATCCATCTGATCCACACCCTGATGCTGGAAGACTTCATGGGGGTAATTTCCTCTTCAGGGCCTTGGACACTAGCCTGCATTCCCACCCTTGGCGGACTCGTCATCGGCTTAATGCGCTGGAGGTTTCGGGATTTTGGCCCCAATATGTCTTCCCTCATCGCCGCCACTCGCGGCTTGCAAGAACTCTCCCCCCTCAAACCCATCACTAAAATGGTGGCCGCCTCCGTTTCCCTAGGCACCGGCGCTTCCCTGGGCCCAGAAGCCCCCAGCGTCGAAATCGGCGCCAACTTTGGAATGCTGCTGGCTCAAGTTTTGCAACTTTCCCCAGAAAGGCAGCGCTTGCTCCTGGGTGCTGGTGCGGCCGCCGGTTTATCTGCCGGTTTCAACGCTCCCATCGCTGGAGTATTCTTTGCCCTAGAAGTCGTCCTCGGCAGCACTTTCGCCACATCCTCAGTCAGTGTTGTTTTGCTAGCTGCGGTAGTTTCGGCGCTTTTAGCTCAAATTTGTTTGGGCGCTCAGCCTGCTTTTGCTTTGCCTGTCTATGATGTGCGTAGTCCCTTAGAATTGCCTTTTTATATGGGATTAGGGGTTTTGGCTAGTGGTGTCTCCCTAGCCTACACCGAGGCCATTCAATTGGCAGAACGTTGTTTTCACGGAAAAGTCCTGGGATTTGGTTGGCTGGGACGAGTGCCGAGGCCGATTCACCCAATTATCGGTGGTGCTTGCGTTGGTTTAGTAGCTTTGGTGTTACCTCAAGTTTTGGGGGTTGGCTATGAAACAGTCCAAGCCATGCTTCAAGATGTTGAGTTTTCTTTGCCTTTGCTGCTGCTGTTGTTATTCGTGAAACTGGCGGTGACAGCAATCAGCCTCGGTAGCGGTTTGGTGGGTGGCATTTTTGCTCCGGCGATGTTTTTGGGTGCTTCCCTGGGTTCGGCTTATGGCATCTTTTTGACGATGGTGCCGGCTTTGGCCGATCGCGTTGCTGCACCTCCTGCTTATGCCATGGTGGGAATGGCTGCGGTGCTCGCCGGTAGTGCTAGAGCACCTTTGACAGCGATTCTGTTGATGTTTGAATTGACTAGAGATTACCGGATTGTTTTGCCTTTGATGGCGGCAGTCGGATTGAGCGTTTGGCTGGTGGAGTGTGTTAATCGTCGATCGCAAGCCCACAGCCTCAACCTTCAGCAAATGGGCGTAGATGTTGCCGTGAATACACCGATTAAGGCAAGGGAACAGTTGCAGGATTGGGAAGATGCACTGGGCGATCGGATTGTCACCGAACTGATTTCTTGCCAAATTCCGATCGATGAGGAACACCACAGTGATGAGCCTGTGTTGGCTATGGCTAATGCACATTTGCCGGAAAATATCAAGCTATCACCTGAAAAAAAATCAGCAGTTTGACAGAGATAAAATACTAATGTTACCTCTACAACCTAATTCAAACTATGATATTTATCAACCCAAAAACCGATTACGCCTTCAAAAAAATCTTCGGTTCCTCAGAAAGCAAAGATATTCTAATCAGCTTTCTCAACGCTCTCAT